>CAZECX010000103.1:0-11877 GCA_964510965.1 uncultured Nitrospina sp. | reverse complement strand
AGGCCGAGGTCTGCAAAATCTCTATCGGCGGTTCGAATCCGCCCGGTGCCTCCAATTTTCCCCGTAAAACCTCATTCTTCTAAACAAAAACTGGTAATTCTTAAGCTTTTCCCTAAGAATAGTACCCACTAAAACCAACCGAGTCGTAGCTCTTGATTGAAGCCGAGTTTTTATACAATCCCACTGACAAAGGGATGCACTGCCATTGTCCAACTTTACTTGAATGCCAGTCGGGCAACCTGCTCGCTGTCTGGTATGTATATATCCAGGATGAATACCGCCAAGGAACTTTAGCCCTGGCCAAAAAGAATTTAAACGATTCTATCTGGCAAACCACCCAAAATATACCGATCGCCTCAAAGTATTCTCTGGGCAATCCGGTTCTTTTTCAGGAACCGAATGGAAAGGTCCATCTCATGTATGTGGCTTTGAAAGGAACGTACTGGAATGATGCAGTTTTATATAGCATCTACTCTGAAGACGAAGGGGAAACCTGGACAGAACCCAGTTTGCTTTGGAAGGACAAAGGGATGATGGTGCGACACCCCCCCGTGTTTCTGGATAATGGAACTTGTTTGTTACCCGCTTACGATGAACAAAATAAAAGTTCCATTATTTTATCCAGCCAACCTCCTTATGCAGCTTGGGAAAAAAGTTATATTTTTGAAGGCACGGATATTATTCAATCGGTTCTTTTAAAAACAAATGCGGACCATCTAATCATGTTCTTCCGTCCCCATTCGGACCCAAGATTTATCTGGAAAAGCCACTCCATCGACCAAGGGCTTTCCTGGTCTACACCCGACATGACTCCTTTGCCCAACCCTTTATCAGGTATTTCTGCAGTCTCAGTAAATAACGACATAGCGATGATATACAATCACACACTCGAACATCAACGCTATCCCTTAAGCATTTCTTTAAGCCGGGACCGAGGAACCACATGGGAAAAAAACAGGACATTGGATAATGTGCAGGTAGAAGTTTCTTATCCCAGTTTTATAGAAGGAAAAAACAAAATCCTACACGGAGCCTACACTTACAACCGTCGGATGATAAAGTATGTTTGCATTGACCCAAAAAACTTTTTCTAAAATATGAACGAAATATCAAACTACAAAAATTTGCACGCGGGGAAAAATATTTTCATCCTCGCCTCAGGTCCTTCCCTGGCACAGCAAGACCTGTCATTATTGAAAAACAAAATGGTGATGGGGTTGAACCGGTCCATCCTGATCTATCCAGGCCCTTATTATCATTGCGCTTTCGACCAACGGCTTTTCGATCAATATGGTGAGGAATTTAAAAAAGTCAGGCAGATATTCACACTTGAAGGCCGCCCCATGGGCCACCCCTTAAAATTACTTGGGGGAGATGGATTTAGCTGGGATCTGGAAGAAGGAATTTTTTCTGGTTACACCATTTCTTATTTCGCTCTACAAGTGGCCGTTTATATGGGATTCAAAAAAATATTCTTCATGGGGTTGGACTTGAAACATGAGGGAGCTCAAACACATTTTTTTGGGCAAGATATACAAACCATAAATCATGAAAAAACCGAATTCCCTCGAATGCTAAAAATGTTAAGTCACGCTGCCAAGGTCCTCAAAAATTCCAATGTTAAAGTTTACAACTGCAGTCCAATCACTACATTAGAAACTTTTAAAAAAATGGATTATTTGGAAGCGGTGACCCTATAGCTGTGTGCCATATCAAAATGAAAAAAATTTTAAGGGTTACTAAAAGATAAACGATCAAAAATTTTAAAGGAATCCATTTTGGAGTGTGGAGTTCCTGAGAATTTGGCGGAAAGGTGGGTACGCATTGACTATGCTTTCAAACATTCACTGGTAAAAAAAGATGTGAAAGAGTGTGAAAAACGTTTTTTCACCGACGAAATATTGAATTTCCCTAAACCATAGTCAAATCCCATAAAAAATATTAGAGTATAGTTTTTATCCACTCTCCTCTCAGCTTCACAAGTCCATGTGAGCGAGTGTGAATAACGTTTCACCACTGACCCAATATTGAATCCCCCCAAACCCCGAAAAAATCGGTAACACACTTATTTTTCAACCATTTCTTATATTTCTTTCCTTCAAAGAGGGGTGGTAATTTACCCGATTCATTCTCCAAATAAAAAAAAATAATCTTAAAACACTTAAAATATTTGATTTCCGATTAAGTTTCTTGAACCCTAGATAAAACAATTTAGATTCAAGAGTTCATTTTATTTGATCGGATTAATTGCAGCTAATAAGAACAAGATTCCGGAGAGCTCAATCATTTAAATAACCTCGCCCCTTTTAGAAATGCAAATGTAATGGAGAACTTTTATGAGTTGGTTTAAGAATTTAAAAATAGCACAGAAGCTGGGTTTTGGTTTTACGCTTATGGGAATTTTCATGCTGGCGATGCTTTTCGTTTCTTTAAATAAATCAGAAGAAGTTGCTGGAATAACCAATAAGGTAAATAATTTAAGAGTACCTACCGCAAGAGCCAGTCTTGAAATGTTGAATGGCATCAATCATTCACTGGCCGCTTTACGTGGCTGGATGATTCTTGGAAAAGATAAATTCAAAAATGAACGGGCGAAAGCCTGGTCTCAGGAAATAGAACCCTCTTTGGCAGCGATGACCCAATTTTCCAAAAACTGGACCAATCCCAAAAACGTCGAACGGCTAAAAATCATTCGCGCCAAGCTTAAAGATTTCAAACAATTTCAACAGGAAATTGAGGATATTTCTGGAACTGAAGAAAATCTTCCCGCAACCAAAATCCTTTTGATGGATGCAGCACCCAAAGCAAATATTTTGCTGACCAACATCACTAAAATCATCAACATTGAGGCGACTCTTCCGGCTACACCTGAAAGAAAAGCCATGCTCGGAATGATGGCGGATACGCGCGGAACTACGGCGCGGGCACTGGCAAATATCCGCGCTTATTTATTATCAGGTCATCAGAAATTCCAAGAACGTTTTGATAGAATGTGGACAAAAAATATCAAGCGGTTTGGCGATCTTACAGCACAAAAAGCCAAATTGAATGCAGAACAACAAAAACTTTTCCAGGAATTCAGTGATGCGCGAGCCGCATTCGCCCCTCTCCCACCAAAAATGTTTGAAATTCGTGGAGGTGACAGCTGGAACATGGCCAATAAATGGTTAGGGACCAAAGCGGCGCCCACAGCTTTTACCATCAAAGAACAACTCGAGGGGATGGCTCAGAATCAAAAACAACTGCTTGAAAAAGATTTGAAATTAGGCGAAGCAACAACGGCTTCCATGATCGATCTTTTATGGACCCTTTTAGGCGCAGCGGTCATTTTCACAATTGTATTAGCTTACTTCAATATAACTGCCATTACCCGTCCTTTGAGAAAGGTCACTGAAGCGGCAAACCAAGTTTCCATTGGAAATTTAAAACAAGTACCCTTAACCATTGAATCGGAAGATGAGGTGGGTCAATTGGGGAAAAACATGAATGCCACCCTGCACACACTACAACTTCTGGAACAACAAACCCAGGAACTTGCGGCAGGAAATTTTCAGGTCGAAAAGTGTAGGAAAAATTTAGAAAACGGAATGGATTTTGATTCTGCAACCAATTTTGTAGAGGAAGAATTTAAAGAAACTCATGGTGATTTAGCCGAGTCCCTGGATAGTTTGACAGCCCAGCTGAGGAAACTGGCAGTTCAAGCAGCATTTCTTTCAGACGATGACTTAAAAGCCGATGCGTTAGAAACAAAAATTCAAGGCGAGTTGGGGGATTCCTTCTCAACATTATCTGAGAAAATGCAATGGTTTTCCGGGCAAGCCAGCCTCATCGCCGACAACAGGCTTTACCACGAAGACCTCAAAGACGACAGTACCGGGACATTGGGTTCTTCCATATCAACTATGATTAAAAATCTGCGTGTTGCGACCACCGAGATGGCCAAGACGGATTCCATGATGAAACAAATGCCCGTCAATATTATGTATGCGGATACCGATCTGACCATGCAGTACCTGAACCCAGAGTCAATCAAAACTCTCAAAACCATAGAACAATATTTACCAATCCGGGTGGATGATATGTTAGGTCATACCATCGACGTATTTCACAAAAATCCGGCACATCAGCGCAATATCCTCGCCGACCCGAAAAACCTTCCGCATCAGGCAAATATTCAGTTAGGTCCTGAAACGCTTGACCTGCTGGTCAGCCCACTTTTCGATGAAAACAAAAATTATATTGGCCCGATGGTGAGCTGGAGTTTGATCACCGAAAAGCTGGCTGCTGAGCAACGTGAAAAAGAGGATGCTGAAAAAATGCGAAAGGTGGTCAATCACATCGCTGAAAACTCGCAGACTCTTGCCGGTGCTTCTGAAGAATTAACAGCTACCAGCCAGCAAATGGCCGGCAACGCGGAAGAAACTTCAGCACAAGCCAATGTCGTTTCAGCGGCATCAGAAGAAGTCAGTAAAAACGTGCAAACAGTCGCAACCGGTACTGAAGAGTTGAATGCAAGCATTCGCGAAATCGCTCAAAGCGCCAACGAGGCCGCCCGCGTCACCACCGAAGCGGTCACCATGGCGGACTCCACCAACAAAACCATTTCCCAACTGGGTGAAAGCTCTCAGGAAATCGGTAACGTGGTCAAAGTCATCACCTCCATTGCCGAGCAAACCAACTTACTGGCATTGAACGCTACTATTGAAGCTGCGCGTGCCGGTGAGGCAGGTAAAGGTTTTGCGGTGGTAGCCAACGAAGTTAAAGAACTGGCAAACCAGACCGGAAAAGCAACCGAAGATATCAGCCAACGTATTCAGGCAATTCAAGGCGATACCACAAGTGCAATTTCTGCGATCGGTGAAATCAGCGACGTCATCAACAAGATCAATGATATATCGAACACCATTGCCAGCGCGGTAGAGGAACAAACCGCCACAGCCAATGAAATGAGTCGAAATGTTGAAGATGCCAGCAAAGGAACCGCTGAAATTGCCAACAATATTTCTGGCGTGGCGCAGGCCGCCGACAGCACCACACAGGGGGCCAGTGACAGCCAAAGTGCTGCTGCAGAACTGTCTCGCATGGCTGCCGAACTGCAACAAGTGGTCCGAGAAAACACGCAAGAATAATCGGATTCAATCTACATTTTTAAAATGCCCGTTTCCCTGCCTGGGGAAACGGGCTTACTTTTTCTTACAATCTTCTCGATTCTTTACCTCCTGCATTAAATTCTTTTAATCCTTTTTTCCTCCACTTTTCTGCTTTTCCCAAAACTCAATGCTAAAGGTCTTGCAGTTTCCTGCCGAAACTTAATTTGAATATAGAAATTTTGTTGAAAGGAAGATCCATTCATGCTGAGCGAACATGGTCGGGAAACCTCATTAAAGTCGGTATATAGCCCCATAGAAAAATGGCTAAAAAAGATTTTTCGCATTAAATCTGCAACTCCAGAAAAATCCGGTGCTGATAGAAGGGATTTTTTCCGACTCACACACGATGAAATTCAACCGTTGGATCTTTGCCTGACAATGCAAGATGAGCAGGTTTTCTGCACCTCCATTGAAGACCTGAGCGCAAGCGGGTTCAGTTGCCGACTGACCGAGTCAGGCACCATTCGCTGCGGTGAACCTATGTCTGCCTTATTTGTTCTGGCATTGGAAGAACCTGTCATTATACGCACCGAAGTATTTCTAATCTCCATAGAGGGCCACAAGGACGAAAGACTTTTCCGCTTCCGTTATTTTGATGAGATGAAAGACGATGATCGAGAATTGATTCACCGGTACATTGTCCAGAAACAATTTGAATTACTTCAAAATAAGAACCAGGAAAACTGGCATGAAGAGGACGAAGAGCAACCAGATTCCTCAACTGGAGATTAACGCGTCAACAAAGTTTTTTGAATCAAATGCCTGCAAGTCTTCCGCTTTTTCCCCCACTCCAATAAAATGAACCGGAAGTTTTAATTCTCCGGATAAATTAAGCAGAACACCCCCTTTTGCCGTTCCATCCAACTTCGTCATCACGAATCCATCCAGCTCAAGTGCTTCGTGAAAAAGCTTTGCCTGTGAAATACTGTTTTGCCCTAGCGTAGCATCAAGAACCAATAGAGTTTCATGGGGCGCACCCGGCAACACTTTTCCTATGACTCGTTTAACTTTTTTAAGCTCTTCCATTAAATTCTGATTGGTTTGCAATCGGCCGGCCGTATCGATGAGCACCACATCCATATTCCGTGCAACAGCCGCTTGAACTGCGTCATAGGCTACCGCAGAGGGGTCCGCCCCGCTTTTCTGGCTGATGCAATTTATGCCTGCGCGCTCGGCCCACACTTGCAACTGGTCGATAGCAGCGGCCCGAAACGTGTCACCTGCGGCCAACAAAACATTTTTTCCTTCCTGCTTCCATTTTTGCGCCAACTTGCCGATGGTTGTGGTTTTTCCTGATCCATTGATGCCAACCATCAAAATAACCAGGGGTTTGTTTTTGCTAAATTCTATGGGTTTTGTGTTTTGTGATAAAACTTCAATCATCCGGCCTTTCAGGTGCTGCAAAACTTCATCATTTTCCCGAATACGGTTTTGGGCCACATCCTGTTTTAAATCTTCCAGAATGAACGCCGTGGTTTCCATGCCAACGTCGGCAATAAGCAGGCTTTCTTCCAACTCATCCAGCAATTCCGGCCCCACCTTTGCCTTTCCCTGAACGATATTTTCTATTCCCCCGGCAAGACTGGACCGGGTTTTCTGCAGTCCCGATTTGAGACGGGCAAAAAATCCGGATTTTGGCTCTTCTTCCGTTTGCTCCATTTCTTCCATTCAACCCTCGCTTTTACTAATTGTTAACTTCACTCTCATCATGGGACTATACCCTGTTTATTGAGCTAAATTCCACGGAAAATCAACCGGATAGACCACCTCGAAAGCCTTTATAGGTAAAGTTTTATTTGATTTCAACCGTTATGGCATTTAGACTCTTTTTGCTAGAGGACCCCTCGTTCCGGTTCCGGAAAAAGAGCTGAAATTTACTCACAGACGAAGCTTGGTAAAAAGCTTTGCAGTATTCAACCTGCGTATCCACTTAGGAAAATATATGAAAGTTGCAGTTTGTAATTCCGTTGGAATCGATGCCGATGGCTATGCAATGATTCACTCACCGAGCCGTTGGACCAATAGCACAAAAGATCACAACATATTCACCTACTACCCCTGGCAGCTCGCCTATTGCTCATCTATCTTGAAAAGAGATACCGATCATGAGGTCAAATTTTTTGATGGCTGCCTGGAGAAATGGGATCACGATGCCTTCGTTGAAAAGGTTTCTGAATTTGCTCCTGATTACCTGGTCATGGATTGCGCCACGCGAACCATTGATGCAGATAGCCGATTTGGCATAGAGATTAAACGCCGGTTCGGCACCAAACTTATTTTTTGTGGGCCTCACCCCACAACCTTTCCAGAAGAAGTCAGCGAATATGCCGATTTTGTGATCCTGCGGGAATACGAAATGGTTGTGCTCGATATTTTACAGGGAAAAGACCCTAAGGACATCATGGGCCTCTGGCCGAACACCAACATTCGCCCGCCTCTTGATGTAAACAACTTACCCTTACCCGAGGACGATGATGTTTCTCGTCTCGATTATGGAATGCCGGGTGAACCCTCCAGCGAATACCTGGAAATCCAAGCCTACGCTTCACGTGGGTGCCCGCTGTCTTGCACATTTTGTGTATGTGGAAATATTTCGTACCAACGTCCCAATTGGCGCCCTAGAAATCCAGAAAATGTAGTTTACGAACTGCAAACCCTGCGAGAAAAATACCCGCAGCTTGAAGGAATTTTCTTCGACGAAGAGGTGCATAACGGCAGCAAAAAATACATTCTCGAACTAACCAAAGCCATTCGCGAAAACGGACTCGATGATTTGAAATACGATGTCATGTGTGGTCAATGGCCTATGGATGAAGAAGTGCTCGACCATATGAAAAGCGCGGGCTATTACATGGTTCGACTAGGCATTGAAACCGCAGGAGAACACGCGGCGAAAGGCATGGAACTGCAACGAAAATTTAATGTCCCGAAATTAAAGCAATTAATGCAGCACGGAACCAATATCGGTTTGAAGTTTTACGGAACGTTCACCTTTGGTGGCGAAGGGTCTACCGATGACTGCGATAAAAAAACCCTCGACCTTATACGCGAGTTGCTGGATCGTGAACTGTTATGGAGATTTCAATTATCCATCAGCACACCACAACCGGGCACTCCTTTTTTCATTCGCATGAAGGAACAGGGCCACCTTAAAGATTTAGACTGGAAACATTTTGATGGTGGCAATCATGTCGTTGTCAATCGCCCTGAATATCCGGCTGAAAAAATTATGGAAAATTTTCGCGAAGCTGAAAAGCTTTATGAAATGGGTTTTAACCAACGTTACAAAGCAACGGCCCAAGACAATTTTAAATCTGTCCAGCTCAAGCAAGACGGCGAAATACTCTTGTTTCGCAGTTCCAGGATGAAACAGGTTCACGATGTGGTCAACTCCCTTCACAATCAGTTCAAGAAAGATGTGACCGTTCTCGCACAACCTTCGGTTGAACCGGAATTACGGAAAAACCCGCATATCAATGAAGTCCTGTTATATGGAGACAGCCATTTCAATCAAAAAACTTTTCCAGATAGCATGGTTGGAAAATTGAGAAAGAAATCTTATTCCTTAGGTGTGATTCCCTTTAACAACATTTCAGGCAACGGGTATGCAGAAATTAAGGCCATTGCAAAACAATCTGGGATCCAAAAACTGGTAGCAGTCAATGTTGAAGGGAAAGTTTTTGATTTGGATAATCCCGGTGATTTCGGACGCGCCCACATTCCAGGATAAAAGATGACCGAAGGAAATCGACCCAAAAAAATCCTGGTCATTCGATCAGCAACCCGAATACTCAATCAGACACTTGTGTCACTTCGAGAAGAGTTTCCGGGATGCCACATAGCGGTTCTGGCACCCCAATCGGCAAAAGAGTCGATGGAGCAGGACACCCAAGTCGATGCAGTGCTGACCATTCCTGATCAACGCCGTATGAGTGTCGCCAGTTACGGAAAAGAAAACGTACGAAAATTACAGGAAATGAAATTCGATCTGGCTGTTTCCCTCTACAATATCGACCACGGCCTTGGCTATTCCAATATCGACAAACTCGCCTGTGCTGCCAAAGCCAAAAGCGCAAGAGGTTACAACTCCAGAGGAACTTTTGTAGAAATAACCAACTCTACGGTTACAAAAAAATCTTTTCTCGAAAAAACAACTTCCTTCTGGGTGGCGGCCAACTACATTGCAACGAGCATTTTATTTTTCGTCATCACCTTCGCGCTGATTGGAGAATGGGTTTTCCGCCAGTTGTTCAGAAAAAAACAGGTTTCTCCCATCGCCAACCCTGTTCCAGCATCATCCCCAGCAGTTCGCGAGCCAGTAAAGGCACAGGTTTAAAAATATGGATATCCTTGTTGGAAATTCGGTAGGGGTGGATCGTGATGGTTATCATATGGTACACGTTCCATCGCGCTGGTCTTTGGGTGTCAAAAATTTCACCAATTGCGGCTACTACCCCTGGCAGTTGGCCTACACTTCTTCCCTTTTAAAAAGAGATACCAACCATAACGTAAAGTTTTTGGATGGAGTTCTGCGCGGATGGGATGTAGAAACTTATTTGCAACATGCAGGAAAACCCGACTGGCTGATCATGGAAAGTTCCACCAGGACCATTCGAGAGGACTTGCGTTTTGCAGCAACACTCAAAGAGAATTTTGGAACCCGGCTAATATTTACCGGTCAACACCCGATGGCGCACCCCGAAGAAGTTTTAAAAACGGCAGACCATGTCTTCATTGGGGAATATGAATTCGCTGTTCTGGATTTAGTTCAAGGAAAAGACCCGAAAAATATTGCAGGAGTATACCCAAATGAAAGGGGAAGCTTAATAGATATAAACCAACTCCCTTTCCCAGAAGATGATGATGTAAGCCGCATTGACTATCACGAACCGAATTGCAGATACAAACAAATTCAAATGTACGGGTCGAGAGGCTGCCCGCGTCGTTGTAATTTTTGCGCCGCCGCCACTCTTTACTACGACGAACTGAATTGGCGACCCCGCAATGTGGATAACGTCGTGAAAGAAATTCAAACTCTCCATGAGAAGTATCCTGAAATGGAAGGTGTGTTTTTTGATGAAGAAGTACACAATATTAAAAAAAGTTTCAACATCTCTCTAGCCAGGGCCATCCGGCAAGCAGGCTTGCAAAACTTAAAATATGAAGCCATGTGCGAATACGCATCATTGGATGAAGAAGCCATGGAAGAAATGCGAGAAGCCGGGTACTATAAAATCCGTTTCGGAATTGAAACCGGAAGCGACCGCGTAGCTGAGAAAATGACGCTTGGGAAAAAACATGACCTGAAAAAATTAAAAGCCATGGTCGAATTTGGAAAAAGCATTGGCATGCTTTTCTATGGAACCATCAGCATTGGCGGGCTGGGCTCTGATAAAAATGAAGACCAAAAAACCGTCGACCTGATATATGATCTCGCCGCAAAAGGTTGGTTGGATGAAATTCAAGTTTCTATCAACACTCCACAGCCAGGGACCGACTTCTACAATTCCTGCACGGAGGAATCATTAATTCCACCCTCAAATGATTGGGAAGGTTTTGATGGCAATGGACACGTTGTTGTCAATTATCCGCATTATCCGGCAGAAGAAATTCAAGCCAGTTTCAAGAATGCCTTGAACGCGTTCGACTTGGGAAAAGGCATAGCCCAGGCAAAATCTTTTGCAGAAAACACAAACACCTCCATCATACCGGCTGGATCGCGAATTCTCATTTTAAGGTGTGTGCGGAGTTGGATGATCAAGCTAATTATGGAAAATATTTTTCCAAAAAATAAAGCTGATATCCTGGGTCAGGATAGCTCTTTAAACGACTTAAAGGATGTGTCTGGATTAGGTGAGTATTTTTCCTACGGTAATGGATTCTTTGCGACTGAGTCAATCACCCCTGAATTGATCAAAGAACTTAAAGAAAAACAATACGACCTGGTGCTCATCCCCGTTGCCAACAACCATCTTGAGGGATTCCAGAATGTCCTGGAAGTCGCACATTTGCTCGAATCAGAAAAGATTAGCTACGTCTACCCAGAAGGCCGCATTCAGCCTGCCGAAGATTCCCCAGTAAGCATGTAATCAAACAATTTTATCCGGTCGTTTTCTTTGCAACTGGATTCGGTTTAGGATTGATCATGTTTTTCTTGGTAAGAATATCGATCAGGTTTTTATCCCTACATGAAGTTGCAATATCTATCAAACCATCGCCGTTGAAATCACCAATAGCCATGCCTTGGGGATGCTCATCGACCCGATGATAAATGGGTGGGTAAGTAAAAGTACCGTCTCCCTTACCAAGAGAAACGGATATCTGATCATCGGTGGAATTGGAAACGGCAATATCCTCAAATCCATCTCCAGTAAAATCGGCAGCAACCACAAATTTCGGGAAATTCCCTGACGCAAAATCTTTCAAGCTTGTGAAAGTTTTATCTTTATTATTAATAAGAGTCGTGAGGGCATGAAGAGAGTTACTGGAAGTTACAATATCCAGATAACCATCGTTATTGACATCTATATTCACCACAGTGAGTGGCTGTTTGCCTCCCTTAAAAACTTTTGAATTTTCAAACCCTCCATTACCTTTACCCCATAGAACCTGTACTCCGGTATTTCCTGATCCTGCAAGTCCTACCGCAATATCAATATTTTTGTCCTTGTTGTAATCACCAATAACAATTCCTGTAGGCTGACCATTGACATTTATCGTAACGGGC
>CAZECX010000102.1:0-12063 GCA_964510965.1 uncultured Nitrospina sp. | reverse complement strand
ATTATCTAAATATTCACATGGAGGGTGTAATCGTGGATGGCACATTAGGGGATGGAGGACATACGGAATTCATCCTCAAAAACACAGGGCCAAAAACCAGAGTGCTCGGCATCGACCGTGATCAGTCTGCCATTAAGAGAGCCGAGGAAAGGCTTCGTCCTTACCAGGATAGAGTAATGCTTGCCCACGGTTCACTGGAAAACCTGCAAGACATTGCAGCGCGATCCGGCGTCACAAAAATTAATGGGTTACTGCTTGACTTTGGTGTCTCTTCCCCCCAGCTAGACACGCCTGAACGCGGCTTCAGCATACGAAATGATGGGCCGCTCGACATGAGAATGGACAACTCGCAAACAACCACAGCAGCAAACCTTCTCGAAAAACTTAAAGATGTGGAGTTGGTATCTATTATAAAAAATTTTGGTGAAGAGCGATTCGCAAAAAAAATTGTCCGCGCCATTCGCAGGGAACAGGAAGAGAAACCTATCACCACAACCTCTCATTTATCTGAAATCATTTCGCGAGTGGTCAGGTCGCCAAAGCATTCAAGAATTCATCCTGCGACAAAAACTTTTCAAGCTCTTCGCATTGCAGTCAACAATGAGTTGGAGCAAATAAAAACAGTTCTGGTTGATGCGATAAGCCTTCTCGATTCTTCGGCTCGGATTGTAGCGATCTCATTTCACTCGCTGGAAGACAGGATTGTTAAAACATTTTTTCGGCAAGAAGAAAAAGGCTGTACCTGTCCACCAAAAATTCCAATTTGTATTTGTGGCAATAAGCAGACTTTAAAAATTTTAACCCGGCGCCCCATTTGCCCATCTGAAGAAGAAGTTGCTTTGAACCCCAGATCGGTCAGCGCAAAACTAAGGGTTGCAGAAAGAGTATATGTTTGAAGGGCCACGTCAATTAATTCAAGGCCGATTTCATATTCCGCAAAAAGGCTTTCGTATGATTTTTCTGGTCTCAGTATTGATGATGTTGGCGGCATTGGCTTTGGTCTGGCCGAATGTTAGGAAGGTAAAGCTTTCTTATGACTATCAAGCTCTTGCAGTTGAGCGGGAAAAGTTATTGAGCGAGAACCATCTTCTTCGTCTTGAAAGGGAAAGTCTGCAGTCGCTATATCGAATTCAGGAACTTGCCAGGAATGAAGTCGGAATGATCGAGCCAAAAAAAGGGCAGATAACAACTATTTTTTTAAAGTAAGGCTATGTCGAACAACAAAAAACAAGCATCAGGCTCTTTCCGAAAAATCGTAAAAGTTAGATTGATTTTTGTGTCCAGTCTGTTACTACTTTTCGCGGTTTCCCTTATAGTCCGTCTCGCCGATTTACAAATCGTGCAACACGAAGTCCTTTTAGCAAAATCAGAAAAACAACCTCATCATGGGAGCCTGAAAACCCATTTAGGGCGGGGAACTATTTTTGATCGCAATGGCAATGAATTGGCAACCAACCTCGAGGTTGAATCTGTGTTTGTCGTGCCTCAAGAGGTACGGGACAGAAAATATACTTCCAAGGTTCTCGCTTCAACCTTGAACCGGAATTTCGATCGCGTCTACAAAGAAGTATCTTCGGATAAACAATTCGCATGGATAAAGAGAAAGGCTTCGGCAGATGAAATAATACATCTTAAGAAATCCGCTCTTTCAGGGGTGCGCTTTCGTTCTGAGCAAAAAAGATTTTACCCAAAACGTGAGTTGGCGGCAAATGTCATCGGTTTTGTTGGTACGGACGATTTGGGTCTAGCGGGCATAGAGCATACATATCAGAAAAAATTAAAAGGAATTGTCTATTCACAACCCATAGAACAGGATGGCAAAGGGCGGAATATTCAAAACCTGGGAAGTCTTTCCCGCTCCAACCTTGGCAATTACGACTTGATGCTCACGCTGGATGAAGTTATTCAATTCACCGCTGAGTACCATTTAAAAAAACAGGTGGAAAGATACAAAGCGGATTCTGGAATGGCTGTAGTTATGGATCCTAATTCTGGTGAAATTTACGCTATGGCGAACGTGCCGCAATTCAATCCAAACAACTTCAATAAGTTTTCCCCGGAAATACGGAAAAACAATGCTGTTGTAAGTTCGTATGAACCTGGATCCATTTTTAAGCCCATTGTTGCCGCCGCAGCTCTGGACAAAGGCATCGCCCAGCCTCATGAAAAATTCTACTGCGAAAATGGAAGTTTTAAAATTGGTGGAAAAAATATTGGCGAAGCTTCCGATCACAAGTTTGGTTCCCTCAGCATGCGGGAAATAATTGCCAAGTCTAGCAATATTGGCGCCATAAAAATTGCGCAGAAACTCGGCAGGGATTCATTTTATGAATACATTCGAAAATTTGGTTTCGGAGAAAAGTCTAACGTCCGTCTTCCTGGCGTATCTTCAGGGCTGTTGGGGAAAAGGCGGAATTGGACTGAATTCTCTTTGGCCTCCATATCCTTTGGGCACGAAATAGCGGTCACACCTTTGCAAATGGTTGTTGCGCTTAGTGCCATTGCGAATGGTGGAACACTTATGGAGCCGCATATAACCAAAGCGTTAATGCGAGATGGAAAAATTGCAAAAGAAATCAAGCCCAAAAAAATCCGTCGTGTTATATCTGAAAAAACGAGCCGACAGATGATGGAAATACTAAAGTTTGTTGTCAAAAACGGAACAGGGGCCAAGGCTGCAGTGGATGGATTTGATGTGGCGGGAAAAACCGGAACTGCCCAGAAATACATAACTGAAACTCGGTCCTATTCAAAAACAGAATTTATTTCTTCCTTTATTGGGTATGCGCCAGCGGATGCCCCGCGGTTAGTGATCCTGGTAATGATTGATAATCCAAAGGGACTGCATTGGGGTGGTGTTGTCGCGGCCCCGGTATTTAGGGAAATTGCTAAAAAATCATTGCGCTATTTAAATGTTCCTTCAAGTAAAGAACGTGTTTTTATTCTTGATCGCGCCTAATGAAACAAACTGTATCAACAAAATGGTTTCTATTTTCGGAAAATGATTTTTCCCTCGGAAAAAATATGTCTGAAAAAAATCTTGAAAAATTAATGGCGGGTGCTGGGGCGACTGATTCTCTGGGGAATCTAAACCGCGCCATCGAACACATCGCTTTCGACTCCAGAAAAGTGCGTCCTGGGGGGCTTTTTGTTGCAATCCCTGGGGGGAAACACAACGGAGAAAATTTTATAAAAGATGCCTTGGCTAAAGGCGCAGTTGCTATTGTCACACAGTCTCCTCTTGATTCTCTGGCCTCGCTCCCTGCGGATAGTGGAAGCATTGCTGCTTTTTGCGTCGAAGATTCGCGAAAAGCCTTGTCGAAAATCAGTTCAAATTTTTACAACCAGCCCTCCGAGTGTTTGAGCTTAACGGGGGTAACCGGAACCAATGGGAAGACCACACTAACATATATTTTAGAAGCTCTTTCCAGGGCTGATGGAAGACAAACAGGAGTAATAGGAACTATAGATTGTCATTTTGGGGAAACAATCATCCCGGCAGCTATGACCACGCCTGAATCTCTTGATCTCAATCAGAGTATCAGGCGAATGGTGGATGCGGGAATTTCAGATTGTTTTCTTGAAGTGTCTTCCCACGCGCTATCTCAGAAACGTGTTTACGATATGTGCTTTGAAGTAGGCATTTTCACAAACTTGAGCCGCGATCATCTCGATTTTCATATCGATATGGGTGAGTACAAAAATGCAAAAGCTAAATTGTTCCGAGAAAATCAAGTTAAGGTGCCGATCATAAACATCGATGATCCAACTGGAAAAGAATTCGCCACAGAGTTTAATAAAGGTGTTATTTCGATCGGAATAAACCGTACTGCGGATTTTTCAGCAGAAGACATTATTCTTGAGGCTACGGGAAGCCAATTCACTTTAAAAACACCCAGCGGCTCTATAGGGGTGAACACCAATCTCCTCGGCGAACATAATATTTACAATCTTCTTTCTGCTGCAGCCGGTGCCTCCGTGCAAGGAATATCGCTCGATATCATCCAGAATGTTTTTCAGAAAATCCCGACAATCCCGGGAAGGTTCGAATCGATAAATAGCGGTCAAAATTTTTCTGTGCTGGTCGATTACGCTCATACAGAAGATGCTCTTTCAAAATCAATCGCTGCGGCGAAAGCATTTACCATGGGAAAGGTGATTGTCGTATTCGGTTGTGGGGGAGACCGGGACCGAGGAAAAAGAAGGGATATGGGGCAAGCTGCACTAGAGAATGCCGACTTCACTGTCATCACTTCAGATAACCCGCGCACAGAAGACCCTGAGCAAATCATTGATGACATCCGAAAAGGGATGGCGGCTAGCTCTTCATACAAGGCAATCACAAATCGACGGGAAGCCATAGGATATGCGATCAACAGAGCAGATAAAAATGATCTCGTCTTAATTGCCGGCAAAGGCCATGAGGATTATCAGATTTTAGGCACAAAAAAAGAATATTTTGATGACCGGGAAGTTGCCAGAGAGTTTTTAGGGAAACGAGTGCTTTGATTACAGGCATGGCAAAAGACTGCCTGGATGCAGTGAATGGGAAACTATTGTGCGGTAGTGAAACAACGATTTTTCGCGGAGTATCCATAAACTCCCGAACTATCAAAGAAGGAGAGTTATTTGTGTGTATTAAAGGTGAAAATTTTGATGGGCATGATTACTTTGGCGATGCCATTGGTAAGGGTGCCGCAGGAATTATTTTATCTGACACTAAAAACTTATCCAAGGGCATGATCAGCAAAAAAGAAGCTCCATTTGTGATCCAGTCTGAAAATACCTTGCGGGCATTACAAGACCTTGCCAGCTATCAAAGAGCCCGCTTCCCTTTTCGAGTTGTTGCGGTAACAGGCACTAACGGAAAATCAACGACCAAGGAAATGATCGCATCAATTATTGAAACGAAATATAAAACTCTTAAAACACAGGGGAACCTCAACAATCATATTGGCCTTCCGCTGACTTTATTGGCCAGAGAACCGGAGCATGAAGTGGGTGTTCTTGAGATGGGCATGAGTGCTGCCGGGGAAATCAGGCGCCTCGCTGAAATTGCAAAGCCTGACATAGGTGTGATCACAAATATTTCTGCGGGTCATTTGGAGCAACTAAAAACAATAAAAGAAGTACAGGCGGCAAAAGGAGAATTATTTGATTCTCTTGGCGAAGAAGGTACGGCCATCGTCAATGCAGATGATCCATTGGTGCTTGAGCTGGCAAAGTCGCTACGAATTAAAAAGATCACCTATGGAATAGAACAATCTGCAGATGTGCAAGCAAGCGATATTCAAAATCAGGGGAGCGATGGGTTCACTTTCACAGCAAAAGTTTTTAATCAAACGGTTCCTGTCAAGCTCTCGCAAATTGGATATTGCAATATCTACAATGCTCTGGCGGCATTAGCCACGGGTCATTCGTTAGGCATATCTGGGAAAGATATGAATAAGGGGCTGGAAAATTACCAACAAATTCCTCAGAGAAACGAACAGATTTATTTTCAGGGAATAACCCTTATTAATGATGCATACAACGCCAATCCACAATCCATGAGAGAGGCCCTAAAAACTTTATCCGAATTCAATACTCAGGGAAAACGGTTTTTGATCATTGGTGACATGCTAGAACTGGGCCCCTTGTCAGAGTCTGCCCATCATGAGCTTGGGCAGGAAATAATCCTGTCAAATATAGATCATTTGGTGACGGTTGGCCCGTTGGCGTCTTTGGTGGCAGAAAGTGCAAAAAAAAATCCAAGGCACCCATTGCAAACAGGAAAATTCAACACACACGTTGATGCCGTGGACTACCTGTTGAGGACCGTTAAAAAAGGCGATTGTTTACTCATCAAAGGTTCTCGTGGCGCGAAGATGGAAAATGTTATTCAGGAATTTTTAAAAACCTAACGAGCGAAATAATTAAAAAATGTTCTACCACTTGTTTTATCCACTTAGCTCTGAATATTCATTTTTAAATGTATTCAAATACATTACATTTCGCTCTGCCTATTCTGGTGTTACCGCACTGGCGCTTAGCTTGCTTCTTGGGAATCTGATGATTCGAATGCTACAAAAATTTCAAATCGGAGAAACAATTCGAAGCGATGGCCCCGAACATCATGCCTCAAAATCAGGCACTCCCACTATGGGGGGTCTTCTGATATTGATAACATTTTTAGGGTCAACATTATTGTGGGCGAATCTTGAAAATCGTTACATCTGGCTAATAATTTTTGCGGCAATTGGCTTTGGGGCAATAGGTTTTCGAGATGACATTCTAAAACTGAAAAAAGGGAATGGGATTTCTGCCAAAGAAAAACTCTTCTTGCAGCTTTTGGTGAGTTTAGCGGTCGGCATTTATTTGCTTTATTTCGATCCTGTACGTGCGGAATACGCCACACGCTTGTCTGTGCCATTTTTCAAAGAATTTCAACCCGATCTTGGCTTTCTATATCTTTTTTTCATTGTTTTCATCATGGTGGGGACATCGAATGCGGTCAATTTAACCGATGGACTGGATGGTCTTGCAATTGGCCCTATCATAATTGCAACTCTCACTTACACAGGCATTGTCTACATTTGTGGCCATGTAAAGTTTGCTGAGTACCTTCGTATTCAATACATAAAAGATGCTGGAGAAATAGCGGTTGTGAGCTCTGCTGTCCTAGGTGCCAGCCTGGGCTTCCTCTGGTACAACTCCTACCCCGCGCAGGTTTTCATGGGCGATGTTGGATCCTTATCTCTTGGAGGATTAATAGGAACCATAGCGGTCATTGTTAAACACGAATTACTTTTAATTCTCATTGGTGGGATTTTTGTTATCGAAGCTTTATCAGTAATTATTCAAGTGGCTTATTTCAAATACACGGGGGGGAAACGGTTTTTTAAAATGGCCCCCCTCCATCATCACTTTGAAGAATTAGGCTGGTCAGAGCCAAAGGTAATTGTTCGATTTTGGATCGTCGCTGTCATCTTAGCAATGATCAGTTTGAGTACTTTGAAACTTAGGTAAATATGGACTTAAAAAATAAAATCGTCTCGGTAATTGGCATGGGAAGAACGGGTGTTGCAACCGCTAATTTTCTTTCCCTTCAAGGCGCAAAGGTTTCAATTATGGATAATAAAACCTCCGACCAGTTGTCTGATCTGGCGAGCCAGCTTTTGCCGGGTGTCGAAGCTATTTATCAAGATTGCGAGCCGCTTCTCAATTCCGATTTTGTGGTAATCAGTCCAGGCGTTGATATTGAATCCGACTTCCTCAAGAATTCTCGCCAAAAAGGAACTGAGATAATAAGCGAAATTGAACTTGCAAGCAGAGTCAACAGCGCCTCTCTCATTGGAATTACGGGGACAAATGGAAAATCTACCTGCACAAGTTTGATTGAGGAGATCTTAACAGAAGGCGGTAAAAACGCGCAAGCGGGCGGAAACCTGGGTACCCCTTTCATTTCTCTTTTCGACAAAGGACCCTCAGATTATCGAGTGCTTGAAATATCCAGCTTTCAGATGGAAGCCACTCACAGCTTTCACCCTGAAATCGCCATCATCTTAAATATTACTCCCGATCATTTAGACAGGCATGAAAGCTTTGAGAAATACGCGGGTTTGAAAGAAAAAATTTATGCGAACCAAACTGAAAATGATTTTCTTATTTTAAATCACGATGATCCTCATACTCGTTCTTTGGGTGAAAATTGCCCGGCAAAAAAAATCTTCTTTAGCCTTGAAAATGAATTGGAATGCGGAGTCTATGCAAACAAAGGAAAAATATTTGCCCGTATCAATGAATTTAATGGTGAAATTTTCCCGCTAAGTTCCCTCTCGCGGGGATTGCGCTGGCAGATAGAAAATGTTTTGCCTGCAGTGGCAACAGCTCTACTGCTAAAAATCTCTTTGGACTCCATTAAAAAAGTTTTGGAACGTTTTGCAGGCTTGGAACACCGGTTGGAATGGGTGTGTAGTCGAGACGGCGTTGATTTTGTAAACGACTCAAAGGGCACCAATGTCGGTTCAGCATATAAATCCTTAAATACTTTTGATCGTCCGATCATTCTCATTGCCGGAGGCAAAGATAAAAATGCTGATTTTTCCGGCTTAAAAAATATTATGAAGAAAAAAGTAAAGCACTTGATCTTAATTGGTGAAACGCGACCGAAGTTTAGAACTGTGTTGAACGGATCCTTTGGATATGAAGAATCTGATTCTCTGGAAGATGCGGTCCATAAGGCAAAAGAGAAAGCGGAAAGAGGTGATGTCGTTCTTCTTTCTCCAGCCTGCGCAAGCTTTGACATGTTCAAAGACTATATCGATCGCGGAAACCAGTTTAAAACTATCGTAAATAATCTTGAGGGATGACAGGACTTGAACGAAACTCGTCAAAAACATTCAGGTTGCGACTCAATTCTCTGCGTAACTGTTGCCATTCTGGTTCTCATAGGGATTGTTATGGTGTTCAGCTCAAGCGCAGCTTATACCGTGAAAGAGCACAACGACTCCTATTACTTTCTGAAGCGACAAGCCCTATGGTGTCTTCTGGGAACTGGCCTGCTCTTAATCACAAAAAATTTGGACTACCACAAGCTTCACCAGTACACCTACCCCATCATGATCTTTACTTTCCTGTTGTTGATCGTAGTGATGTTTCCCGAGTTCAGCAAAAAAGTAGGAGGGGCTCGTCGGTGGTTGACGCTGGGAGGATTTTCATTCCAACCTTCAGAGCTTGCAAAATTTACCCTGGTCTTATTTATCGCAAAATCTCTGGTAAAACGAGCCGACAAATTAAGAAATTTTGCCTACGGCTATTTACCCAATCTAATTGTGTTGGGTTTCTTTTTCATACCCATTTTGTTCCAGCCCGATTTTGGAACCGCAATGATTATTTTCGCGGTCACCTTCACAATGCTTTTTATCGCCGGGCTCAGGAAAAAATTTCTGTTTCTTTCAATTCTGGCAATAGTTCCCTTTATAGCGTCAGCAATTTTAACTGCGGAGTACCGAACCCGAAGAATCATTGCCTTTCTCAATCCATGGGAAGATCCTTCCGGAATAGGATTCCAGGCCATTCAGTCCTTTTACGCTTTTGGAAGGGGGGGCTTTTGGGGCACGGGTTTGGGAGAAAGCTCTCAGAAACTTTTCCGTCTTCCGGAAGCTCACACGGATTTTATTTTTTCAGTGATCGGGGAAGAATTAGGATTTGTCGGAACCACGGCAATCGTTCTCTTATTCTCAATTTTTATTTGGAGGGGATTTATGACTGCCTATCGGGCAAAAGATCCTTTCGGAACTCATTTGGCGACAGGGCTGACTCTCCTAATCGGCTTACAGGCATTTATAAATCTTGGAGTCGCTTCAGGTCTTCTTCCGACAAAGGGGCTGACCTTGCCTTTTATAAGCATGGGAGGATCGTCGATGCTGGTGACGATGCTTTCGGTAGGAGTAATACTAAATATTTCAGAGCAAGCTGCAAAACGTTGATGATGAATTAATGAAGAAACGAGTTGTAATAGCGGGTGGTGGAACAGGCGGCCACCTTTATCCCGGAATTGCTCTAGCCAGAGCACTGATGAGGCACGATATGGACATTGAAATTTCTTTTGTAGGAACCCAAAGAGGTCTCGAAGCAAAAGTATTGCCCCGCGAAGGTTTCGATTTGAAAACGATTCTTTCAGCAGGTTTGCTTGGCAAAAAGAAAATTGCTCGATGGGTGTCGTGGTTCAAGCTGCCCATTGGAACCGCTCAATCCATGTGCTTTTTAATCAGAAAACGCCCTGGCCTGGTTGTCGGAGTCGGTGGATACGCATCCGGACCTCTAGTGCTTTCCGCATGGATTCTTCGAATACCTATATTAATTCACGAGCAGAATTCCATTCCAGGAATGACAAATAAATGGTTGGGGAAGATTGCCGACAAAATCGCTGTCTCCTTTAAAGAATCATCTGAGTCATTCCCAAAAGAAAAAGTAGAGGTCACAGGAAACATGATTCGGGAAGAGTTTTGCCAGTCAAAAGAAGAAGCGAAACCAAAACCGGAAGGCCCGTTCAGAGTACTGGTTCTTGGCGGCAGTCAGGGGGCCCATTCCATAAACATGGCCATGGTTGAAGCGCTGCAATCCCTCTCTGAGCAAAAAGGTGATTTGCACATTACTCACCAAACGGGAGAAGCAGATTTTGAAAAGGTGAACAAGGAATATAAGGAAAACAATTTCTCATCTGACGTACGCCCCTTCATTGATGACATGGGAGATCAATACAGAAAAGCCTCTTTAGTTATTTGTCGTGCTGGCGCAACAACTCTCGCTGAAGTCACTGCTTGCGGGAAGATGTCCATACTGATTCCCTTTCCCCACGCGGCGCACAATCATCAGGAAAAAAATGCGCGCATTCTCGAAGCTGCTAATGCCGGGGAGTTAGTTTTAGATGAAGAACTATCAGGACCGCGTATTGCGAAGTCCATCCTTCAGGCAATGGAAGAACCTGAGCGTTTAGAATCTATGGAAGAGAACAGCTACAAACTTGGGAATCGAGATGCAACGGAAAAGGTAAGGCGTCTTTGCATGGAGTTATTAGAAGAAACTTACAGGAAATCGGGAAGAACAAAAAAAATGCAAGGGAATTATGTTTTGTCATGTTTTTAGGGAAAACACAAAAGATTCATTTTATTGGGATCGGAGGTTCAGGAATGAGTGGAATCGCTGAAGTGTTGATTAATCAGGATTACGAAGTAAGCGGTTCTGATCAATCCAAATCTTCTGTTACCGATCATCTCGAATCTTTGGGCGCAGAAATTCAATTCAACCACAAGGCTGAAAACGTAATAGGAAAACATGTTGTCGTAGTTTCAAGCGCAATAAGAAATGACAACCCTGAGGTTAAAGCCGCAAAAGAAGAAATGATCCCGGTAATACCAAGAGCAGAAATGTTAGCCGAGCTTATGCGAATGAAACACGGGATTGCTATCGCCGGCACCCATGGAAAAACAACAACCACTTCTCTGGTGGCTACAGTATTGGCAGGAGGGCATCTTGATCCAACAGTAATCGTTGGAGGAAAACTTAAAAATATGGGTGGTCATGCCAAATTGGGACAAAGCCAATTTCTAGTTGCCGAAGCCGATGAAAGCGATGGATCGTTTTTAAAACTTTCTCCAACCCTTGCAGTCGTGACTACGCTGGATGAAGAACATATGGATTTTTACAAAAATATGCAGAATATGAAATCAGCTTTTTTAGAGTTCTTAAATAGCGTCCCTTTTTATGGAACCGCAATTTTATGCATGGATGATCAAAATCTGCAGTCACTTCTTCCAAAAATAGAAAAAAAAACGATTACCTATGGATTAAAGACTCAAGCCGACTACACAGCACGAGAAATCACTGTGAGCAACTTAAAAACTAATTTTACCGTTTTTCATCAAGGGAAAAGGCTCGGGGAAATTTCATCTGGATCTTTGGGCAACCATAATGTCTGCAACACATTGGCAGCCGTTGCAGTAGGGATGGAATTGAATATGGATTTTCCCGCAATCGCAGATGCCTTGAAAAATTTTTCGGGTGTGCAGCGACGGTTTGAAATTCTCCATCAGTCAGATTCTATAATAATCGTGGATGATTATGGCCACCATCCTGCCGAGATCCAAGCAACTCTCGCAACCGCAAAAGACGTCTGGCCTGATCGACGACTGGTAGTGGTTTTTCAACCGCATCGTTTTTCTCGAACTCAGCATCTGCTGGAAAGTTTTTATTCATCATTTAACGATGCAGATCAGTTATTTCTTTTAGATATCTATGGTGCAGGAGAAAAACCAATCGAAGGCATTCATTCTCACAAAATGGCACAAGGCATTCGAGAGTTTGGACATAAGAACGTGGACCACATCGAAAAGATAGACGTTCTGGTTCCACATTTACAAAAATCTCTGCAACCCGGTGATGTAGTCTTGACACTGGGCGCAGGAAATATCGGGGAATTGGCACACAAGCTCGCCGCTCAATTCCATGATTGATAGCCCCAAAACAGAGAGGACTTTCATTTATGTTGAACGAAGCATGGAAACGAAGATTGATTCATAT
>CAZECX010000101.1:0-12279 GCA_964510965.1 uncultured Nitrospina sp. | reverse complement strand
GTTATTTGTAAAAGTAAAATCGAACTGGCGAGACCAGAAACAAACTATAAAAGAATTTGTTTACCCTCATGATTCATTTTAAAACCGAAGAAGAAATTGAAGTGATGAAAGAATCCTGCCAGCTTGCGGCAGAAGTTCTTGTGATGATTGAGCCCTATGTGAAGCCCGGGGTGACCACTGAAAGGCTGGATCAGATTTGTCACGACTATATCGTCTCTAAAGGAGCCGTTCCATCGCCTTTGAATTATCGTGGTTTTCCAAAAAGCATTTGTTCTTCTGTTAATGAGGAAATTTGTCATGGCATCCCTTCTGACAGAAAACTTCGAAATGGGGACATCGTCAATCTGGATATCACTACTTATTTAAAAGGTTTTCATGGTGATACCAGCCGTACATTTTTCGTAGGCTCGCCCAGAAAAAAAGCAGAAAAACTGGTGGAGGTTTGTAAAGAAGCTTTGCAACTAGGAATTGAAGTGGTAAAGCCTGGCGCAAAGCTGGGGGATATTGGTGCCACGATTCAAAATTTTGCTGAAGGCCATGGTTATTCAATTGTAAAAGAGTTTTGCGGGCACGGTATAGGCACCAACTTTCACGAAGAGCCACAAATTCTCCACTATGGAAACTTTGGTGAAGGACTGGAGATAAAAAAAGGCATGGTGTTCACCATTGAACCCATGGTCAACTTTGGAAGTCCTGACCTTAAAATTCTTTCTGATAAATGGACTGCGGTCACACAAGATGGCGAAATCTCCGCGCAGTTCGAACACACTCTCTGTGTGACAGACACCGGAGTGGATGTTATGACTCGTCTGGATGGTCTGACAAAGTTTTAATCTTTTTCCTTCAATAAGCGTTTTTTTAAAGGTTTGTAAACCTAAAACATGACGCAATCACATCGTGGCCATCTAATTTTCCTAATTCTTTGTGCCACCGCAGTACGCGTAGTCTATTTTTTTCAGTTTCAAGATAATCCCTTTTTTGCCCATGTTCCCAGGCATTGGGATCAGGAGATTTATTATAAAGGCGGTCTGTCCCTGATGGGGGGAGATTTTCTTGCACTAGCTCCTGATAGGGATAACCATTTTTCTCCCGCCTACCAGTATTTTTTGGGGATATTGTTTCTATTGTTTGGTGGCAAACTGGAGGTCGTATGGATCTCGCAGTTGCTACTTGGAGTCTTATCTTCCCTTCTCGTATATTCCATTTCGTGCCAGTTTTTTTCCAGAACAGCCGCGCTAATTTCTGCTCTGCTGTTTACCTTTTATGCGCCGAACTGGTTGTATGAAGGCACCCTTTATCGTGCTTCATTGATCGTGTTTCTGGAATTAGCGACCCTACAACTTTTGTTGGCGGCAGGTAATCGTCCTGCGCCTATTATTCTAGTATCGAGTGCTTTGGTGCTGGGAATGTATATGCAGGTACGAACCAATAACGTTCTCATTTTTCCTGTGGCTCTGGGTTATTTGTGGTTGCGTTTTAAGGGATCGCAAAAAGAAAAATGGCTTTTTCTTACAGGTTATGCGTTATTGGTTGCTCTGATCTGTACACCCGCACTTTTTTGGGTCAAGGAGGTGAGGGGGCATTGGGGACTTTACGATAAAAGTGGACCAGAAAATCTGCTGCTGTCGAATACACTCGATCACTCTGTCCGTAACTATGAACATAATGAAACGTATAAGGAAGTTATTAAAACAATTCCACTGGAAACAGGGCCTATATTCAAATATGTAGCAAATACCTTTTTGAGTAATCCTGTGGAGTTTTTAGTTCTTTATCTAAAAAAGACCTATTATTATTTCAACAATTATGAAATTCCTGTAACTATTAATTTTTATTTGTTTCAGGAGTTTTCTTCCATTCTGGGCTGGGGAGTTCCCTTTGGGGTTATTGGTGCGTTGGGAATTTTGGGCGGACTGATAATGTGGAGGCGGAAGGGTTGGACTCTTCTACATTCTTTTTTTTTAACAGCGTTTTTGATGTTTCTCCCCTTTCTGGTTTTGTCTCGATATCGTTTGTATTCTGTTCCCTTTCTTTGCATGTTCTCAGGTTATTTTTTAGTTGTTTTCCGTGAGTGGATTGCAGTTAGAAATTGGAAGAAAATAGCATCTTCCTTGGTGTTTATAATTGGCTTGGGATTAATTGTTAAAACAGAACCTTTTCCTGCGGGAAAAATCCGGATAGTCGATTTGGCCAATATGGGTTCGATCTATTTAAACAATGACCGAAATGACGATGAAAATCAGGGTTTGAAATTTTATAGTAGAGCCAATGAATTATCGGAATCCCTTGAAAAATCGTTAAAAGATCCTCGATTCATTCGAAAGTTGTTTCACGATTATTATTACATCAGCGCTATCAAATTAATGGAAAGGAATGAAGGAGTAAAAATATTGGACTTATTGGAAACGGCACTGACTTATGATTTCAGTATTTCAAATTCTCACAAATTTTATGCGAAGATACTTTTAAGAATGAAGGTTCTGGAAGGTTCTTTGAGGGAAGCTTTGGAGGCGTTGCAATTAAAACCCGACTCGGAGGATACTCATATACTTCTTGGAACCATATACAGCAAACTTTCTTATTCGCCTTTTTGGGTGGTCTTTCATTGGGAAAAGGCCCTGACGAAATTGGAAGGTTTAAAGTATGAAAAATTGAGCAAAGCAGTAATTGAGATTCGTAGACAATTGGGTCTGCCGGTTTCCAAGGGGGCGATCCCCCCATCCGATAAAAAAGACCTTATTCTCGGTCCATTGGTTTCCAGCCTATCTCCTCTTGTTGAGTTTTCTTCAAATCCTGCTGTTCCTTTTAGTTTGGAAAACTCGTCTGCCAGGGAAATTAATGAATATATGACGATGCTGTATCAGCGACTGGTTTTGTTTCCAGATAAGAGAAAGGCAGATATTCATTTCCAGTTGGGTATTCTTTATTGGAAAAAAGAAAACCGTCTTTCTGCCGCAGTGCACCACCTGGAAAAAGCTTGGACATTTGGCAGACATTCTCCAGACCTCCTGGAATTAAAAAAACTCCATAATGCTAACCTTGGTTATTAGAATGTGGAATTTATTGAGTGAAAGAAATTAAAAAAAATTTTAGCAAAAAAAATAATTAATGATAGGGATTATCATTTGAATTTCTATTGTTAAAAAGCGTTCTGAAATTCATTTGATTTTAAGGTATAGAAGACCGGTTGCTCGTGACAGTTTAAGAAAGATGAGGTGATTATTGATAAGGGTTCTCATTGTAATTATCATTCGTAAGTTATTAAAAATAAAGAGGTTGACAGTGTTTGTTGTCTGATACATTATGTATTTAAGAGGGTGTGAATGAGCGATTTTAAAATTCAATTGGAGGTAAAATATGAAAGGCGATAAAGCAGTGATCAAAGCCCTGAACGATGTTTTGATGGCGGAACTGACTGCAATCAATATTTATTATATTCATTACAAAATGCAGGAAGACTGGGGTTATGAAAAAATTGCCAGCCATTCACGTGAAGAATCAATGGGAGAAATGAAACACGCCGACCAAATGATTGAGAGGATTATTTTTCTCGACGGAACTCCTGATATGCAAAAATACGATACCGTTTTAGTTGGCAATTCAGTCGAAGCACAATTGAAAAACCAATATAAAATTGAGGTGGCGCACGTTGCCCGATTAAAAAAACACATTCGAACCTGTTTCGATAGAAGTGATTTTGGCAGTATGGAAATTCTCGAGAAAATTTTAGAAGAAACAGAAGATAGTGCTGATTGGCTGGAAACGCAATTCAACCGCATTAAGGATATTGGTATCAAGAACTATATGATGGAAAATATGAGCAAAGATAATAATTAAAAATTAAGTTTTTCAAATCAGCCCCTTTTCACTTGCTACACGAGTGGAAAGGGGTTTTTTATTTTCTGCAATCTTTACAAATGCCAAACAATTCCATACGATGACTTTTTAGAGTGAAGCCATGGCGGTCGCATATCTCCAGCTGATACTTCTCAATAAGCGGGTGTTCAAACTCAATGGTTTTTCCGCAGCCTTTACATATCAAATGATCGTGATGCCTAACCTGGAAAAGACGTTCATAGGTTGTTTTATCATTGAAGGAGTGCATGTTGGCAAGGCCCGAATCTACCAATAACTTCATTGTTCGATACAAAGTGGCAATGCCAATGGTCGGATCTTTACCTCGAACTCTTTCATGCATTTCATCTATATGAACGTGGCCTTCACATGCGAGGAATTCTTCGAGAACCAGTTTTCTTTGTGGAGTCCAACGCAAGTGGTGTTGTTTTAGAAAATCCTTGAATATATCGAATTCGTTGAGCATATTGGTTTTTTGATAACTGTTTTCAAAATCAAAATTAGGCGGAATATACAATAGAATTTCCAATAAAAACAACCCCGAAAAAAATAAAATAACTAAATAATTGTTTTTAAAAGCTAAATGAATAAAAAAATAATTTAAAAACAGGGTTGACAAAAGCAGTCAGTTTATTTATATTGATAACAGTTATCAATAAGGAGTTGGCTCATGGCAAATAAGATAAAAATCTGTACAGGAGCAGGGTGTAAAGCCTGGAACTCAGAGACTATGGCTCAACGGTTGAGAAAAATGAAGGGGACAGATCAAGTTTGTTTGGTCCCATGCATGAATCAATGTGGCGGGGGAGCGTCAATACGATTAAAAGATCGAGGAAAAATTCTAAAGTTGCGGGAAACAAAAGAAGTTGCTCATTTGCTGGATTCAAGTTCTGGTGCTTTGGTAGCTGTTGGCTAACACATTAAAAAAATTTTGTTTATTTTAATATTGAGAATAATAATCAATTTCAAATAAAGATTTTAGGAGATAGAAAATATGAGTGTTGCCATTATAGGGGGGTTGGACAGGTTGAAACGGTCTTATGAAAAGGAATGCCGTAATAGGGGCTTCGATGCCCGAGTGTTCAGCCAACGCATTCCCAATATGGCTCGACGCATAGATGGCGTCAATCGAATACTTATTTTTACGGGCACTGTGGCACACCCCATGGTCACCGAGGCCGTTCGGGTTGCAAAAGAGAATAATATTCCTGTAGAGCGGTGCCATTCCTGCAGCATTTCTGCTCTGAAACGATGCCTCAACAGTCTTAGCTAGGAGGGAAGATGACTATTGCACCTAAAAAAATTCTACTTGTTCACAATAACCCTGAAGAAAGAGGGCGGTTGGGAATCATGCTTTCCCGTTTTGGGCACGAAGTGCGGTTTTCCTGTGGCAAGGGTTGTCCGGATCAACTGAGCCGGACAAACGACCTGGTAATTGTTGATGACAAGTTGTCCGGGCAATCCGGCTTGGATTTTATAAATCAAATTTCCAGCAAACAATGCGAAAAAATAATCTATCTTTCTTCGCATTCATTTTTGGCTGTTTCTTTGGAACAGTCAAATTTAAATATTTATGAATGGGTCACCAAACCGATAGATCCTCTAAAACTTGCCGTAGTGGTATGTGATTTTTTTGTTGAAGCTGCCATTGAACACGCTATGCCTGGGTAAATAATTTATTCGGCTTATGACCCCAAGCCGGATAAAGAGCCCGCGGTCAGGAGTTGCGCCCTGGCCGTGGGTTTGTATTCAATTAGGCTTCTCGGATCAGATTTAGGTCTAAAGGAGATAAAATATGTTAATGCGAACCAAGTCGTCCCTGGTAAAGGCTTTAGGGATGAATATTTCCAGTGGATTGGAGAATGGGGAATTTTCAGTTTTTTACCAACCTCAATGGGATCTATTTACAAAATCCGTAACCGGTTTTGAGGCTCTGGCACGTTGGCATGCTCCGGGATATGGTCAAGTTCCTCCTTCAGAGTTTATACCAGTCGCAGAATCTAATGGAGGAATCCGAACTCTGGGGGAATGGGTATTGTTGACTGCTTGCCGACAGGCTAAATGCTGGCAGGTGAAAGAGAAAAAAACTTTCACGATTTCTGTGAACGTTTCAGGTGTTCAACTGGAGGATATAAATTTTTCCAGCCGTATAATGGAGATTTTATCCATGACAGGTTTGAAACCACAATACCTTGAATTGGAAATAACCGAATCTATATTTTTGGGTAACCTGTCTTCTATCCTTCCATCTCTGGAGTTTTTGTGGCAGGAGGGTGTTCGGTTAGCTTTGGATGATTTTGGAATAGGGTTCTCCTCTATCCATCACCTATCACGTTTACCTCTTGATTGCTTGAAAATTGATCAAAGTTTTGTAAGGTCTTTGGGTTACGCGCAAACCCGAATCGTTATTAAAGCCATGGCAAACCTTGCCAAAGAATTGGGCATGCGAACCGTTGTAGAAGGGGTGGAGAACAAGAATGAAGAGTTCACTCTTTGGCAGTTGGGCCTGAGTCAGGGCCAGGGGTATAAGCTGAGTCCACCCGTGCCCGCTGAAAATGCGATTCGACATTTATTGGATTGAATTCACAAGAGGTATGGATAATACCCTGATATTGTAATAGTTTACGCTAACTATTCCCTCCATTTGTGTCGCGAGAATCTTGAAAAATTTGATATTCTTTCCCGCTACCCTCCTCCAGAAGGGCAAACCGGTATCTTTTGTTACTCCGAATAATTCATTTATGCTGGACAGCCAGCGTAAAGAATCCCACTCTTTAGTTTTGCCATTATATGAACAGTCTTTTCCATTTTTTGGATTAGAAAACGAGGGAAAGATAAAAAATATTGACAAAAACCTTAGATTCCCCCTATAGTATTGAAAATCGTTATCATTTATGAAGGATGGCTAATTGCTTTTCCCGAAAATGCGAGGTCTCATATCCAGAGATTATGAGAAATATTGCTTGGATATCAAAATTTAACTTTTAAAACGAGTCAAAAATGATTGCTACGTTCACCTCCGGTATTGAATTAATGGGAAAAGGCGGAGTCATGATGTATCCCATTTTCCTGGCATCCGTGATTGCTGTTGCCATAATTATTGAGAGGTTGGTTTTCTTTAAGAAGTGCAAAGAAGACCCGGAAGATATATTTGCGGCAATCAAAGATTTGGTGGGTAATGACAAAAAGATTGGCTCGAATGATCTTGGCAAATCTACTGATGGCCCGGTTTCGCGGATGCTTGAGTGTGGAGTGAAAGCGCGAAAAGATCCCCGGTGGAAACTTGAAGAAAAATTAACGGTACACGGACAGGAAGAAATCGGCGAATTAAGAAAAAATCTACGGGTTCTGGAAGTGATCGCCACCATCTCTCCACTCATGGGATTATTGGGAACCGTTATTGGAATGGTAAAAGCCTTCAACAAGGTCGCCCAATATAAGGGGCAAGTAGATCCGAGCCTTTTGGCAGGGGGTATTTGGGAGGCTCTCCTGACCACTGCGGCGGGCCTGGCTCTCGCTATTCCCGTTGTCATCTTGCTCAATTATTTTGAAAGAAAAGTAGAGGCTATTTCCTTCCTGCTGGGAAAATACGGACAATATCTGGTTCATCACCTTTATGAAGGGCAGGATGAATCCTCTAATGGGCATAACCCCCGTACCTCCACAGCAACTCAACCTGAACTGACACGTCAGGGGGGTTAAAAGGGAACGGTTATGCTGGATTTATTTCCCCAACACAAAAAACGTTTCGAAATTGATATGGCACCGCTGATTGATGTGGTGTTTCTGTTGCTGATATTTTTCATGCTCACTTTCGCGATTCAAGGTCAGGGACTGGCGATAAGTCTTCCTGAAGGTGAAGAGACCCAAAAGGTGGAAAAAGATATCATCGTTAAAATCGACCGAAATAGTCATCTTCGTTTAAATGACAAACCGATCCAGATCGATTCTCTAAAGAGTGCGCTGGGTGAAGAACTGTCAACCCGGTCAGACAAGCTGGTGGTGATCGATTCAGCGCCCACGGTTAAGTATGACCTGTTTACCCAGGTTCTCGATGTTTCACGCGAGGCCGGGGCGGAAAACTTTTCAATTATAAAATAATGATCCAGTTTCCATACAAAGAAAAGGAACCGTTTAAACTCGATCTGATTCCGATGATCAATGTTGTGTTCCTGTTGCTGATCTTTTTCATGTTGACTTCCACAACTCCTACTAAGCAAAAAACAAAGATTGAGCTGCCAAAGGCCAAGACCGCCGAGAAAAACAGCAAGCAGTTTCTCATTATGACGATAGATAAAAATGGTTCCATGCAGTTGGACGGAGAAGCCGTTACCTTTGAGGTTTTGCCGGCCCACCTTGAAAAGAAAATAAGTGAGAAAAAAAATACTGTGATTTCTATCCACGCAGACAAGTTCATTGAGTTTGGACTTTTCGGTAAAGTGATTGAGCTTGCCAAGCAAGCCGGTGCGGAAGACTTTGTGCTTGCGACCGGGATGGAGAAACCGGTAACCCATTCCGGAAACTAAATAATTATGATCAAGAAAAACTCCACAATGTATTCGGTAGTCGGCTCCCTCGGGGTTCATATGTTGTTCACTCTGGGCGCGGGAAGTTTTTTGTTGAACATTAATAACAATGTCCAACAACAAAAAACCTATAAGCTGGAATTCGTGAAAAGGAAAGCGCCGCCGGTAAAAAAGGAAAAAATTCGAAAAGAGCGCGTTCGCCAGGAAATTAAAGTTGCCAGTCTCACACCCAAGGCTATGCCAGTTGTGCAACCGAAGGTAGCTGTTCGACAAGCTGCAAAAGCCCGGGCTGTTGTCACAACGTCGCAACTCATTCCAAAGCAGGTGCAAAGAACCACCTCGACGAGATCTGCGATTATGCGTAGCACCAATCCCTCAATAAGCAGACGGGTAAGCACACCTGTAGCCAGGTCCTTCCCGACTACCAGGACCACGTCCACAAAAAAAGCTGCCAGAGTGGCTATGGTCCAGGGGACACCGTATTTTAAGTTACGCAAAATGCCAAGCAGGATTGCTCGTTCCGCCAGTGCGACTTCGTCAAAAAAAGGAACCACCCGAGTGGCGATGGTTCAGGGGGCACAGCAATTTAAATTACACAAATTACCTAAGCGGGTTGTGAGGTCAGATAGTTCATCGTCTTCGAAGTCAACATCGGGACGCGCGACTCCGGTACAAACCGGAGTGAAGCTGGCATCTTTAACTTCTTTCCCGTCTCCCCGGGGTGTTCCAAATATCGTCGATAAGGGTGCTTTGAAAAGTTATATTGGTCAGGTGCAGCGCGTTATCGAAGGTGCAAAGCGTTATCCTGAAGCCTCGAGAAGGGCAGGGCGGCAAGGCAAACTAAAAGTTCAGTTCACCATATTAAAAAACGGGGATGTGGATAATGTCAAGTTGCTCACAGAAACTCCCTACCCAAACCTGAATCGGGAAGCTATGGCGGCTGTTAAAAGAGCAGCCCCTTTTTCAGGATTCCCTAACAGCATAATGGAACAATCGTTGAAAGTTATTTTGCCTTTCAGGTTTGAGTTGAATTAATATCGGGTTCATCTGGAAAAAAACCCTTACCAATTAATCAAAAAAGAAAATAAAAATATTTATTCTATAGGTTTGGAGGTGGATTTCCCATGAGTATCAGAAACATGTTAGCAGTAATGGTGTTGGCTCTGCTTGGCACTGCTTTTCCTTGCATGGGTGAAGTAGTGAATGAAGTCGATTCCAATTTTGACGGTAAAATCGATCAATGGCAATATGTCGATGCTCAGGGAAAAGTTGTGAAAATCGAATACGATGGAGACTTTGACAGCAAGGTGGACCAGGTAGAACATTTTAAAGGCGACAAAATCCTGGAAAAGGTTGAGTTTGATCGCAACAAGGACGGAAACATGGACCACCTCCAGTACTACGCAAACGGCGGAAAACTTTCCCGAGTTGAAAAGTCCAGCAAGTTTGATGGAAATTTCGACTGGAAAGAATTTTTTAACGCCAATGCGAAATTGACACACATTGAAATCGACGAGAATGGCAATGGAAAACCCGACACCACCCAGTTTTATAACTCTTCAGATGAATTGATCCGCCTGGAGGTTGATTCCAGTAAAAACGGCAAGATCGACCGTTGGAGTTATTTTCGAGGTAACTCGGTTTTGGACCGCACGGCCTTCGATACCAAGGGCGATGGAAAGCCGGACCAGTGGCAGTTTTATCATGACGACCAAATATTGAAAAAAGCCGAATACGATACCAATGGAGACGGTAAAGTAGACCGCTGGGAACATTTCAACTCCGCAGGCAAACTCGAAAAAACCGAAATGGACCGAAACTTTGACGGTAAAATCGATATGACCCAGAAAAAATAGGGCCATATTGAAATTATTGGTTGACAGGGAATTCCTTTTTCTCTAATATTGAGAATGATTTTCAAAATAGGAATTTGGCTAAAATTTTGGCGGTTAAACTAGTTTTTTTAATGTCAGGGCAGAGAATTCTATTGTTTTCTAATTTCTCGTTGCAATTAACAGATAAGCTTGAGAAAACTAAAACTCACCGGAATTTCGATAGTAACGGATATAGTTCCCTGAAAAAAAATGGTCATATTGGAATTAATAGTTGACAGAAAAAGGGTTTTTGTTTAAAGTCTGTTTTTTTATTTTATATTGAGAACGAGTATCAAAATTAAAATTATTGAATAAGTTAAGAAATTATTTTTGCTTTGCATATAAACGAGGAGAAAGAGGAATGAATTTAAAATTTTTTAAAGTGGGACTGGGGGCTCTGCTTTTGCTGACGTCCACATCTTCAGCTTTTGCTGCTGATAGTGCAACAGTGGTTGAAGTTTCGGATGATGGTGCCACTACCGTGGTGATCGCGGATGACGATGGTGCTCAAAAATCCTCAGATGATAATACCGTGAGTGATACGGAACTGACATCGAGCGAGATTTTAATGCAGGAAGTTTCGATCATAGGCTCCAAGTTTAATATAAAAGATATCGCCGGTTCCGCCGCCTACCTCGACGTGCAGGATATTCGTAAGCATGGCATTGATGATATCAACCGTATTTTAAGGCGGGTTCCAGGGGTCAACCTGCGTGAGGAAGATGGTTTCGGTTTGTTCCCAAATATTTCTCTGCGCGGTGTCGACTCTGCGCGTAGTTCAAAGGTAACCATCATGGAGGATGGGATTCTGCAGGCACCCGCTCCCTATTCAGCGCCTTCGGCTTACTACTCCCCAACTACAGGAAGAATGGCGGGGATTGAAGTACTCAAGGGCTCCAGTCAAATCAAGTTCGGGCCTCACACAACGGGGGGTGCCATCAACTATCTTTCCACGCCCATTCCTACGGCTGAAAAAATTTATTTAAAATCATCATGGGGAAGTTTTAATGAGATTCGTACCCATGCCAATTTTGGTAATACCCAACAGCTTGAGGGAGGCGGGAAATTTGGCTACCTGGTTGAACTATACACAAGGAACAATCGTGGTTTTAAAGAGCTGGAAGCAGGAGGTGTTCAGACTATTCGAAACGAGGCCGAGGCCGACACCGGATTCGTCAAACACGAGCCCATGCTCAAGCTGTCTTTTGAGCCTAAATCCGCTTTGTACCAAAGGTGGGAGGCGAAGTTCGGCCACACCAATCTCGATGCGAACGAAACCTATCTGGGTCTTAGCTCCACAGATTTTGCAAGTGATCCTTATAAACGGTTGGCCGCATCCCGGTTCGACGAAATTGAATCCACCCAATTTCGAATGTATGTCCGCCATTTTCTGGAGTTCAATCCAAAAACCAGTCTGGTCACTACGCTATATGGGAATACCTTCAATCGAAACTGGCAGAAACTCCATGATGTAAACAATGGTGCTAACGTGGCTCTGGGTGTGGCTTTGGCTCAGGGGCCGGGGGGGACTGCATTTGCAATTCTCAACGGAACAGGAGCGGGCTCCTTTAGAGTGCGTAATAACAACCGCACTTACTATCAATATGGTGTTCAAACAGCCGTGAAACATAAAGCTGCAATGGGTAATACCCAACACGAAATTGAAGTAGGATTGCGCTGGCATTATGATCAGATTCGACGGAAACAATGGGACGAAACCTATACCCAGAATGCCACAGGTTTTATAACTGCGGTTGCAACAGGCGCCAGAGGTAGTGCTGGGAACCGTACGCAAAAAACCTACGCTACCTCTGTCCACGCACAGGACGCGATCAAATTTGGCAAGTTCACTTTCACCCCCGGTGTTCGCGTTGAATACATAGACGCCAAATATTGCGACGGAAGTTGTGGCGACAATGGTGTTGTCGAAGGGACCCGTGATTATGCGGTAGTTGTGGGGGGAGGAAGCCTGAAGTACGATGTTTTCGATTCCGGTGGAAGGGACTCTGACCTCTTCACTGGGA
>CAZECX010000100.1:0-12393 GCA_964510965.1 uncultured Nitrospina sp. | reverse complement strand
GCAGGAGCGATGACCATGCACACAAAATGGACTGGTTTTTGGTCTAATGATTCAAAGTCCACTCCATTTAAGGATCTTGCAAATACTGTGATAATTTGTGCCAATTCATCTGATTTGCCATGCGGGATGGCAACATTTTCGCCTATACCGGTACTGCCCAGCTTTTCACGTTCCATTAAAGTTTCAAACATGGACTGATCGTCTCTAATTATATTATTTCTCTTCAGGCATTCGGTCATTTCTTTTATGACTTCCAATTTGTTTTTTCCGACCAAATCGGCAATCACAGATTCTTTTTTTAGTATTTCATCGATTTTCATATTTTTTATTCTATTTTCTGGATACCCTAATTAATCCTGGTTTTGATTTTTGGAATTCGAGCCTTGTTTGATTCGCAAGTCTTTTGCTTTTTCTTTGTGTTTCCGAATCTGTTTTTCTACTTTTTCTAAAGCCTTGTCCATGGATGCATAGAGATCATTAGTCTCTTCATGGCTATGAACTGTAAACCCTTTTGTTTTTACTGTGATTTCAGCGAAATGGCGGTGTTTTTCTACAGAAAGTGCCACGTGGACATCTGTAGCTTCGCTTCGATCAGAAATGGTTTTATCCATTTTATTATTCAGGTGATCACGGATGCCATCGGTGATCTCAATTTTTCTTCCTGTCACAGTCAGTTTCATGGGCTTCTCCTAAAATTGCTATATAAGGCTATTTTAAACTTGAAATGATTCTGAGTAAAATAAAAGCGGGGTGGTTTTATCAAAAAAACTTTTTCCTCTTACTGGCAGGCGGGATATTAAGCTCTTTTCTATACTTGGTAATGGTTCGTCTGGCGATCTTTGCATTTTTTCGCATTAATACTTGAACCATTTGATCATCGGTATAAGGGGTGCTGGCATCCTCTTCTGCTACCACTTCTTTAATCATGTTTTTTACTCTTATGGAAGAGAGATTGTTGCCCATATAGGACTTGATTCCACTATGAAAGAAGAATTTTAATTCGAAAATTCCTTGGGGGGTATCAATATATTTATTTGTTGTAATTCGACTTACGGTAGACTCGTGCATCTCTATGTCTTTTGCGACATCCTTCAAGACCATGGGTTGTAGATAAGATAGCCCGTGATCGAGAAAGCTTTTTTGCAATTTAACGATACTTTTTCCGACTTTGTATATGGTCTGACGGCGTTGGTCAATACTTTTAATTAACCATAGTGCAGAGCGATATTTATCTTCCAGGTACTCTTTGGTTTGTCCTTCTTTAGTGGTCTTTAACAGGTTCTGGTAAAACGCATTGATCTTTATATTGGGAACTCCTTCATCGTTTAACGAAATATCATATCCTTCATCGGTCTTTATTACGACAAGGTCAGGAGCAACGTAGTCAACTGCCTCTGAATTAAATGCGATACCGGGTTTGGGGCAAAACTCTCGAATTGTGCGAAGGGCATCAAGGACATCATCAAGGTCTGTTTTTAGTTCAGCTGCAACTTTTGGTAAATATCTATCCTCAAGACGATCCAGATAATTCTCAATTAACTTTTCAACCAAAGGATTTCTTTCTGGTAAATCTTGCGCCTGAATCATAAGGCATTCCTGGAGGGAGCGGGCCGCAACCCCCAAAGGCTCAAATTTTTGTATGATCTTTAAAACACGCTCGACATTCGCCTCATCTGAATGGCTGATTTCTGCTATTTCTGATAACTCGGCGCAGAGGTAGCCGTCTTTTTGAATATTTCCAATGATACAGGAACCAATGAACTTGTCCGAATCAGAATCGATTGTGAGATTTAGCTGCCAAAATAAATGGTCGGTTAATGAAGTTTCTTTTTTATAGGTGGTTTCAATAGAGGGTCTTTCTGCAAGGCTTTCGACAGACATCCCTTGATCAATATTATTTTGAAAATAACTTTCCCAGTCAACTTCCTGTTCCTGAGAATCTTGAGAAGATTCGGAAAAAGAATCGTAGTCTTCGTCGCTGTCATCTCTCTTTTTTTCATCGAGAGAGTCTACTTCTTCATCATCGAGGAGCTCTTCCAAAACGGGATTATCTATGATTTCCTGCCTAACCAGTTGAGCCAGTTCAAGCCTTGCCAATGGCAAAAGTTTGATGGCCTGCTGGAGCATGGGCGTCATGACCAGCTTTTGGCTCATCTTCAAGTTCAAATTCATTTTCATTTCCATCGCCATAACTTTTTCTCCGACTAAAATGAAAACTGGTCGCCGAGGTAAATTTGCTTTACCTTTTCGTCCCGGGCAACCTGCTGAGGTGAACCTGAAGAGATAATTTCACCTTCGTTAATGATATAAGCGCGATCAGTGATACTTAAGGTCTCGCGAACACTGTGATCGGTTATCAACACGCCAATGCCTCTTTTTTTTAATTGCGAAATAATCGATTGAATATCTGAAACTGCAATGGGATCAATTCCTGCAAAAGGTTCATCTAGCAGTATAAATACCGGAGAGGTAGCTAGAGCACGGCTGATCTCTACCCGTCTTCTCTCACCACCAGAAAGGGAATAGGCCATGGAATCTTTGATATGAAGAATGTTCATCTCCCGGAGTAAAGAACGAGCCTTTTTTTTGCGATCAAACGTAGAGAGTTTTTGCGATTCCAGCACGGCTAAAATATTCTCTTCAACAGTCAGTTTCCGGAATACTGAGGGTTCCTGTGGTAGATAGCTCACTCCCTTTTTAGCTCTTTTGTGCATGGGGAAATGGGTGACATCTTCATCATTTAACAACACCTGTCCTTCATCGGGGCTTGTAAGCCCAACCACCATATAAAAGGTTGTGGTTTTGCCCGCTCCATTAGGACCCAGCAACCCTACAATTTCGCCTTGTTTAATTTCCAAGCTTACCCTGTTAACTACCTTCCGGGACCGATATGCCTTAACAAGGTTCTGAGTTTTCAGTCCAGCCACAGCATAGATTCGGTGAGGTTTGACATTATATTTCTATTTTTCAGGGTTCTTTTTTTCGTCTTTTTTATCTTCGTCTTTAGGATATATTTTCATGCGCACCCTGTTGTTGGCGACAAACCGGTCCTTGTCGAGAAGAAAAATCATCTCGCGGCCTTCGATCATATTACTGTCTTCCCACGCAGTGGCTTTTGGAGTCCCGGTAAGGATGATTTTTTGTAATTTATCCAGATAAATGGCTTTGTCACCCTTTGCCCGTTTAAGACCGCGAGTTATAAATACATTCCCAATGGCCACGATCTCTTCGGTTTCCTTTTTATCTTTGGTGTTATAGACTTCGAGAATGTCGGACGTTATTTTCAGTTCCCCCCAATAGCCCACAACATTCCCTGAAAAAATAATTTTTAACCCTCCATCTTCGGAGCGCATGCGATCAGAAGTAATTTCTACGGGGTCCTTGTTTTTTTTTTCTTTGCTCAGCAAGAGGGAGGGCATTAGTAGACTGAATATCAAAGCAGTCGTTAATATGTAAATCCTGGTTTTGATCATTTTTTTGTTTTGGAAAGGCTAGTATTAGCAGGCTCGTCTTTGTTTGCTTGGAATCTTCCAGCTAAAGATTTTGAATCTCCTGTCAATTTTACATGGCCGACCAGATCAATGTCTTTGGATGTGTTTTGGAAGGTGCCTGATTCTGCTGTAATCACGTAGGGTCGGTTATTTTCCTTAGGGAGGATCATTTCAACATCTTTTAATTTGGTTACTTCTTCCTGATTGTTGACCTGAGCCAGTCCCGCTTTTAAAATCCATTCTTTTTTACCTTTAACCTCGTGAGTAACCTTGAAATTTTCAATTTCTACATCCACCCCTTTATCCATTATTTTGACCTTTATATTACCCATTTCGACCTTATTATCCTGAACTTTATAAAAATAAAACCCGGCCAGGCTAATCACACCCAAAGCGATAATCAGCAAAATAATTCTGACTGCATTTATCATTTAACTAGTTAATTATTAAAGAATTACGCATGTATGCAAATGGCATACCATGAATTTGATAATGCCATAGGGGGGAATCAATGTAAAGGGAAAAGGGGAGGGTCTCGGGGACTCAACTGTACGGGTGAAAAGGTGAATTCGCGTAGGGTCTCGTCTTTGCTGTCAATATGAATTTCAAGTCGTTCCTGGATGCCAAACTTAAACTCACCGGGATTTATATCGGATTTTAATTTTTCCGACCATTCGATGATTGTAATGGCCTGGCTGTATATAATCTCTTCTAATCCTAAGTTAATTATTTCTGCTTCTGATTCAAGGCGGTAAAGATCGATATGGAAGATGGGAACTTTTCCTTGGTATTCATTTATAAGCGTGAAAGTTGGGCTTCGTATATATGCGTTTTTTTCTAATCCTGCGCCCAGACAAATGCCTTGCGTCAGGCAGGTTTTTCCCGCACCCAAATCACCGAAAAGCAAAACCAAGTCCCCTGCAATCAGCTTGGTTCCAAGATCTTTCCCAAGTTGCAATGTTTCATCTGCATTTTGAGTGGTAGATTTGATCATGGTAGAACCCGTTTCAAAGCATCCGGCAGGCTTCTTAGCAGGTCGCCAGCAATCAAGCTAGTTTGAGTTTCACTCTTGGAAAATAAATCTCCCGAATAGCCATGGATATAAGCTCCGGCAATGGAAGCATTTTTAATTGAAATATTTTGCGCTGCCAAACCTGCGATGATACCTGTTAATACATCTCCCGAGCCGCCTGTTGCCATTCCAGGGTTTCCGGTGGGGTTTATAAATACATTTCCATCTGGCGTTCCTATCAGGCTGGGAGCTCCTTTGAGAAGCAAAATGAGAGAATGTTTTTGCGCGAATTCAGTAGTCACGCTAATTCTATTTTCTTGTACTTCCTGAGTGGATAATCCGGTCAATCTTGACATCTCTTTTGGGTGTGGGGTAAGAACCACGGAGTTTAAAGCATTCAGCCAATTCATATGATTTTCCAATGCGTTGATCGCATCGGCATCCAGAATCAAAGGGCATTGGATAAATGGTAAAATCTCGCCTATTAATCTAATTGTCTCAGAATCTGTAGTCAGCCCCGGTCCCATGGCCACCGCTGATTTCCCTTCGAGTAATTTTAAAATAGAGTCTTTTGCTTTTAAAGACAGGGCGCCCGACTTTGTTTCTGGCAAGGGTACTGTCATCACTTCCATAGGATGTAGTTCGAAGGCTTTTTGACAGGTTTCGGGTAATGCCAGTGTGCATAATCCACAACCGGATCTCAAAGCCGCCAGAGCTGTTAGCCCAGCAGCTCCTGCCTTGCCAGTTGACCCCGCTAGCACCAAAACATGACCGTAACTGCCTTTATGTGTGTCTTTTCGGCGCGATGGAAAAAAACTTTTTATATCATTTTCTTCTAAAAGGTGGACTTGTATATCTTGTTCCTTGTGGTCAGGTATTCCTATGTCCAGCAACTCCACTTTTTTCATTGCTCCTGCAGCCGGGTGTATCAAATGGCTGTTTTTCATTGAAGCCAGAGCAAAAGTTAAGTCGGAAAAAACATGAGGACCGATTAACCTTCCAGAGTCTGCATCTATGCCTGAATTAATATCAACGGAAACGGTAAATTTTTCATATTGGTTGATTTTGCTAATAACGGATTCCATAAATCCCGCTGCAGGTTTGGATAATCCTGTTCCAAAAAGGGCATCCACAATAATGTCTGAATGGCGCAAAGGGTGATCAAACTTATTAATGTTTTCAGTATTTAACTCTTTTGTGGGGATTTCCAGGTTTTTAACTGAAAGGGCATTTGTTAGAGCATCTCCCTTTAGATCTGTGAGTACACCCGCTAGTAGAACGGTGACATTTGCTCCAAGTTTAAAAAGGTGTCGGGCCATTACAAAACCATCGCCCCCATTATTTCCTTTACCGCAGAAAATAATAATCTTTTTTGTGGGTAGATCAGGGAGGATTTCCAGCAATCGTTTAACGATGGCAGAGCCTGCATTTTCCATTAAGACAATTCCGGGAATTCCCATTTCTTCAATTGCCCATCGATCGATGGCTCGCATCTGTTCAGCCGTAACTACAGTCTGCAACGATATTCTCCTTGATAAAAGGGACTCGGAAATACTTTTGAAATCATTTTTTCATGATGTGAATCAAACGTAAATAGAATAAGGAAAGTCTTGGGAGTCGTTAAGGGCCATTTCTTCGCGGGTTGGTATAAGCCCATTGATAACCCCGAAAAGGTAAGGGCAATCATACCCTAAATCGCGTTTCTGCTTAGGGGTTAGAGAATTGAAGTGGTCTTCTTCTGTCTTGAAGATCAAATCAAAAAAGTAGTTGCTGAGAAAATTTTCAAAATAAATTGGCTGGGCTTCCAATTCGGGAAGGTTGTTGACTCTTTCTTTATCAGTATCGTGGTTGTAATTGAAGGAGAATCGAACCAGAACGTCATAAAGAAAAGAAAAGTGATAGGAATTCATATGCTGCCATCGTGAAGAATCTTCCAGGCCCGTTTCTAAAATCTGGCAAATTTGATTTATATAGAATAGTGAGTTGGTTTTTCCTGAATGAGGGTAGAACTGTAACAAGTCCTCCCGCCAAAACGGTCGTGGTTGTCGTTCAATAAAAGACATTACTTCTTTTTCTTCACTCAAGGCAGCTTGAATTAAATGGCGAGGGTTGAATCTACGATTGTATTCCGCATTCGGCGTTAAAATAACGTTTGCATTGCTTGAATGATAAGGTTCGTAAATATTATTCTTGAAAATCAACATGCTCGCTCTTTTATCAGGTGAATCAAAAGTGATTTATTTAAAAAGCACGCAAAAACAGTTACAATAATTCGCTGTAAAGATTAATCAGGAAGGTTTTTGTTGAAACAATCCCTATATAATATCAATGTTAAAACCATTTTTGGTGAAGAGCAAGCTCTCTCACGATTTGATGGAAAAGTGCTGCTTATCGTGAATGTGGCCTCCCAATGTGGTTTTACTCCTCAATATTCGGCCCTGCAAAAGATTTACGAAAAATATAAAGATCGAGGTTTCCGTGTTCTGGCGTTTCCCAGTAATGACTTTGGCCGACAAGAACCAGCTGAAGACAAAGAAATTAAGAAATTTTGTGTGAAAAATTTTGGTGTTTCTTTTAATTTGTTTAGCAAGGTCAAAGTGCTTGGTCCGAAACAATCACCGCTCTATCGATACCTCCAGGAAGGTGATTTGTCTCCAGTTGGAAAGGCAGGAATGAAAACTTTTATAATGCGATGTGTTACGGGATTGCTTCTAAAAATTCGAGGCGATGTGACCCCGAAATCCAATGATGTGAGGTGGAATTTCCATAAATTCTTAATCGATAGAAAAGGTTTTCCTGTGGCGAGATATTCGAGTGAAATTGAGCCTGACTCTCCCTTATTGATAAAACGCTTGGAAGAGGAACTCGAAAAGTAAGGGGTTACAGTTTTTTATATCTCAATGTAGGGCGTTACAGTTGTTGTTTGTAGGCTTGATTCTTCTTCCGTTGGGATCAATTGATTTACGACGCCGAATAAACAGGGGTCAGTTAACTTTAAACTCTTTTTTTCTTCGGGGGCCATATTGTTGAATCTTTCTGCATCCATTAAAAATGCAGTACCAAAAAAATAATTTTCAAGAAAACGGTCAAAATCTATGGCCTTACCTTTTAGCTCTGGGAATATCCCCATCCGCTGCTGAGGCTCAGAATAGCTATAATCCTCATAAGTTCCGTGCAAACTGTCGAATAGATAGGTTAGATGGTAGGCATTCAGGGTGTGCCAAACGCTCCTGTCTATCAGGCCTTCAAACAGGCGTCGGGAAAAGTTGTTGAGTAGAGAAATGCTTCCGAAAAGGGAGGCATGAGGGAATAATGTTTTGGCTCTTTCCAGTCCCTCGCTTTCGGGTAATTGGTTGAGGCCAAAAAATATTTCTCGATCGGTCATAAGGGAGTGGAAAATAAAATTATAAGGATCCAAGTCCTGATCATCTATGTTTTCAGGGTGTGAAGATTCCGAGATTTCGTAAATATTTTTTTTAAAAACCAACATGCTCAAGTTTCTTTTAAACGCTGTTTCAGATAATCCACATAGATTGAATTTGTCATAATAGTTTTAATTAGGAATTCAGCCTATTGCAATTTAAAAATGAAATGAAAAACATATTAAATAATTTGCTGCCCAGTCCACAGCGAGAAGAATTTGAACGGATGTTGAGTCAAGTGCAAAAAAAATTAGGAAAAGTTTTGGACTGGTCATCGATCCATTCTCCAAATGACTCTATGCAGGCAGACTATTACTCTTTGATTGATCCTGAAAACTCCTCCGAAAACTATTCAAGGCTCGTTATAGGCAAACTGAACGGAGGGTTGGGGACAAGCATGGGTTGTGCCGGCCCTAAATCACTTATAAAAGTGAAAGGAGAAAAAACCTTTCTGGACTTGATTGTCGAACAGATCCGCGAATTAAATGCAAAGTGGGATAGTAAAACCCCCTTGTTATTGATGAACAGTTTTTACACAGACAAAGAAATCAGTGAGTTTGTTGAAAACAGCGATTTGCCCATAACTGCCTTCAAGCAAAATATGTTTCCCCGATTGAATGCCGAATCATTGTTACCCATGGGTCCTGAAGAGTGGGGAGATCAGGCTTGGTATCCTCCCGGTCATGGCGATTTTTATAATTGTATTGAACAACAAGGGATACTCAGGCAATTGATTGAAGATGGAAAAGATATCCTGTTCATGTCAAATGCAGACAATCTAGGTGCCGTTGCAGATTCCAAAATTCTCAATCATATGATTGAGAAGGAAATTCCATTTTTAATCGAAGTGACTCCAAAAACTCCGGCGGATGTAAAGGGAGGAACTTTGTACGAACAAAATGGAAAGCTGAAATTACTCGAGATTGCTCAAGTGCCCGAAGAGCACATAGATGAGTTTTGTAGCCAAGACAAATTTTCGGTCTTCAATACCAACAATATTTGGATAAATCTAGTTGCGCTTGAAGAACGATTAAAAGAAGGACCGTTAAATTTAAATGTGATTGTTAACCAAAAAAATATTCAGGGAAAACCTGTTGTGCAACTGGAAACAGCTATTGGCTCTGCGCTGGATTGCTTTGAGGGTGCGGTAGGGCTATGTGTTTCCCGAGATAGATTTATGCCAGTAAAGAAAACCGAGGATCTTCTTTTAGTTCAGTCAAACCTTTTCAATTTGGAGGGTGGAAGACTCGTTAGAAATGAAGAACGAAAAATTCCTCATCTCCCCGAAATAAAGTTTGGAAATCCACTTGATAAGGTAGAGGAGTTTCAAAAATGTTTTTCTACGATACCTGATTTGTTGGAATTGGAGTCGCTCGAGGTGTCGGGCAAGGTTTGCTTTAAAGGTGCCACTTCCTTAAAGGGTAAAGTAAAATTAAATGGGATTGGTAAAGCCATACATGTAGAAGAGGGGGCGCAGCTAGAAGATCAGAGTATTGAATATTGATACGAGGAGCTGAGGTTTGTATGTTTTTCAGTTCGGTAAAAATCTTCTTTAGTATATAGGACAAACCCTTAAAAATCGCCTAGGACAATGCGCTTTTCGCCTGTTTTTTAACTAAGTTTTTATCCATTAAAAAACCTTATAAGTATATATATTTAAAGGTTTTTAAGTTGCATCCCCAAATAAACGTTGACATGTCTTGATTCATAAGTATACTTTGCGAACATACAGTCTAGGGCCTATATTGAGTATAGGATAAATCCTAGTTTAATTGGTTTTGATTTTAGTAGAAATGCCTTCAGTCGCTGGGAGGTAAGAGCAGGTAGTTCTTTGAATGTTCACTAAAGGGAGAAGGTAAAGTTTTTGCCTTAATAAATATATTTGTAGGTGAACTTTTGTTAACTAGGGTAAGGGAGGATTTACGATGAAAAAACTCGCTATTGTTTTACTCGTTACCATTGCTTCATTTTGCCTCGCAGCTTCTGCTTTTGCAGGAAACGTGGCTCCGGGTGGAATGGCAAAATGTAACAATGCAGGTTCTATCACAGTTACCGCTGCTAGTAACGGTGATGCTGAAGACCGTGGCAATGCCAATGGTTATCTCTGGAAATCATCCAATTTCACGACCGTTCCTTTTACATTAGGTGTGAACGATCATCAGGGTTTTCCCGGCAATGGTGGTGGAGCGGCAGGTAATAAGTCGGTAAAAATGCCGAGCAAGCATTCCATGGGCCATAAGTCTATAACTTTTAAAAGTCAGAATAATTTCAGCCGTGGCGATTCCATTGGCGACATCAGTGGAGAAGTTCGCATTCACAACACAGGTACGGTTCCAGTAACGGTATCTTGTGGCTAAGATTTAAAAAGTTTTCGTAAAAGCCGTCCTGATTCTTATCAGGGCGGCTTTTTTTTGTCTTTTTTAGCCGTGATAGTGAAAAAGGATTGCTGCTGCCAGTAGGACTCTATACACAATGAAGGGTAGCAACCCCACTTTTTCTACCACTTTTAAAAGCAACTTGATTGCTAACAGGCCCACCAAAAAACTGGTTCCCAGTCCAATAATCAAATGCAGATGCGTGTAGTCCGTAATGGGGGCAGGTTCGGAAATGAACGAGATGAGCTTGTGCATGCCTGCGGCGAAAATGATAGGCGCCCCAAGGAGAAACGAAAACCGGGTTGCAGCAGTATGATTGAGATTGCTGAAAAGTCCTGCAGCAATGGTTATCCCGGATCGGGATGTTCCTGGTAATAGGGCTATGGCTTGCGCGCAGCCAATAAAAAAGATTTTTGAGAAATTTAACTCTTTTAATTCCGATTTTGAATTGCTTCCGGGTTTAGCAGAACGGTCTGCTAGGTAAAAAACCAGGGACCATATCAAAAGGTTTACGGCAACAAAGGTCGGGCTACGCATACTGGATTCAATCCAATCCGCGAAAAAAAAACCAATCAATCCTGCAGGTAGGGAAGCCGCAACAATACACCAGGCTAATTTATGGGTATCCCGTCTTTTATCAAAAGCACCTATAAATATTTCTAAAAGGTCTTTTTTAAAAAAGATCAATATAGCCATCAGGGTTCCCAGGTGCAGGATTGCATCGAGAGCCAATCCTTGGTCGCTAAAATTGAGAACCAAAGGCGTGAGAATGAGGTGTCCGGAACTGGAAACGGGTAAAAACTCTGTTAAACCCTGAATTATTCCCAAAATTATTATTTGTATCAGTTCCATGTATTTAATGAATCCAAATTCGGAGGTAGATGAAATGTTTCGGCCAGAGGATCAGGGGGGGTGGAGTCAACTCGCCTCGTCAAAGGATTGCTTTGGCTTTTTTACTGATCCTGTTTTCCTGGTTTAATCTGGAAAGAAATCATGGCACCCAACCGAAATTAGCCAGACGCCTCACTGGGAAATACTACTCCTTGCAAAAGGCTTGAATCAAGCAAAAAGAAACTGCGAAAGCCATTATTTTGTAACGAGGTTTGGATTTGCCGGGATTTTTAAATTGTGATATCTTACGTTTGAAGTTGTCAGATCTCGTAAGAATTTAGAAGGTTGCCTCCGCACAAGCCTGAGTCATATCCTTTCGGTTTGGCCTATCCTTAATAGATGCAAAAAATTTAGACCTATTTTTTAATGAGAGAATTTTCACGCATAAAACGTCTTCCCCCCTATGTGCTTGGGATTGTCAACGATCTCAAATACGAAGCGCGTAGAAGAGGTGATGATATCATCGACTTCGGCTTGGGAAATCCTGATATGCCCACGCCCAATCATATTGTCGAAAAACTGATTGAATCGGCTCAAAAAGAGGCCAATCATCGTTATTCGCTCTCTAAGGGAATTTATAAGCTACGACTTGCTATATGCGATTGGTATAAACGAAATTATGATGTCGATCTGGATCCAAATTCAGAAGCAATTGCAACCATTGGTTCAAAAGAAGGCATTGCCCATCTTGCGTTAGCTATCACAACACCTGGAGATTCTGTGTTGGTTCCGACCCCAACTTACCCTATTCATACATATGCCTTTATATTGGCAAATGGGGATGTCATCCATGTTCCTCTAGGGCCGGATTCAGATTTTTTTGAAGGATTGCTGGATGCTTTCAAACGGAATTGGCCTCGACCCAAAGCAATGGTCATCAATTTCCCACACAACCCCACCACACAAGTGGTTGATATCGAATTTTTTGAAAAAGTGGTGGAGTTTGCCAAGGAACATGATTTGATCGTTATCCATGATTTTGCGTATGGGGATATCTGTTTCGATGGCTACAAAGCACCCAGTTTTTTGCAAGTTTCCGGCGCAAAAGAGGTAGGAATTGAGTTTTTTACTTTGTCAAAAAGTTATAATATGCCGGGTTGGCGCGTGGGCTTTGCAGTTGGGAATAGTGAAATAATTAATGCCCTGGCGCGAATAAAAAGTTATCAGGACTATGGTATGTTCCAACCCATTCAAATTGCCGC
>CAZECX010000099.1:0-12651 GCA_964510965.1 uncultured Nitrospina sp. | reverse complement strand
AATTGAGGATGAATATGACAAACCTGAAAAATCATACCAACCTTATGCTGAAGGGGGATTCCTGATCGAGGGCAGTACAGAAATAAGTGTCCTTAATGAAACACTTGATTGGGATCTTCCGGGGGGAGATTTCGAAACCATCGCAGGACTGGTGATCGACCGCCTGGAAAAAATTCCACATCCCGGAGATCAGGTTCTTGCGGGAACGTATCGTTTGACAGTCAAAGAATCAAGCAAAAGAAAAATTCAATCCCTCATTGTTAGAAAACTGGAAGATACTGAAAATAATGGTACGGAGGAATCCGTTTAAATCCCTCTCACATTTTCCAACTCCTGATAAGCAGCCTGAATTTCCAAAAATTTCAAATGTGCTGCTTCCGCTGCCTCCTCCCCTACATGAGCGACCCGATCGGGATGACACTCTCTAATCAAACTACGATAAGCCTTCTTCACTTCTTCATTTGAGGCATCTGAAGAAACTTTTAAAATATGGTAAGGAGTTTTAAGAGACTCTAGTGAATATTTCTCTCTTATTTTATTATGTTGGTCATAGGAGACACCCAACAGAAGAACAATTTGCTTGAGTAAACTTTCTGCGGCCTCGGTTAAATTATTTTCCACCAAAGAAATCTGGTAGCAAAGGGCGACTAACAAGAGATTATAATTGCTCCTGCAGGATTTTTTGTACTCTTCAACAAACTTATCTATATCGGGATTTTTATTTTGGACCTCCAGGATCAAGGGGTCAATTGCTTTGAAATCTGCTGCTGTAAATTCAAATTTTTAAGGAAAAATCTGTGGATTACCCCAACTTGATTTTGAGTTAATGGACCATCGGTCATACCAACTCGAGTTAATACGATTACCAGACAGGTTATAAAATCTCCTTTTTTCTGTATGCCCGGCAAATTTTTTTGTACCTTGTTCTGGATTTTTTTTCCAAGGAAGTGTTCAGCGACACCTCCCACAACAGCCCCAAAAGGACCCCCACGCAAAAAACCTAAACCCGCTCCCATCCACCAGGACATATAAATGAAATTTAATTAGTATTAACGATTTATAAAATTATATGATTAATGAACTATACAGACTTTATCTTCCTCAGTATTTATTATACTAAATATCTTTATTGTTTAATTATTCTCGGAGAAAAATAAATGGTCAAACATATCGTCATGTTCAAACTAGCAAATAAAACTACCGAAAATATGGAACTCGCAGTTAATTCCTTAAGAAGTCTGGAGGGAAAAATTGAAACTTTAAAATCGATCGAAATCGGTACCGATTTCCTGGAATCGGAAAGAAGCTACGACATTGTTCTCACAGCCCAATTTGAAAACCGGGATGGATTGAGCACCTATGGAGGCCATGAAAACCATTTACCGGTTGTTAAAATAATGCGCTCTTTATGCTCATCTTCTGTCGTAGTTGATTATGAACTGTGAACTGCCTTAGTTTTTCCTCAAAATTGCCAAATTTCGCCCAAGAAACCCTATAGGACAAGCTAATCAAACCATTTGTTGTAAATAAAGGCTTGTACTTTGTTTTTGCAGGTGATAAGGTTCTAAAAATTTTCTTATAAAGAGATGAAAATTTTGAGAATCTTGGCAATTGGTTTCTCCTTTGAGTTCCATAAACAGGAGGTTCGACAATGGCGACGAAGAAGAAAGCTGCAAAAAAGAAAGCTCCAGTTAAGAAAAAAGCAGTAAAGAAAAAGTTGCCCGCGAAAAAGAAAGCACCTAAGAAGGCTGCCAAAAAGAAGACTTCTGTGAAAAAATCCAGTAAGCCGACAGCTAAGAAATCTCCTGCTAAAAAGAAGACTTCCGCGAAAAAAGCCAGTAAGCCGGCAGCTAAGAAATCTCCTGCTAAAAAGAAGGCTTCCGCGAAAAAAGCCAGTAAGCCGACAGCTAAAAAATCCCCAGCCAAAAAGAAATTGCCTAAAAAATCCTCAACTGCAAAAGTGGCAACGGGAAAGCAAAAATCTACTTCAAAGAAAAAAGCTACTTTGACAAAAAAACCTGCGGCTGCCGCAGACTCAAAAAAAACGAAATTGGCCTCAAAGGCGTTACCCAAACTAGGGCCTGAAACCCTGAAAATAAGGGAACGGTTACTCGGAAAAAGAAGCGACCTGTTAAAGCTGATTCAGTCATCCAAATCCCTGGAAAGAGATGCTGGAGATCTAACCTTCAGCAATGAAATAGATCTTGCCTCCAGCCTGGAGGGGAGAGAAATGGTCTTTCAACTGACCAGCCGTGACAGAAATGAACTCAGGTTGATTGAAGATGCCCTGTTTAGAATTAACGAAGGCACGTATGGGGCATGTGAATCTTGCGAGAAAAAAATAAGTTTAAAAAGATTGCAGATCATGCCTTTGACTTCTTTGTGTATCGAATGCCAGGAAGCTGCTGAAAACCTATAGCCCCTGATTTAACTTCCGTGACATTTTTTGTACTTTTTGCCACTTCCGCAGGGACAGGGGTCATTTCGTCCGACCTTTTCCTCTTCTCGACGAACGGTTACCGGTTTCTCTGACCCTTCCACATCTCCTCGATGCTCAACCATTTGCTTTGGCTGAGCAATAACATCTTCGTCATCAAATTCACTTTCCCTTCGCACTTGAACTTTAAAAAGATATTCTGTGGTTTCTTCTTTGATCCTGGCCATCAAGTTACTAAAAAGAGTGAACCCCTCTTTTTTATACTCCGTTAGTGGATTTTTTTGAGCATAGCCGCGCAAACCGATCCCTTCTTTTAAATGGTCCATTCCCAATAAATGGTCTTTCCAAAGAGTGTCCAGAACTTGCAACATTATAATTTTCTCTTGATGCCGCATAGCAGAAGGGTCTATTTCTAATTCCTTAACAATTCCATCTTCTTTTAATTGGTAGGCATCGCATACCGCCTGGATAACCGACTCATAAAGTTTTTCTCGATTACAATGCTCTAACTCCAGCTTATGTTCCTTTTGTATTTCCAATTCATTTTCATTAATTTTTTCTATATGAACCCCAAATTGTCTTTCTAGAAAATCGTTCAAAGACTCGATGTCCCATTCTTCTGGATAAACTTTTTCATGGGCCACTTCAGAGACAATGTCATCAACCAGCTCATCGGCCATATCTAGTAGAACTTCCTTAGGATTTTCTGCTTCGATAATTTCTCTTCTTAATGCATATAGAACTTCTCTTTGACGATTCATCACATCATCGTATTCCAGAACATGCTTTCGAATATCAAAGTTATGAGCTTCTACTTTTCTCTGTGCATTGGCAACAGCCTTGGAAACCATACTATGCTCGATCGGCTGTCCGTTTTCCATCCCCAGCCTTGCCATGAGCGGAGAAATTTTATCGGAACCAAAAATGCGTAGCAGATCATCTTCCAGACAAAGAAAAAACCGCGAAGATCCTTTATCCCCTTGTCTGCCTGAACGCCCTCGCAGCTGATTATCGATACGCCGACTCTCATGACGCTCTGTGCCCAGAATATGAAGTCCGCCCAATTCTGGGATTCCTTCCCCTAGAACAATATCTGTTCCTCTACCCGCCATATTGGTTGCAATAGTAACGGCATTTGGCTGCCCCGCCTGAGAAATAATTTCCGCCTCCTGCTCATGGTGCTTTGCATTTAGAACATTGTGTTTGATTCCATACTTTTTCAATTTTTTGCTCAAGAGCTCAGATTTCTCAATAGAAATTGTACCCACAAGTACAGGCCTGCTTATTTCATTTAGTTCCCGAACCTCTTCAATCACGGCTTCAAATTTTTCTTTTTCCGTTCTATAAATCACATCCGGGTGGTCTTCACGAATCATAGGACGGTTCGTCGGCACTACCACCACCTCAAGTTTGTAGATCGACATGAACTCTTCAGCCTCTGTATCTGCCGTACCAGTCATCCCAGCCAGTTTTTTATACATTCGGAAATAGTTCTGAAATGTGATGCTTGCCAGAGTCTGATTTTCATTTTCTATATTGACGCCTTCTTTCGCCTCCAAAGCTTGATGGAGGCCATCGCTGTATCTTCTGCCATTCATCATTCGACCGGTAAATTCATCAATGATAATGACCTCTCCATCGCGAACAACATAATCGACTTCGTTTTTAAAAATTCCATGTGCTTTTACAGCCTGATTCAAGCAATGCAAAGTTTCAATATTTGAGGGATCATAGAGATTGTCGACATTCAGTTCTTTTTCCATCTTGGCAATCCCTTCTTCGGTAAGGGATGCGGTTCGAGCTTTTTCATCTATCGTGTAATGCTCTTCTTTTTTCAAGTTGGGAACTAATTTATTGACCTTATAATATTTATCGGTGGATTCTTCTGCGGGGCCAGATATGATCAATGGCGTTCTCGCCTCATCGATCAAAATATTGTCAACTTCATCAATAATTCCAAAATTCAAATCTCTTTGAACCATTTGTTCTTGGGAAAACTTCATATTGTCGCGCAAGTAATCAAAACCAAACTCATTGTTCGTACCGTAGAGCACATCGCAATTGTAAGCTGCTTTTCTTTCTTCTTCGGGGATGTCATGATAAATCATACCGACAGAAAGCCCCAGGAACTTGTAAATGGCCCCCATCCATTCACTATCCCGAGTCGCCAAATAATCATTTACCGTAACAACATGGACACTCTTTCCTTCCAGGGCATTCAGGTAGACCGGCAAAGTAGCCATCAACGTTTTTCCCTCACCGGTTTTCATTTCTGCAATTTTTCCCTCATGCAGAACGATCCCACCAATCATTTGGGCATCGAAATGTCTCATTTCCAAGGTTCGCCAGCTCGCTTCTCGCACAACTGCAAAAGCTTCAGGCAGAATATCATCCAAGCTGGCACCTTCAGAGACTCTGTCCCTAAACTCCTGGGTTTTGCCTATTAGATCTTCATCCGAAAGAGGTTTGATCTTATCTTCCCAACCATTGATTTGCTCAACGATAGCTTGAATGCGTTTTATTTCCCGATCATTTCGGGTGCCAACAATTTTTTTTATAAGTCCAAATACCATTGCAATTTAAACCAGGAAATTTTTTATAAAATGGGAATAATCTAAATTTTGCCAGATTATAAACAACAAGCAATCTTGCCGTTCGAGTTCTGAAGAAATAAATTCGAGTGGGGAAGGAAACCTACCAGAAACAAATATCAATGCATTGAGCAGAATAAGATCAGATCAGTCTTCCAGGATATAGTTTTTTGGGCTTACAGGAACACCATGTAATAGAACCTCATAATGCAAATGAGGTCCTGTGCTTCTTCCCGTGCTCCCCACCAGTGAAATCACCTGGCCGCGTTTGACACGGTCTCCCACTTTCACCAGATGTTTGGAGTTATGACCATAACGCGTCACCACACCATATCCATGATTGACCTCTACCATATTTCCGTAACCATATTCCCTACCTTCGACAACAACTTCACCGTCGGCGGTGGCTCTCACAGGAGATCCGGAACGTGCTGCAATATCCCAGCCTTCATGCTTTTCACGCAATCCGGTGAACGGAGATTTACGAAAACCGAAACCTGATGTTACCCATCCGCGAGTTGGCCAAATTGAGGGTGTTGAGGAAAGAAGTGATTTCTGATTCTTGAAAAAATTGTCTAGTTCCTGAAAACTGATGCTATGAATTTTTGCCTGCTTATCCAAATGGTCCAAGCCATTAGACAAACGCTCAACCATGTTTGCAGCGCCACGACCCATAGCTGTATTGAAGCTACTTGTAGTCAAGCCATAAGGGCCACCAACACCCCAGTTCTTTTCTACAGACTTTGGAGAGTTTTCAAGTGCAGTAATAACTCGCAACTTTTTTTCAAAACGCTCTAACCGAGCCATCTCAGTCTCAAAATTCTTGACCTGATGCGAGAATTTTTCTACCTGAATTTTCCTTATTTTTGATTCCTTGCGGAGTTTAGCAAGCTCAGTCTCATTGCCTTGCAACTTCAAATATTGCTGTACAAAATATACAGAAGAGCCAAGAAACGCGACGAGAAAGACTCCTGTTACCATAAACCCAAGCTTTGCAAACTTTTTGGGCAGGCAGAATTTTTTTGGGGAACCCATTGCCCCAGGGAATACAACTACGGTAAATTCGTCTTTTTGCACCCTATCTCCTTGTTGGAAATTTAAAACCTAGTAAACTTTGCAATCCTAACGCTTAAACCCCTTATTTGTCAACAGTTAAATCCAAAAAGACCGTGAGAAAAGCATATCCCAAAATTCAGGATTTTACAGCGAACCTGCCTTTCTTTTTGGTTGAACCAAATATCAATCTAAAGGTTTTACTTTGTCCCGAGCCTGAATATGATTCGGGTTTATCGCTAATACTCGCGCAAAATATTCTTGAGCTTTTTGGGCATTTCCTTTTTCTTCGTGAAGAAGTCCCAAACTAAATAATGCAGGCACCTGACCTTTTACATCATCAATTTCCTGATATATTTTAAGCATTTCTTCAAATCCAAGAATTGCATTGTCTAATTCTCCTTTAGAGTAAGCACCAAATGCCCTTTGCCGGATAACCCGCACCAAAACTTTTCCATAGGCCCAGGCAAGTCGTTTGGATTTTTGTCGCAATAGATTTTTATATTCGTTTGCAAACCGATCGGGCTCACCCATTTCCTTATAAATTTTATTTAGGTTCCAAACGAAAATAGGTTCTTTGGGATTTACCTCAATGGCTTTTTGAACTTTTTCTATCGCGAGTGCATACTGCTTTTTTTCTGAAAGAATGGCACCCCAATTATTCCAGGCAAGGCCATTTTCAGCACTCATCTGAATGGCCTGCTCAAAAGCCTTTTCAGCATTAGGGTAATCTGCCTTAAGGTAATTCAAATATCCCAACGCATACCAGGAATGAGTGGAGGGTAATTTCTGGTAGTTTTTCAAAAACTGCTCAGCACTACTCAAGTCATCTTTTGCTTTCCAGGCTTTTAACATCGTCCGGAAAATATAACTCGTTGCCTCTTCTGATTTCAGGACCTCTTTAAACTTTTCAATTGACTGGTCATAGAGTCCTCTTGCGAATAGAACTTCCGCTTCATCTTTCGCGGATAAATTAAATTTTTCATAACCAGGGTGACCTTGAGAAAAAACTGGAGAAGGATTGAAAGAAACACTTAATAATAAAAGAAGGATAACCACAACCATAGATTGAGCTCGTTTTTTGCAGGACTTATAAATATAAAATCAAAAACCACCGAAGTCAGTAGAGTCCGCCTCGGGGGGGGCATCATCACGTTCAGCCCGGTCGAAGAAACGGGTGAACTGGTTTTCGAAATGCAATCGAACATCGCCAATGGGTCCGTTACGTTGTTTTCGAACCAGAATTTCGGTTTTTCCCGGATCATCAGTTTCCGGGTTGTAAACAACATCGCGATAAATAAACATAACCACATCCGCATCCTGCTCAATGGAACCCGACTCCCTCAAGTCAGAAAGCAGAGGACGCTTATCTGTCCGACTTTCGACTGCACGACTCAGCTGCGAAAGAGCAATGATAGGTACGTTGAGTTCTTTTGCCAAGGCCTTTAGCCCTCGGGAAATATCTGAAACTTCCAACTGCCTGCTTTCAGAGCTTCCACGCCCCTGCATCAATTGCAAATAATCAATGATGATGAGCCCGAGAGGTTGTTCAGCTGCAAGCCGACGCGCCCTTGCTCTGACATCCAGCACAGACAGCGCAGCACTGTCATCAATAAACATTTTAGCCTCTGAAAGTCTTCGTCCTGCTTCATGAACTTTGGGCCAGTCACTTTTTGCCAGATAACCTGTACGAACTTTCGATGAATCTACTCGCGCCTGAGAACAAAGCAGTCGCACACCCAATTGTTGCTTAGACATTTCCAGACTAAAAATTGCAGTAGGAATTCCCTCATGCAGAGAAACAAAACGTGCGATGTCCAAAGCAAAGCTTGTTTTCCCCATACTGGGTCGGGCGGCAAGAATAATAAGATCCGATGGCTGGAAACCGGCAGTCATATTATCCAAGTCAGTGAAACCGCAAGAAACTCCTGTCACCATTCCCGGCTTCATGGAGAGTTTTTCCAGATTGGAAACGTTTTCTCTTATTACATCTGGAAGTTTAAAAAAACTGGGTTTGGTCCTCTTCTCCGATATTTCAAATATAGACTGTTCCGCCTTATCTAAAAGCGTATCTACATCGTCCCTGTCACTATAGCTATTCGAAACTATATCGGTCGCAGTTTGGATAAGATCGCGAAGAATCTTTTTTTCTCTGAGGATTTTTGCGTGGTGATTGACAGCTGTAGCGGTAGGAACATAATCCTCAAGCAGGCTCAGGTATTCGAGGCCACCCACATTGTCCAACTCATCTTTTTTTCGTAATCGATCGGCCAGGGCAAGAACATCAATGGGCTCGTTGGCCTCAAACTGTTCCCGCATAACAATGAAGATTTTTTTATTGGCAGCTTTATAAAAATCTTCTTCGCTGAGTACTTCGAGTGCCTTGGCAATGGCCTCTGCGGAATGCAAACAAGACCCCAACACACTCTGCTCCGCCTCTTTATTGTAGGGAGGAAGCTTGTTCAGAGAGATTTCAGTCAGGGCATCTGCCATGATTATTTATGCTCAATCAAATAGGATTATTCTTTTTCTTGAGGCTTTTCCGCAACTTCTGTCTTTTCTTCTGTCTTTTCTTCTGGTTTTTCTTCTGTCTCAGCTTTTTCGACTACCTTCTCCCCTTCAACGGTCAGCTTAATTTGCGCTGTCACCTCAGGGTGAAGCTTTACGGGAATTGAATATTCCCCAGCTTTTTTGATGGGATCCTGGATTTGAATTTTTCGTCGATCAATATCAATTCCTTTAGCCTTCAGAAGATCAGAAATCTCCTGCGCAGTCACCGCACCAAACATTTTCCCACCATCCCCCATTTTTTTCTTAATCTGAATAGCTGCCTTACTGATTTCATCTGCAACTCCTTGGGCAATGCCGGTAACCTTTTTAACTTTAGACTGAACAATTCTTTTTTGATGATTGAAGGCTTTAAGATTATTAGGTGTTGCAAGCAGAGCCTTGCCCTTGGGAATCAGGAAGTTTCTTCCATATCCGTCTTTAACTTCAACTTCATCACCACAATATCCGAGCCCATCTACATCTTCTTTCAACAACAGCTTCATAAAAATTTTCCTTTCCTTAAACGACTAACCTTCCTCACTTGGCAGTGGATTTCTGATTTTTCTGAAGTCCACCCAGATATCGAACACGCCAATCCCGGCTACCAGCCCGATAAGAAGGGGTTGTGCAAAAATTAAAATAAAAAGAACAAACCAGAGAAAAACAGGAACTTTTCTGGCTTTTAAAAAATGGACCACAATGCTCGTACCCTGAGCAAAATAGATAACCATCATGACAACAAATAAATTCAGACCTGCATCTGCCACCATTCCCTGGCCGAGGAATAATGCTGCACTAGCTGCAATAAAACCCCAAACCAGATTTTCCGGGCAAATCCATTCGTCAAACGTACGCTCCGAAAACAATCCCGGACCATAAATGCGACTCCAAACTACCCGCAACAAACTGTAATTTGCCATGGCACTTATTAAAGAACCCACGAGAACAAATGCGGGGTAAGAAGAGGCAAAACCACCCACGGTTTTTTCTACAAGCGACTTCATGTCCTCTATCTCGGCCTTATTCTCCCCAACAGATTGAAAGGTCTCAATGGATTGTGCAAAATGGGCTCTTATCTGCTTTTCAAAAAATTCTTTAACGGTGGTCTCCTGGTCTCCTAAAAGTGCTATCAGAAGTAAAATCGATACCCCGCCAGAAATCAGAGACGAAGCCCCTATACACCAGTCTCCAGGAAACCGTGCCCGGATCATTTCTCCCAGTACGAACGCCATCACGGCATATTCAGCCATGAACAATAGAGCCTGGTCCTGCCCTACCAGAAACCAAAGGACGCCAAATATAAGGGCCATCAAAACGAGTGCCACCTGCTGGCCCCGCTGCAAGTAAATAAAAACCAGCGGAAAAGGCGACAGAACACCGACTAATGCCCCTAAGGGTGGAAAAACTACCAGAGCAAATAAAAGCGCAAAAACTAGAACAACAGGCAACAATAAATTTTGTGACTGGGGTTCTTGATCCAAAATTAGTGCTGAACAGAGAAAGGCAACAAGGCAATGTTACGCGCTCTTTTAATCGCCCGTGTTAATAACCTTTGGCACTTCGCGCAATTCCCCGAAATTCGTGAAGGAACAATTTTCCCTCTCTCAGAAATCAAGGGCTTTAATGCTTTTATATCGTGAAAATCTATATAAACCTTGCTGTCGTCATCGTTGCAAAAGCGACAGATTTTTTGTGAAAAAAATGAACGTTTTTTAGTAGTTGCATCAGCCATAATTACCTTCTTCTATCTTTAGTTAAATTAAAATGGAATATCATCAGCATCAGGAACTGGAGACGAGCCCGCGCCCATATCCATTTTTGCTCCCTGCTTTGTTAAAAATTGAACGTTGTTGGCGACCACTTCCAGCTTACTGCGTTTTTGACCACCATCTGCTTCCCAAGTCTGGTAATTCAATCTTCCCTCAATAAATGCAAGGCTGCCCTTATTTAAATATTCAGCGCAATTCTCACCCTGTTTTGCCCAAACCGTAATATCAACAAAACAGACTTCATCTTTCCATTCTTCTCCCTGCTTAAACTTTCTATTTACTGCAAGCCCGAAACTGGCGACCGCCGTGCCGCCCGAGGTATATCGAAGCTCGGGGTCTCTGGTCAGGTTCCCCATTAAAAGTACTTTATTGAAAGAGGCCATTTAAATTACCCGATTTCTTTTCGTTTGAGTTAGTAAAACTAATCCTCATCATCTTTTTTAACTGCTGCCTTTTCGTTTTCCTCCCCCTCACCTTCCTCTTCTCGACCCAATGCTCTTTCCAGTTCGTCATCCGCTAAGTTCACAACCATGAACTTGATGATGAGGTCGAAAAGTTTGTATTTTTTTTCCAGGTCAATAATGCCGGATGGCTCAAGGGTGTGATAGAGATTAAGATAAATTCCAAAACGGTTTTTCTTAACTCTGTAAGCAAGACGTTTTTTGCCCCACTTTTCAGTTTTCAGAATGGCTCCGCCATTACTTTTAATGAACTCTCCTATTTTTCCAAGAGCTTCATCAATGCGGGAATCTTCGATATCAGGTTTTAAAATCAGGACACTTTGGTAAGAACGCAATAGGTACCTCCTCATGGGTTTAAAAAAGGGAAAGTTGAATCAACACAAATTCTTCAACAGTCCCATTAGCCCCAACTCAAAAGTTGGAGCAAGGGATAAGACCATCTTTTATTTGGGTCACTAAATTATCATATTTCGCGAAAAAGGGGTAATCTTTTCATAGACCCTAAACAAAATCAAGAAATTTAAAAACAGGGTTTTATAAGAACCCCACAAATCATGAATCGACTCTATTTTCTCACTCTTTGTTTTTCTGCCCTTTTGGGATTAATTGGGTGCGACCTCCCCTCGCCCCCACCGGATATGCTCTACAAGTTCGATGTCATGAAAGTTGGCAAAGGCCCCTCTTTTCTGCTAACGACCGACCTTAATTTAGATGGAGAACCCGATCTGGTATCCGTGAACTCGAAAGATAGCGGACTTAGCCTCCTCTATGGAAAAGGCGATGGCACATTTCATAATGCCCGCAACATTCAAGTGGCCGCCGAACCCACCATGGCAGCAACCGGTGATATCAACCGCGATGGCATTCCCGATCTGGTCGTCAATGCGCGCGGGGCTGAAATGTTTGTCGTATTGCCAGGCAATGGTGATGGCAGTTTCAGAAAACCCATACCCATCAGGACAGGAAAAGTTCCCTTAAACGTGATCCTCGCTGATTTCAACAACGATGAAAAACTCGATGCCGCAGTGACCTTGACCTTTGACCAGATGGAAATATTTATCGGCAGCGGGGATGGTTATTTTAAAAAAAGAAAAACTTATCTTACAGGCTCCCGCTCATTTTCAGGTGTTGCAGAAGATTTTAACGGCGACGGGAATACAGATATAGCCCTGGCTGCCAGCAGTTCCAGCGCAAGTTCCATTCGAGTGTTTTTGGGAAACGGTGACAGCACCTTTCAAAAACCCAAAGCTTACGCTAAAAACCTAGTTCCTTTGGCAGTTATTCTTGAAGATATGAATGGAGATGGAAAATCCGATCTGGTCTTCGCTTCCGGGAAAGGCGACAACTTATACATGCTCTACTCCAAAGGCAATGGCAGCTTTTCAGAACCCGTCTCATTTTCGGGGGGTGGTGGACCCTTTGCCCTGACCGCAGGTAATTTTAGTCCGGACAAACTTAAAGATGTCGCGGTGGCTAATTCCCGCTCCAGCAGTTTTTCGTTGGTAGTGCGTAACGCCAACGGAAGCTTTCATTATCCCACTCGCGACTATGTGGTGGATGGAGGCACCGTGCTGGCGATCACCAGCGGCGACTATAACCATAGCGGTATGAGCGACATCGCCGTAGCCAGCAATTTTAAAAACACCGTTGAAATTTACCTGCAACGACGAAGCTTTAAATAACCCGGATCCGTCAATGTGAAAGGGAGAGCTTTGCATAAGTCTAAAAATAATGAGATTGGGTGTATTTTGGTATAAACCAAACCCCACAGGATCGTCATCGCGAGCCGC
>CAZECX010000098.1:0-13058 GCA_964510965.1 uncultured Nitrospina sp. | reverse complement strand
TTTTCCCCTCGAATATCTTTAACCATATCTTCAACTAATTTACAGTAAAGATCGAACCCTACAGAGGCAATATGTCCGGACTGGTTACTGCCAAGCATATTTCCAACTCCTCTGATTTCCATGTCTCTTGCTGCCAGTTGAAACCCTGCTCCCAATTCGCTTAGTTCCTCCATCGCCGCAAGCCTTTTATGCGCTTCACTGCTCAATACCTCGGTACCGGGAATTAATAAGTAAGCATATGCTTGATGCTTGTATCGACCAACGCGACCGCGCAACTGATAAAGTTGAGCCAGGCCAAATTGGTCGGCGCGATTTATAATTATTGTATTTGCCGATGGAATATCCAGACCCGATTCAACAATTGAAGTGCTGAGCAAAACATCAATTTCCTTGTCGAGGAAACCCTTCATTACTTTTTCAAGTTGATGCTCTGGTAATTGACCATGCGCTATGTCTATCCGGACTCCTGGAACCATTTTTCGTATCAACTCAGCAATGGAGTGGATACTGTGTATTTTATTGTGGACAAAAAATACTTGCCCTCCCCTTTCCACTTCTCTCAAAATTGCATCACGAATAATCTCTTCATCAAACTTCCTTATATAAGTCTTAACTGCAAGGCGATCCAAAGGAGGAGTTTCGATAACACTTAAGTCCCGAACTCCCATTAAGGAAAAATGCAGTGTGCGTGGAATGGGAGTGGCAGTGAGCGTTAAAATATCAACAGAGTTTCTAAGTTTTTTTAATTTCTCTTTATGTTTAACACCAAATCTTTGCTCTTCGTCCACGACAATCAGCCCCAAGGAAGCAAACTCAACATCCTTTGAAAGTAGTCGATGTGTTCCAATAATGATATCCACCTCTCCCTTCTTCAGCTTTTCTAAAGTATTTTTTTGCTCGCGGGGAGTTCGGAAGCGATTTACCATATCAATGCTGATGGGGTATTCTCTAAACCGCTCCTGAAATGTCTGCAAATGTTGTTGAGCAAGAATTGTTGTCGGCACCAACACCGCTACCTGCTTTTTATCCAGAACCACTTTAAATGCGGCTCGCATGGCCACCTCAGTCTTCCCATAACCCACATCACCACAAATAAGTCGATCCGTGGGCTTATCACTTTCGAGGTCATTCTCTACTTCTTCAATTGCCTTTATTTGATCATCCGTCTCCTCATATTCAAATGAATCTGCAAATTCTCGCACCATCATTGTATTCGATGAGTATGCGTGGCCTTTAGCCAACTCTCTTGAAGCATAGAGTTTCAGCAAATCCCCTGCCATTTCCTGAATGGCTTCCTTAACTTTTTTCTTTTGTCGCTTCCAGGCAATTCCTCCCATTTTACTTAAAGGAGGGGGAGCTTCAGATCCACCTACATATTTCTGAACATAGCCCAATCCTTCCATAGGAAGATATAACTTCTCATCGTCTGCATACTGAATATTCAGAAATTCTCCACCCCCCATTCCAGTTTTGATTTCTTTTGTACCTAAAAAAAGACCGATGCCATAATCTACATGGACAAGGTAATCTCCCTTTTTTAAATCCTTTAATCCTCTCTGAAAACTTTGTGAATTTGTTTTTCTTCTATGACGATGCTTATGTGATCTGCCGAAAATTTCATGCTCCGCAATAAAAACCAAGTTGGCAGATTGGAAGTGAAAGCCCTGACTCAATCGTCCAAGGTCTACATCAACTTCTAAACCCCATTCATTCATTAATTCATGTATACGGCGAATCTGCCCTCTTGCAGGGGCAACGATCACAATTTTTTGTTCATCACTTTTCCACCGGACCGCTTGCTCGGAAAACATATCCAAATTGCCTGCCATCTGGGGAATTTGTTTGATCTCTATACCATTCAAAATTTCATCATCTTCCGAAACCTTGAGAGAGCTTAATTTAACGGGTCCATGCATGTCTTGGCATTTAGAGAAAAACTCTTCAGATGAGAGGTAAAACTCTTTTGGTGAAGAAGCAACTTTGCCGTTTTCGATACAGTCATTAAATTCTGATTCAATAAGGTCTTCAAATTGCCTGCTTTTTTCAACCAGGGCATCGGGTTCATCCAATGCAATTAGGGTATTGTGCGGCAGATAATCAAACACTGTTTCTCGAGAATTGAAAAAGAAAGGTGCTAGAAACTCCATACCCGAGAAAAAACCAAGATTCTCAATATTCTCTTGGAGCTGCCTTGTCTGAGATGTCTCCAAACCCAGCTCCTCAGATCGCCTTAAAATTTTCTTCAATCCGGTTTCGCTTTCAGTTTTACTCAAACATAGCTCTCTAACAGGAAGGATATCGATAGTCTCTAATTTATTTATTGATATTTGAGAAAAAACATCAAACTCTCGAATTGACTCGACAGTATCTCCAAAAAACTCTATGCGAATTGGGTTATCTGCACCCGGTTGAAAAAAATCTACAATATCCCCGCGAACACTGAACTCGCATCTATTTTCAACAAGGGATGAGCGCGAAAATCCATTATCCGAAAGACTCGCTTCTAAAAGCTCGCGTTCTAATTCATCATTGGGTTTGAAGGAAAACACACTTTTTTGAAGAAAGCTCTTTGGAACTACTGTTTGCATGAGTGCTTCTAAGGGGGCAATCAAGAAAAGATTTTCACCTTTTCTCAATCTGTTTAAGATTTCCAGCCTTTCACCAGAAATTTCATTAAGGGGTGAGAGAAATTCGTAGGGCAATAATTCCCAAGAGGGAAAAGATTGAGGTTTGGTTTTAAGATTTAAATAATGGAAAAAATATTTAATATCTTCCAGCAATAAATCAACCCGGTTTTGATCGTTTGCAACAATTAATACCGGCCGTCCTTTTTCCAATTGATGCAAACGTGAAAGGAAAAAAGCACTAGCCGAACCTCGAAGACCCTCAACAGCAACTTCCTGTTTGGGGTCCCTAATGCAATCCTGGACTCGATTGAGACAATCTATCAATCCATCGCTTTGCATCGAAATGCTGTTATTCATGATATCGGGAGTTTCCAGAAAATCAAATCAGGCAGGCTTGGGATTTGTTCCAGCCTTTTCAGGGAGCAGGTCGATCCATTTAGGTTCGCCCTTGGGTTTAAAATTTACACACACAATAAAGGAGGGGCCTTCGTAAAAATTAAGTTTGTAGTTTCCACCACCAAAGCGACCAAACAAATATTCCTCTGGACGATCCCTAAAACCATCCAGTTCTTCTTTGGAAATTTTTGCTACTTCATAAAAATAGATAGCCACCCCTTCCAAAACTCCTGCAAGTAAAGTGCAATTGACCTGGCTATAAATTTCCTCAAAGCGTTGATCCATTTCTTCCTGGCTTGGATCGCGTTTTAGCTCGCGCTTGAGCTTGGGTTTGTAATAATCCCTAAATGCTTGTTTAATCCACATAATTTTATAATCAAATTCCCCAAAAGGTCTAAAGAGCCCAAAAGAAACTGCCAGATTTAATATGATATCATATCAGGACATAAAGTAGGAACGTACACTTTTAACTTAAATTTACTATGAACAATATTAAGGAGAGTGCTCGCGTTATTGGGTTAATCCAAATGATCTGTTCCAAAGATCCTAAACAGAATTTGCGGATGGCTACAAATTCTATCCGCGAAGCCGCAGCAAAAGGAGCTCAAATCATTTGCCTGCCAGAGCTTTTTCTTTCCAATTATTTTTGCCAGAGAGAAAACCCGGACCATTTTTCTCGGGCTGAGCCGATCCCAGGTCCAACAAGCCTGACTATGGCCCAATTGGCAAAAGAGCTTGAGATTGTATTGATTGTTCCCTTATTCGAAAAAAGAACCGAAGGAATTTATCATAATTCAGCCGTTATCATAGATACTGATGGAAGCATTGCAGGAACATATCGAAAAATGCATATTCCAGATGATCCTTGTTTTTATGAAAAGTATTATTTCACACCAGGAGACAGTGGATTTCAAAGTTTTTCCACACGCTATGGAAAAGTTGGAGTTCTTATTTGCTGGGATCAATGGTTTCCAGAAGCAGCACGACTGACCGCTTTAACGGGAGCGCAGTTTTTATTTTATCCCACTGCAATTGGCTTTCAAGAAAGCGATCGCGATGAATCACCACAACAGATATCTGCGTGGGAAACAATTCAAAAATCTCATGCTATTTCAAACGGTATATTTTTGGCTTCTGTCAATCGGGGTGGTAAAGAGGAAGACCTTACTTTCTGGGGACGCTCATTTATAAGCAATCCATTTGGGCAGATCCTGCAGCAGGCTAAAGACAGCGAACCACAAATAATAATGGCTTCCTGTTCCTTGCCAGAAATTGAATCCACCCGGCAAAGTTGGCCTTTTTTAAGGGACCGCAGAGTCGATGCCTATCAACACTTAAACAAACTTTATATCGATTCCGATGAATGATACGCCAGCATCCTTAGGATATCGTATGCCGGCCGAGTGGGAACCCCATTCAGGCACATGGCTTTCTTGGCCCCACAACACTGAAACCTGGCCCGATCAGGATATGCAACAGGTCGAAACTGAATTCCAGACAATCGTTCAACACCTTGCAACGGATGAGCACGTTCACATTCTTGTTAACGATGAAGAAATGGAAAGTTCTGTTGCAACTTCTCTCAGGGAGCAAGGTGTGAAAATGGAAAATATATTTTTGCATGATATTCCCACAAACGACTCGTGGATTCGTGACTACGGTCCCAATTTTATTGTGCGCGATGATGGAAAAATTGCAGCAAATGATTGGGACTTTGATTCATGGGGAAGAAAATATAAATGGGAGTTGGATGATCTTGCTGGAACCGTTGTCGCCGAGGAGTCAGGGCTACATCATTTCAAACCCGAAATCGTTTTGGAAGGAGGGGCTATAGATGTGAATGGACTGGGCACTTGCATGACTACCGAGTCCTGCATTTTGAATCCCAATCGCAATGACGGAATCAGTCGTGAGGAAATGGAAACAATTTTAAAGAATTATCTTGGAGTATCAAAAATTCTTTGGCTAAACGGAGCTATGGAAGGCGATGATACAGATGGACACATTGATAATCTTGCCCGTTTTGTAAATCCCAGCACAATCGTTTGTGCCGTTGAGGAAGACGAATTCGATGCAAATTATTCTTCATTGAAAAAAAATTACGACCGACTTAAAACAACAACCGACCAGGATGATAAACCCTTGAAAGTTGTTACCATTCCAATGCCTGGTTATGTAGGAAGTCGTAAAGAGCGTTTGCCAGCAAGCTATGCAAATTTTTACATTGCTAATAAATCGGTTCTTGTCCCAGTTTATGGTCACCCCAATGACAAGCGCTCGCTGGCAACATTGGAACCTTTATTTCCAGATCGTAAAATTATTCCTATCCCCTGCAAAACCCTAATATGGGGACTTGGTGGCATACATTGCCTCACACAGCAGCAGCCCGCTGGAACTTAAATTTTTAGAGGATGGTCTGATTATCAAGAATCCGTAGAAGATTCAACTTGGGCAGGAAGTTGCGGTGTGTTCTTAAGTTTTTCGAGTTCCTCCTCCATGGAAGAAATGGTCTTACTTTGCTTACGAATCACCATCCGCATTTTGACCCAACTGGATAACCACATGCACCACGCACCCAGCAATCCCAAACCCAATGGAATCATTACTACTGTCACCAAAGGAAGTTCCAGGGTGTGCAGATTCAGGCGAAAATCATAATAATTAATTTCCACCGAAGTCATGTTCTGAACAGCAAAGGACCCTATTAAGATGGCCGAAAGAAAATAAATGATTAGCTTAATGGCTGGCATATGCGAAGGGCTTTAAAGGGATGCAGCAATTACAGGAAAAAGATTACTCGTCCTCTTCTTCTTCCTCATCATCGTCATCGCCACCACCTTCTTCGGCGGGGGCTTCTTCAGCCTCGGAAGTTTCTGATTCTTCCTCAGCAGGTTCTGCTGCTGCTTCGGGTGCTGGCTCTTCCGCTGCAGGTTCCTCGACATGCGAAGCTTCTTCAGCGGGTGCTGGTTCCTCGGCGTGAGCTGGTTCTTCCACAGGTGCAACAGGGGCGACGGGTGCTTCTTCTAGACTAACAATTCCTGCAGGCATTTTTTCTGTCCTCGTTCCTGCGCCTAATTCCACCAAGAGGGATTCAATTCCAGCAACCACCTGATCCGATTTTGTTTTAACATTGGCAGAGTTGCCCATGGACATTTCCTGAACAGTCACTAACGCACGTTTCAATTCCATAACTGCCATAATTCGTTCGTAATTTCCGATCTTGTTGTCGAGCCCTGCAATATCCTGATTGACCTTTGCTAAACTATCATCGACATGTTTTTTAAGAGGCGCCATTTTTTCCTCAAGACTCGTTACTGCACCATCAACGTCAACAACCCTTGTGTCAAGATCGCGCACAAAGAATAGAATAAAAATAATAGCCAAAGCTGCCATTCCAAACCCAAGAAAAGCTACCGCTTTTAGCATATTCATTTCTTCTTTTTGTGCATCTACATTTTCGACTGGCTTACTCAATTCGGCTTGCTCATTCACTTTATCTTTAGAATCTCCCTGTGCGTAATAACTGCTGGCGTCTTCTTTTTCTTCTCTTTTTATTTCATCCAATCGGTCGCTATTTTCTTTTCCTTGATCTTCCGTCATAATTAACCTTTAAATAATAAATGCACTGCTGATTATCATTCTATCCATTACCCCGATCCCATTTAAATCGTTTATAATCGATAGTGAGATTATTATGAGGGTGGGAATTTAGTTTTAAGCCTATTTAGTGTACCAAATGACTCTAAATGCTCCGATTTAACCTGAAACAGAGAGAAAAAATGAAGCCTGATAGTACAAGCGCAGCCCTTAATTTGTCAAGAAAAATAAGGGGTATTTTCTGGCTGGTTTTGGGAATCTTTTTAATAGGGTCAAGCCCAATTCAAATCCCCCAAACTCAGGTAGTTCCTGAATTACTTTTGACACCAGAGACCCTGAAAAATATCCCATTAGAACAAAGAGTCCTTATTGATACACGATCTAAAATCAAGTTTTTAATGGGCCATATTCCAGGTGCTATTAACCTAAGTAACTGGAGAGAATTCACATCTCAAAAAGGCGGAATTAGGGGCTTATTGATCGAAGACAAAAATTTTATTTCTAATGCACTTGGGGTTGCTGGGCTGAATCTAAACCAATCCATAATAATTTATGGCGACCCGGGAAACCCCTGGCGAACCGATGGCCGATTTTTCTGGATGTTTGAACGCTACGGGTTCACTAAGGTTGCGCTTTTGAATGGCGGATTAGACGCCTGGAAAAAGAGTGGTGGGATTGTAGAAAGTGGTTTTCAAAAAGATAGAACGTTTGTAAAAATCCCCCCCAAATCTATTCAGCTAAATCCTGAGACAATTGCTGATAAATATTTGATTAATAATATTTTAAATAAAAAAAACTACGTGTTGATAGATAACCGCACGGAGAAAGAATATAAAGGGTCCACCCCCTACGGATCATCCAGAGGCGGTCACATTCCAAATGCCATTCATATGCACTGGCCCGACTTTTTCAAAAAAGATGGCACATTAAAATCAGTCCCGGATTTATCCCGATTACTGCAAAGGACAGGAGTACAATCTCATCAAGAAGTTATTGTTTATTGTACGGGAGGTGTTCGTTCCGCTATGGCTTATTTTGTTTTTCGATATTTGGGATTCAAGGTTAGAAACTATGACGGGTCCTGGTGGGATTGGAGCCACGATCCTAATTTACCAATAGAAAGCAGCGGATGACTGGCTTCACTCAAGTAGCAAAAACCAGTGAAATCCCCCCTGGGGAGAGAAAGCGCGTTGAGTTTAACGGTGAACGTGTGAGCATCTTCAATATCGAGGGAGAATTCTATGCTATTTACGATACCTGCCCACACAAAAAGACTGCGCCCTTGATTCGCGGAACGCTTAATGGGATCGGCATTAAATGCCCCAATCATGGATATCGCTTTGATCTGAAAACGGGAAAATGCGACCGTGGCGAACGCTGGAATACGAAAGTTTATCCAATCAAAGTTTCAGAAGGGGATATTCTGATAGGACCCTCTACAGATTGTGGAGACTAGCGCGAACCTTCTTCATGACTATGTGACGACCCCTCTTCCTGATGACCTCCACCGCCAGAACCCTCTGCCATAGGCATGCTAGCCCTTCTTCCTAAAGATTCGTTTCCGTGTTTTAAAGCTTCATTATAGTGTTTAATCGCTTCTTTGGCGTGCTGTAAAGCCATAGGAGCATGGGTTTTAAGCTCATCACTTGCGTCAGGCATTTGCAGACTGAATTCATAGTGCTTGATCATTTCCTGTAAATGCAGATAACCTTCCTCGCCATGCCCCAGACCAACACTGGCATGACCACCAGATTGCGCCCATACAGGATTTGCCAGCAAAATCGTCGAAACAAAACAAATGCCGATAATCACTTTCGATTGAAAATTTTTGATCATTTTTTTCTCCATAATTGCTTAAAATATTCCATTTTTCTCAGGAACAATAACAATAATATCTGCCAATAAAATGCTCTTGTCAACTGCAAGAAAAGGCCAAAAAAAAATCCCTGGAAAAATTCCAGGGATTGCTATCGATTAAATTTTTATCGTTCCATCAAACCTGCATTCGCATGACTTCCTGATAAGCTTCTACCATTTTGTTCCTGACCTGCATGGTCAACCTGAATGCCATATCAGCCTTGCCTACGGCTATCATGGTTTCATGGATATTTCGGGTATCCCCCTTAACAAAATCTTGGATAGCAACATCGGCTTCTTTCTGAAGCGAGTTTACCTCATCTAAAGATTGCGCAAGAGTATCGGCAAAGGAAGGTCCATCCGTTCCTTTAGTCTCGCCTGGGCTATTGATCCCCTTTGACGGGCCGACTCCCTGAAGCGCTTTTAAATTACTTGAAAGAGTAATGTCTTTCATAATTTCTCAATTTAACTCTAATTTTAACTATTAAATTATAACAAAATTAACCGAACAACCTATTTAAATTATGTTGCCGTTTCAGTGATTGCTGCCCTGACCGTTGATCCGCGTTTCATCATGAGCTGGATTGTTGCATTATAAACAATCTGGTTTTCTGCCAGTTTTGCCATTTCTTTATCAACATCCACATTATTTCCATTCGACTTGGCAGCATCCTCCTCTTCAAAAGGTTCTGCTGTCAAATTGCTGATATTTGAGCTTTTGGGACCAAAATGCTTTTCATTGGTGGCTTGGAGATTTAATTGTCCCTTAGAACCTAAAGCTTCTCTCAACTGCCCTGGAAAATCAATATCACTGGCCTTAAATCCAGGTGTATCCAAATTTCCAATATTTGAAGAAATCAGGCTTTGCCGAGTGGACATCAAATCCAGGCTCTTCCTCATGACCGTAGGGGCAGTATCTGAAAACAATAGTTTATCTATTAACATAAGAACATTCTCCTTTTCCTCCTTAAATAGAGCAAAACTTATGCCATTTGTGAATATATCAAGTATTTCAAATTAAACCATTCAAATCATTATATTTAAATGGTTTCACCCTTTTGTCTCTTTACGTCTACCCAAACCAAAAAGTTGACAGATAAATGAAATTGGCGATATTTGCCGGTTTTTTGACATTTTTTCCCTTCCCCTCAATTATAGAGATTCTCCAAAATATAAGGATATAGTATAATTATTATCCTATTGTGTGAAATTTTTACTCATTTTATATTTTTATGACCCTACCACTATTAAAAAATTCCATCTCTAAGCTAGGAAAAGAGAGCCTTTTTGAAATACTTCATCTTATAGGCTCCCAGTTAAAAGACCTTTATAACTGCAAGATGGTTCGAGTCAACCTTGAAGATTTATACGAAGGGATGCTGGTCTGTCAATATGTAACCGGACAAAGTCGGCCAGAACCCATTACCAAATTCATTTCTCCCGAAGCATCGGTAATTTCTCAAGCATTTTTAAATAATGAAATGGTTCTTTCCTGGAAATTACCTGGCGGATTTACAAAAGATCCTTTTGAAAAATTGTCTGAAATCAAAGCCACAGCGGTATTCCCCATCATCCACCAATTGCGACCCATTGGCACTCTAAGTCTGGATTGGGGTGAAGAAGGAGAGTTTCTTAATGAAGAGCAGCAAAAAGATATTTCTAATTTTCTTTTAGAAATAAGCCCAGTTCTTGATCGTGCCAAACGATTTCATCAAAAAATTTCTTTTTCCCGCCATTTGGATTTGGCGAGGAAGAAAGAAGCCGCATGGAGAATGATGCGCTCAGCGGTTCAACTTATAGACAAATTAGCTTTGGCTTCTGTTTGGGTCCCCTCTTCCATTCAAAATCCAAAATCCCAAACCCAAGAGCCCAGCGATCGGGTAGAAATCCTTGCAGCATTTTCAAAAAACAAAAAAGATGCTTTGATCTATAACAAACGCGAGCAGATAGATATTCATAATGAAAATCTTATTAACCGTATTGTGTTCTTTGATAAGTCCGCAGGATTGAAAGCAAAAGATCAAAATCAAAAAGCAGTTTACATAAAAGATGTCATGAGTGAGAGCTTCAGTCGCAAATCGGTAGCTCAACAAATCGATCTTGTTTCATTGTATCAAGTACCAAAAATAAACATAGAATCAGGCCAGTTAATTTGTGTTGTAAATTACTACACCAACACCCCGCACCAATTCACAGCCTTTGAGAAACGTCTTCTGGAAAACCATGCATCCATGGTAGAAAAATTAATTCTAGAAGAGAATCCAGAGCATATCGAAATAGAAGTTTTAGGTGAAATTGAAGAATTATTGTCAGACACCTCAGACACCCTGCAACCCTTTCTGGAAAACATTCTTGCAAAAACTTCTGAATTAATCGGCGCTGATTCAGGAACTATCTCCATATCAAAAATAATTGATGGCAGGCCGTGGCTGGTTATTGAAGATGAAGCAGGCCAATTGGTGGGCGCAAAGTCAAGAGGCTGGATGAAAAGCAAGATCCCTCTGCTTCCAATAGGAGGCGAAGAGACTCCATATGATCAAAGGTCTTTAAACGGCTATGTGGCGCACACCGCCCGGCCAGCCCTGATTGCGAATGTAGAAAACGAAAAAAATGGATTCTATAAAAGCCTTTCATCACAAATCAAATCAGAGTTGGCCGTTCCAATTATTCATGGGAACCGTGTTTTAGGAGTTATCAATCAAGATAGTTTTCGCAAGTATTTTTTTACCCAGGAACACCAGAAAATTCTGCAGATTATTTCAAGCCTAATCAGTTCGAAAGTTTACAATCTCAAACAAATTGAAATTTTAAAACAGGAAATTGTCCAGCTGCGGCAGGATATTGAATATAGAGATCCAAAAGTTTCCTCTTATCATTTTGGTAATGTTATTGGTAAAAGCCAAAATGTCCATTCATTGGTTTACCAGATACAAACAGTTGTTGAGTCAATATGCAATCGCATGCTGAACTGGGAAAAAAGACAATTACAGGAAACCGTCACTGGCTTACCCTGCCTCCTAATTCACGGCCAAACTGGTTCAGGAAAAGAATTCTTTTTTAATAATATCTATTCGCATCTAAATGAAATTTTTCAAAAGGAAAAAGGTCCTGCCTTTAAATTATCCCTAAAAAAAACCAATATTGCAGCCTATAGTGGAGAACTTACCTACAGCGAACTATTTGGACATAAAAAGGGTGCGTATACGGGAGCAGAGTTTAACAGGCAAGGCATATTGGAAGAGGCAAACGGAGGAATCGTTTTTCTAGATGAGATTGGCGACGCAGATCCCAAAACACAAGTGCAACTTCTCCGGTTTCTTGATACCGGAGTTTTTATGCGATTAGGAGAAAACCAGCCCCGGTATTCGAGAATTTTCCTGATTGCAGCTACGAATAAAGATTTACAAAATGAAATTAAGGCAGGAAGGTTCAGGGAAGACCTTTATCACCGCCTCAGCGCACTGAGTTTTCAAATCCCCAGCTTAAATGATCGGGTTGAAGACATTGAAGACCTTGCAACACATTTTCTGGGAATTCTTTTTAACAGCTATAAAAAAGAATCCAATGATAATCCGCCACAACTAGATCCAGCAGCGGTCGACTATCTAAAACAACACCATTACCGAGGTAATGTAAGAGAATTAAAAAATATTCTTTTAAGGGCCATCCTATTCCGAAAAAGCTCAACAATCACTAAACAGGAAATTATCTTTGCTTGCAATCAGGAGCCTTCTATCAGAGAACCCAATCCCCATACATTTATAGAAACTTTGCTCGATCAATTTGATAGTGGTGAGGCTAATTTCTGGTCCGATATCCATCAACCTTTTAAAAATAGTTTGATGACCCGCGATACAGCCAAATCCCTAATATTGGCGGCAAAAGAGAGATACCAGACTAATCTTCCTGGCCTTGCAGTCAAACTACGCGCCTGTAAAGATCGCAGCCATATAGAATCTGATGAAAGGAAAAAGTTTCTCAGCTTTAAAAATTTTCTATATAAAACCGTTAAAATTTCTACAAATTAAATTTCAGGAAAATTCTTTATAGGCATCCAAAATACGGCCTCGTACCAAGGATTGGAAGTCATCCGTTTTAAATTCGACCTGGTCGTAATATTTGCTATCCTTCCCTTTTTTTGATGGCATGCCAATAAATAAACCCCCAGATTTGGAAGCTATTATCCTAAAACCTTTTATCAGGACTAAATCATCCAAAACCACATCGGCATAGGCTCTTAAGGAACTTTGAGAGATACCCGTATCAAAAGGATATATTTTTATTGAGGTGATATTCATATGGTTACAAGTTTGCAGCCAGCGTCAATGGGCGTTGACCTTCCTATAAAATCTGCTAAACTAAGTACCGTATTTACCCGATACAAATCTGAATTCTCAATTCAGGGGATATCCATATAAACCTCAGGATATAACCCAAAATACTTTTATATCGAAATCATTTTATTGATTATTTCACATATTTATAATCTTATTTTCTAAATTTTCATAATAACAAATAAAAGGAGTTATACATGTCAACCACTGCCGTCTCTGAAAAATTCAAAGTAAAAGATCTCTCTTT
>CAZECX010000097.1:0-13150 GCA_964510965.1 uncultured Nitrospina sp. | reverse complement strand
ATTTTCCCAATTTTGGTTCCACTGCAGGTAAAGCTCCGATAAAAACTCCTCCCATACTAATTTGAATCTGTACTTTAAGAATGGAAGTGGACGAACAGGCTCTGAAGAAGACCAAACAATTCTAAAGCCCCCATTATTTTGAACCTGACCAATTCGTGAAGTTTTCCAGGTATGCTTGTTCCTTGGGTCTAGATAAGTGTATCCCGATGGCCCCATTATGCTCTGCCCCTTTAATTTGCTAATGACCTCCATGGCATTTGCTGTCTTGGCTTTTTCAACCGCCTGCGCCCAAATTTTAAAGCCGGTATAAGCAGATTCCATGGGAGCGTTCAAATCGAATATTTTTTGTTTCTTGGCTTTTCTTAAAAATATTTGGTTGGTCTCATTTTCGATGCTCTGGAAATAGCTCCAACTGGCATAATCATTCACAACGTTTTGAACGCCAATTTTTTGGATTTCTTGTTCTGCTATGCTAAATGAAATGGTGGGAATTTCCTGAGAAGTTATTCCGGATTCTCTTAATTTTTTAAAAAAAGCGATGTTTGAATCGCCGTTGATGGTGTTTAAAATCACCTTTGGTTTTGACCGAATAATCTTTTTTATAATCTTTTCGAAATCAGAACTTCCAAGAGGAACATATTCTTCTCCTGAAATTTTTCCTTTCAATATTTTCAACTGGTCTTTAATGATAAAATTTGCTGTTCTGGGGAAAATATAATCCGAGCCGACTAGAAAAAACTCTTTTCCTATATTTTCAAAAGCCCATTTGACTGTGGGGAGTATTTGCTGATTGGGTGTTTGTCCCGTATAAACAATATTTGGAGATTCCTCTAAGCCTTCATATTGCAGGGGATAAATCAGAAGGTGGTTGTGTTTTTCAAATAAGGGCTTAATCGTTTTTCTACATGCAGAAGTCCAACAACCAAAAACAACTTCCACTTTTTCTTCGACAATGAGCCTTTCAGCTTCTTTAAAGAAATGCGACCCATTTGATTTGCCATCTGCAATTACGGGAACAATTTTTTTACCCAGCAACCCGCCACTTTCGTTGATCTCATTTATTGCCAATAAATATATATCAATTAAAGGTTTCTCACTGAAAGCCATCGTTCCAGAAAGGGAATGCAATATGCCCACTTTTATAACTTTACTATCGCCCTTTGCATTTTCACTTTTTTCAGTAGCCAATAAACCCAAGATAACGACAAAAAGAACGACTAGTATGATGGGTTTTGAAATTTGCATTTTTAAATTAGCTGCGCGAGCCAAAACTTACCAACCTATTGACTATTAGTGCCAGGAAGGAAGAGTATTTTTTTCAAGAACAATTTAAATTTTAAATTTGATTTGAATTACTTTTTATTTTAAATACGAACCAAGGATTGAGAAAAATAAATCAATGTCAACGGGTTTAGTTAAATAGTCTTTAAAACCTAAATCCATTGCCTTGGAAATATTTTCTTTCATTGCATGAGCGCTTACAGCAACCACCGGAATGTCTTTGGTTTGGTTTAATTCTTGTAAGTTTTGAAAAACCTCAAATCCATTCATATCTGGCAAATCGATGTCCATTAATATTAAATCCGGAATTTTCTCCTGAGCTAGCTCAAAACCCAATCTCCCTAAGGGGGCAGTTAGTATGTCTATATCATCGCGCTCTGCGAGTATTTTAAATATTATTTCTTGATTTAAGGGATTGTCTTCAATGTAGAGCACTTGATATTTATTTGTTCCAAAGACTATATTCTTAGTGGCTTTCTTGTTTTCGACAGGATCTTCAATATCAAGAGAAGGTGCATCACAGATATTTAATTCAATGTAAAATCTACTTCCTTTCCCAAGCTCGCTAGAAAAATCGATTTTCCCATTCATGGATTCAACGAGCTTTTTGCAAATGGAAAGACCAATACCAGTCCCTTCGGCCTGCCAATCCATATTTTTGAAACGCCGGAACGGCTCGAATAAATTATCTTGTTCATTCTCTAAAATTCCTTTACCAGTATCTGTAACAGAAATTTGGATGGCATTTGGTGAAAGCTTTTTGCAGGCTAAGGTGACGGCTCCATTTTCTATATTATATTTAATTGCATTAGATAATAAGTTGAGCAAAATCTGTTTTAACCTTATCTTATCGACCATGGAATGCAGGTTTTCGGCATCCTTGAGATTCGCATTTATAGAGATGTTATGTTTCTCCGATAGTGGTTTAACAAGGGCTATTGACTCCTTTAAAACTTCTACTAGTGCTACAGGTTCAAGGTTAATTTGAAAATTTCCAGATTCAATTGAAGATAGGTCAAGAATTTCATTAATAAGAGTCAACAAATGATTACTGGATCGGCGGATTAAATCAATATCATCTAAAGTTTGTTCTTTAAGATCATGGTTCTTGTTCTTCATCAGCAACTGGGACATTCCAATGATAGCGTTCAATGGGGTGCGAATTTCATGACTCATCTTCGCTAAAAACTGCGACTTAGAAATGCTGGCCTTTTCTGCATGTTCTTTGGATTCGATTAAGGTCGCTTCATTGATTTTTTTTACTTCCAACATTTCTTTAAGTATTAAATTTTGTCTATCCATCTCTAAAAATACTTTTACCTTGCTTGCCAGTATCATTGGGGATATGGGTTTAACAAGATAATCTACCGCCCCATGTTCATAACCTGAAAAAATGAAATTGTCGTCCTTGTTAAATCCCGTCAAGAAAATTATCGGAACATTCTTAGAATCTTCATTTTTTCGTATCCGGGCTGCGGTTTCGAAACCATCCATATTGGGCATCATGACATCCAGGAGGATCAAGGCAAAAGAATGCATCCGGGTAAGGTGAATGGATTCCAGCCCCGAACGGGCTTTAAAGACTTCCATTTCCTCTTGCATAGGTTTCAGAATTTTTTCAATGGAAAGAATATTTTCATCAAGGTCATCAACTATTAGGATCTTTGGTTTTTCTTTTTTTTCTGGAAGATGAGATATCATTTTGCTTTTTTAGCCTTCATATATTTATTAAAGATGGTAGTTAAAACATCCAAATCAATGGGTTTTACCATATACTCATTCACTCCTGCTTTTTTGGCAGCATTGATTTCACTTGGCATGCCAAGTGCGCTTAAGGCTGCCACTGGAATTTGCTTTGTTCTTTTGTCCTTTTTCAGCTTATAGCAAAGGTCCACTCCGTTTTCCTCGGGCAGATCCATGTCCATTAAAATAATATCTGGCTTATGAAGTCTGGCAAGTTCCATTCCCATCTTTCCCTGTTGAGTGGAAAAGTATTTTAGGCATGGGTTTGCAGAGAATAACTTTTTTATCAGCATTACGTTTAAGGGGTCGTCTTCAATGTGGAGAACAGTGAATATGGATTCGTTATCTTCAAGCGAAATGAGATGGTCTGATGTTTCCAGCTTTTTATCCGACTCGATAATTTCCTGGTCTGGGGATTCGCAGGAGGGCAATTCAATATAAAAACAAGATCCTTGACCGGGGGTGCTGTGGAGATCCAGCTTTCCCTTCATAGCCCTAATTATTTTCTGGGCAATCGTCAACCCGATTCCAGCTCCATCCACATTTTTTTCTGTTGAATGCACACGTGTAAAAGCATCAAACATATGTTCTTTTTGAGAATCATCGATTCCTAGCCCATTGTCCATAATGTTGATTCGTAAAAACCCATCTGGCATTTCCTCGCAAAAGACAGACACCTTGCCATCGTCTCGGTTGTATTTAACGGCATTGGATATCAAATTGAGTAAAACCTGTTTCAACCGAAACTTGTCACTGATAACATAATGTCTTTCTCCTTTTGAAATATCGTCACGTATTTCAACGTTCATTTCTTCTGACATGGGGCGGATCAAATCCATGGTTTCCTTCATTACCTGACTGACTGACACCGTTTCTTGACTGATGACCATCTTCCCGGATTCAATTACAGATAATTCCAAAATTTCATTGATTAGAAAAAGTAAATGATTTCCCGCACTTTGAATAGTTTTCACATCAGCAAGCTGGTCTGCCAAAAGAGGATTATCTTTGTTTCTTTGAAGGTACTGAGAAAAACCGATGATGGCATTCAGAGGAGTACGTAATTCATGGCTCATTCTGGCAAGGAAATCAGATTTGGCGTTATTTGCTTTCTCCGCCTCCTCTTTGTTTTTGATGATGGCTTTTTCGATGGCCTTCCGTTCACTTATATCTTTAAAAACAACTACCATTCCATTTGAACTATCATCCGTCGAAATTGGATTGCAGGTGAATTCAATAGGATATTGCTTTCCATCCTTGTTCCAGAATTGATCTTCCTGATCATAAAGAGGTTTGCCAAATTTAATAGCCTCCAAAAATGCTGAGGGGGTGTCAAATTTAGGATTATTCGCTGGAATTATTTGATAGATATTGCCGTTTGAATTCTCAATTACATCGTGCCCGAGCATTGTTGAAGCCATGGGATTTATAAAAATAATATCACCGTCACTGTTCAGGCCCAAAATTCCTTCGCCAACTGTGTCCAAGATAAGTTTGTTTTGATGAATAACTTTTGCTTCACTTTTTTTTCGTTTGTCCAAAAGGATTTCAAGCGCTTTTCTTTGTTGGTCCAGCTCTACAAAAATTTGGACCTTATGCCTCACAATTACCGGGTCCAGAGGCTTGAAAAGATAATCAACGGCACCAGACTCATAACCTTCAAAGACAAACTTGTCGTCCTTATTGAAAGCGGTCATAAATATGATGGGGGTATTCTTTGTATTATTATTGCCGCGAATAAGGGTAGCTGTCTCAAACCCATCCATATCAGGCATCTGCACATCTAATAAAACCACAGCGAAATTTTTATCCATTAGTATTGAAAGTGCTTCAAAACCCGATTCAACCTTAAAGATGTTTACATCCAGGTTTTTGATCACTTTTTCTGCGGCCATCAAATTTTCAGGAAGGTCATCAACAATCAACACGTTGGACTTTTCTTTAATGACCAAATATTCAGTATTTTTAGTTTTAGGCTTCATTCGCCTCAGTTCCGTTTACTAATTTTTCTAGAGTCTTGGAAATTTTTTGGAGCGCCAAAACATAATCGACGCTGGATTTTTCAATTGCACTTTGCGGCATTTTATTCATCTTTGCTGAACCAGGTTCCTGGACGATCGTAAGACCACCGTGATCCTTAATTTTTTTAAGACCCATGCTTCCATCGCTATTGGCCCCGGTCAAAATAACGCCGATTAATTTCTCCTCGTAAACTTCCGCAGCACTTTCGAATAATACGTCGATGGAGGGTCGAGAAAATTTTACCCGAGGATCAGCAGATAAACTCAATGTACGGTTTTCTTCAATGAGCAAATGATAATCAGCAGGAGCAATGTATACCGAGTTTTTGTTAATTTGGTCTTTGTCGTTTGGGCATTTAACGGGCATGGTTAATTTTTTATTGAGTTGGTCTATAAAAAACATTTCTGAAGATTCATCCAGATGCTGGGCCACAACAATGGGCACCTCAAATGTTTTGGGCAAACCTGTAAGAACGGTTGTTAAAGCCTCAACACCGCCTGCAGAAGCACCTATTACTATCATTTCAATTGGCTGCATGAGAAGCCAGGCCTTTCTTTCTGAATATTTTTTCCTTGACTCCAACAACTTCAAAGTTTGAGGAAATAGATGACATTTCCAGTGATTCCTTTGCTCCCAGGCACAAAAACCCTCGGTTGGATAAGCTTGAATAAAAAAGAGAAATTGCACGGTTCTGAAGCATTTTATTAAAATAAATCAAAACATTGCGACAGAGGATTAGATTCATTTCACCAAAAGAATTATCCGTAACTAAATTGTGCTCTGAAAATGTTAATTGCTTTCTTAAGGAGTTTTTAATTTTTATCCGATTGTATTTTTCATGGAAATAGTTCGAGAACAAACCTTTTCCTCCAGCCTTAGTGTAATTATCCGAATACTTCTTAATTTTTTCCGCAGGGTAAATTCCCTCCTGAGCGTTTTGTATAGATGTTGGGTTAAAGTCGGTTCCATAAATTAACGCTCTTTCCAACAAACCTTCCTCCTCAAGTAAAATGGCTATGGAATAAGTTTCCTCTCCCGTCGCACAACCGGCATTCCATATTTTCAAGTAAGGGTAAGTTTCCAGGAGGGAGATAACCTTGTCACGGAGAGATCGAAAAAAAAGCGGATCCCGAAACATTTCCGTTACAGTTATCGACATATGATTAAAAAATTCGGTAAATTCCCTTTCATCGTAGAGGACTAATTTTTGATATTCCGAGATACTTTCCATTCCCAGTTTTTGTATTCTCTCAAATAATCTTCTTTTGAGAGAAGCGCGGGCGTAATTTCGGTAATCGTAGCCATACCGCCGATTGATACCTTCTAAAAAAAGATCTATTTCTATTCTTTCAATATCTTTTTGCCTCATGATTTATTCAGCCACACTTTTATTAGTGAAATTAATTTATCAATATCTATCGGCTTGGTTAAATAGTCACTGGCTCCAACATCCAAACACTTTTTCCTGTCTTCTGCCATAGCCTTGGCAGTCATTGCGATAATTGGAAGTTTTTTATAATTCTTTTTTTTCCGGATAGTTTTTATAGCTTCATAGCCATCCATGACTGGCATCATGATATCCATGAGAACAATTTCAATGGTATCCTTTTCTTTATCAAGTTTTTCTATTCCCATTTTTCCATTTTCAGCCATGGTTATTTCCATCCCCGCTTTTTGCAATACTTTCGCTACAGCATAGTTGTTCCTCATATCGTCATCAACCAAAAGGACATTGCGTCCTTTCAAAACTTTTTCCTCTTTACCATTAAAGTTAGCAGGAGCTTTTTTATCCTCATTTTTCGGACTTGGAGGAGGGCTAATGGAATTGAGAAACAAATGCAACTCGTCTAAAAGTCTTTCGGAAGACCGGGGTCCCTTAACGACAATACAGCCGGTATATTCGCTGAGTTTGAGGTTTTCTTCCTGTGTGAGTTGCTTTGCGGTATACACAATAACCTTTGGAATTTCAGCTTGAGGGTCATCGTTTAATTGCTGTAAAACCTGAAGCCCAGACAGGTCTGGTAAATTATGATCCAATATCACACATTCCACGCCACCCTCTTTAATTTTTTCAACAGCTTCCTTGCCGGAAGTAGCAGTTACCAGGTTTAGTTTTTTGTCTCTAATGAGTTTTGACATTTCCCTCATTTCCTTGGGATCGTTTTCGACCAGGAGCACATTTGTCAGATTTTTTCCAAATATCTTTTCGAAATCACGAAAAATTCCTTCGAGTTTTTCCAGGGAATCCGGTTTCGTTTGGAATCCTTCGGCGCCCAGGTCTAGTATTTCGGGGTCCGGTTCGAAGCTTGAAAGAATGTGAACGGGAATATCTTTTGTTTTGGCATTACTCTTGAGGTTTTGCAATACACCGCGGCCATTGACATCTGGAAGTTGCATGTCCAGAATAATCCCGTTTGGTTGAAGTGTTTCCGCTAATTTATAGCCGCTTGCCCCATTACCAGCGGAAATACATTTGTAGCCCTTTCCTTGAATATGTTTCAGAAGTATCTTTGCGTAATTAATATCGTCTTCAATGATTAAAATGGATCTATGCCCTTTAAGATTATCTCGGTCATCAGGAATAAATTTTAATTCCTCAGCATCGTCTGCCAAATTTTCCAATACAGCCATTTCCGTTTTATCTACGGGGGTCTCCAGTATGGGTTGTTCAGGTTCTTCGTTGACCGCTATCTCTGCCGCGGATTTAATGGGTTGATAAATTGTGAATGTGCTGCCTTTTCCCTTTTCGCTGGTTACCTTGATTTCACCGCCAAGAAGTTTGGATAGTTGCATTGAGATTGCAAGCCCCAAACCGGTTCCCCCATACTTTCTACTCGTGGATCCATCTTCTTGTTGAAACGCTTCAAAAATGGCTCTCAATTTGTCTTCTGCAATACCAATTCCAGTATCTATTACTGAGAAGGCTATGGCATCTTGGCGAGTCAGATTGCTGGAAAACTTTACTGAGAGATCTGCGTGATGCGCTCTGAGGGTGACGGACCCTTGTTTGGTGAATTTGAACGCATTGGAAAGAAGATTTTTGAGTACCTGGTTTACCCGCTGAACATCTGTTTCAACGACATAAGGCAAGTCGTCATCGTATTCAAGTATGAAATCCACGTTGGCTTTTTTTGCAATGGGACCAAAAAGAATTTTCTGATCCCGAAATAAAGCTTCAATCTTGACTTTTTCTATTCTTAAATCAAGTTTTCCAGCTTCAACCTTAGACAGATCCAAAATGTCATTGATCAACTCTAAAAGTTGTTGGCCACCGCCATGGATTACTTTCATTTCCTCTATTTGACCTGGGGTAAGATTACCTTCATCGTTATCTGCCAAAGTTTTTGAGAGGATAAGAAGACTGTTTAGTGGGGTCCTAAGTTCGTGAGACATATTAGCCAGGAATTCGGATTTATATTTACTTGCCAATTCGAGGTCTTTGGCTTTTTCCTCAACCAATTCTCGGCTTGCTTGTATTTCCGCTGACTGTTTTTGAATGTCCTCATTCTGTTTTCTTAAATGCTCAGATTTTTCTTCCAGTTCATCATTGGTGGCTCGAAGTTCCTCGCTAGAAGCTCGGAGTTCTTCTTCAGACTCAACCAACTTGTCTGTTTGCAATTGCATTTGTTCATTATTGGCGCGAAGTTCTTCGGCCTGAACTTTGGTTTGCTCGACCAATAGTTTGGTTTCATCCAAAAGTCGTTCTGTCCTTTCCCTTCCGGAAATATTATCGATAATAACTCCTAAATTTTTTGTGACTTGATCCAAAAGTTCCTGTTGGAATAGGTTGAACTCCTTGAAGGATGCCAGTTCCAGAACTGCCAAAAGCTCATCTTCATAAATAATAGGTAAAACGGTTATTGTGTTTGGGCGGGTCCCACCTAAACCGGATGTAACCTGAAGATAATCCTCGGGAACTTGCATCAAAACGATAGGTTTTTTCTCTAACGCACACTGTCCGACTAACCCTTCACCTACCTTAAAACTATCGGATACATTTTTCCGTTTTGTATAAGCATAAGAACCTGTAAGGGATAATGTGCCTTTGTTTCCACGTCCATTTTCATCTGGAGAATGAATATAAAAAACCGCGAGTGACGCCTCCACGGTGGGAGCCAGGCCGTTCAAAAGGTTTTGGGCCATAGTGGGAACGTCATTGATCCCTTGAAGTTCCTCAAAAATGGAAACGTAGCTGGACTTCACCCAATCATCTTTCATCAATTTTTCTTTTTCTTCTTCCAGTAACTTCCTTGCTTTATCTTCGGCGGCCTGGGCTTCACCGATAGAGCCTGTAACCGAGCGGGTAATCACAATACCCAAAAATGCACAAAGCCCGATTCCAATAATGAGGAGGATCCATAAAAAGGAAAAAAGGATTTGGCCTTGTTTCTTTTCCCCAAGGAAGTCCTGTTCCATCATCCCTTTTTGACTGGCTAATGTTTTCCCAAGTAGTGATTTTATTTCCATCGCCACTGGGGAAGCGCGGCTTTGTAACCAGTATTTAGCCATGTTGTATTGGTCTCCAGCGCGTATATCGAGCATATCCATCGTCATAGGTCTCAACGACATGCGCTTGGACTGAATTAAAAATAATAACTTTGACTGTTTGGATGTCAGCAATTCAGAATGCTCCTCTATATCTTGGAAGAATTCCGTATTCTTATCCCAGAATGTTTCAAAGTTTTCTCTAAACGTTATGTTGCCAGTTAGGAGGTAAGACCGCATGTTAGCTAGAAGGATTAACATCGACCCTCTAAAATCAGCCATGTTACCCATAAGAATTTTTCTTTCTGCAGTAGTCTTAGAGGTTTTTTCGATTTGAATTAATTCGTTAATATTTTCAAGAATATCATCTGTTTCCGGGTTAACCTTTTCGATTAATAATTTGAGGGCCGGCTCATTTTCTGCGGTTGAAGCGATGTTTTCAATTTCCAACTGAATAGCTTTTAATTTTTTTAATTGGGAATTAATTGCAGTCAGCCGCTCAAGGTCTTTCTGACTTTTCCAACCGTGTGATAATTCCAAGAGGGCTTTAGAGGTGGGATGAATAGAATTTTTCCAGGCCTTCTCCCTATCTTTCTTAAACTTTTCTTCTTCGAGTATGACCCAACTTCGGGTGGCAGCGAGGGATTCGTTGATTCCATTTAGCAATGTTAAAATTGCTTGAGTAGTTGGCGCTCTTAGAGTTCTGATCTGGTTCGAAATCTGGCTGGACTCATTTATTTTCCAGATGGTGATTCCAACAATTAAAGCTAGTATAAGAACCACAAGCCCATAACCGAGGCCAATTTTTTTTCCATAGCTGTTCAGAGAATTGAAATAGGTGACTAGAGATTTCATATAAGAAACCTTAAATTTGAATTAATTTATATAATGAAGATAGGGTTTTATTGGATAAAAGACACCAATAATTCAAATCTTCTTTGCTCCCAAAGAAAAATGTTTTTGGCAGATGTAAATTGCTTTATGCTATCAATCAATATTCACATTCCATCATTAGATTTAATTTTGGTCTTATATTTAATGGTTCCTCACCATAAGTTGTATTGTCAAGCCCTTATATAGGGTTGGTTATTCCAAATTAATTTGCATATCGATTTATTGATTTCATTAAAGAATTTGGGTTATTAAAATAGTTTAATAGAATAGCTGTAGCTCGATATTTACTGAGGGAGATATATTGCAGGAGGAAGGATTGAATTATTTTTCCGGCCCATTTTTGAGGGTATTATGTAAGATGTTATCTTAGAGCTTAGGGTCTTTAGGAATTTTAGGCTTTAGTTGCGGGAATAGATCAACATTAGGAAAGTCCATGATTGAAGAAAAAATTTTTCAAAAACTTAAAATATTGATCATAGATGATGAGCTGACCAATATTGAAGTCTTGGAACGTCTTCTGGAGGAGGAGGGATATTCTAATATCCTTGGAATAACGGACCCACGTGAAGCCATACGAAATTTCGACCAAATTAAGCCCGATTTGATACTGCTTGATCTATTAATGCCTGTAATTGATGGGTTTACGGTGATAGAAGAAATTAAAAAAATCGACAGCAGCCCTATCACTCCCATTTTAATTTTAACGGCTCTGTCAGATACAGATTCACAAATGCGAGCCTTGGAATTAGGAGCCAGAGACTTTCTCGGGAAACCGCTTGATGTTCCCCTGGTATTAGCCAGAATACGAAATTTATTGGAAATACGATATTTTCATAATCAAATTTTAATAGACAAAACAATGCTCAAGCAAAAGGTAATTGAGCGAACTGCTGAACTGGTGGAAGCCAATCGTAAGCTTGAAGGATTTCGTCAACAACTGGAACTGGATAATAGTTACCTTCGAGAGGAGGTACGCGAAGTATTTCTTCAAACTCCAATCATTGGTGAAAGTTCTAGGCTGTTGAGAGTTTTGGATCAAATAAAGCTTGTGGCAAAGACCGATGCAAATGTTCTTATAGAAGGTGAAACCGGAACGGGCAAAGAATTAGTTGCGCGAAATATTCACGAACAAAGTTCGCGAGGTAAGCGGCCCCTTATTAAAGTTAATTGTGGGGCTATACCGGGTGAATTATTTGAAGCGGAATTCTTTGGTCATAAAAAGGGAGCATTTACAGGAGCCTTAGCTGATAGAGTCGGAAAGTTTCAACTAGCAGATAAAGGTACCCTGTTTCTTGACGAGGTCTCTGAACTTCCCCTTGACATGCAAACTAAAATGCTCAGAGTTTTGCAGGACGGCAGCTTTGAGCGAGTGGGCGACGAAACGGTTCAAGAGGTGGACGTCCGTATCATTGTTGCTTCAAACTGCATCCTCCAAGAAAACGTGTTAAATGGAAACTTTCGAGAGGACCTGTACTTTCGACTGAGTGTTTTTCCTATTCACGTTCCCCCTCTAAGAGAACGCGACCAAGATATTGAACTTCTCACAAACTATATACTTGAAAATATATGCAAAAAGTTTAAATTTAATAAACCTAATTTGTCGGTAGCAAGTTTAGAAAAAATTAGAAAATACGACTGGCCAGGAAATATTCGGGAACTACAAAATGTAGTTGAACATGCCGTAATTATTTCGGGCGGCAAACTTAAGGAGATTGACTTAAACCCCTCTTCCTTAACTTCCCACAAAAGCACTGTTCGAAGTCCAAATGTTATTACGGTAGGTGAAGAGAAGGAAAATATTCGCAATAACATTCTTTCCGCTCTTGAAAAAACCAACGGAAAAGTATATGGCTCGAATGGAGCCGCAAAAATGCTGGGTCTGCATCCCCAAACCCTATCCTACAAAATTAAAAAATTAGGGATTAAAAAACGACGCTAAAATAAGCCTCTTCCTAATTTATCCATTTCTCCAAAATCATCTGCAGAAGCTCCAAATTAGCAATAATATTGTTGGCAAAAACAATAAAATTATTGCTAATTGATGGGTTGCCTACCCGTATTGAGCTCTTCCTAAAAAATGAATCCGCTCTAAACATTTATTATTTATGAAGAAAAATATTCATCTCTTGGGACGTTTTTTTGGCACCTATTATGCACAAGTTAGAAAGTGAGGGTAAATATAACCAAGCTGTTTATAGATAAATAAGAGCCTGATTATCTATATGAAAGTACATATTCTAAATCCGGAGAAAAAACGATGAACATCCCTGTCGCTACTCCCATGGATAAGGTTAAGGAATTAAATATATTAGCAAACATACACGATTCAAAAATTCTAATAATCGATGATGAGCCCGCAAATGTGCAATTGCTTAAAAGAATGCTTGAGGAGGAATATTATTCGAACATTTATATGGCTACAAATCCCATGGAGGGACTTGAAATATATATGAGTGAGGATATCGATTTGGTTTTACTCGATATGCTTATGCCGGGAATGAGCGGCTTGCAGGTAATGGAGGAAATGCAATTGGTCGCAACTGAACTGCCTTTGCCGGTAATTGTATTGACTGCGCAAACTGATCCGGAAACATTGGCTAAGTCTTTTGAGGCAGGAGCTGCGGACTTTATTGGTAAACCTCTCAATGATATTGAAGTTTTTGCAAGGATAGCAAGTATTCTACTTTCACAATTTTACAAGCATGTTATAGAAAACCAGAATCAT
>CAZECX010000096.1:0-13182 GCA_964510965.1 uncultured Nitrospina sp. | reverse complement strand
TTTGTAATTCAGGGCCATTCTGTATTTCCCCGTGGGATCTTGATATGCCGTGGTAGGTTCAGGGGAGGGGGCTATCCTGAGAGACCCCAAGCACCCCCGAGAATTGCCTCCTGCATTTGATATCCGATTTGACAATACAGAGGTTTACGGGTTTAATGTAACGTAATTATGTAATTACGTTTGTTCTGTTACGCTTCACTTTTTTCTGTTTTTATCGGAGGACTCAAATTATGGCGCGTCAGGGGATTACGCAAGAACAGGTTTTCGAAACGGCTCAGGTGTTACTCGATGAGGGCCAAACCGTCACGGTGTCCGCGCTTCGGGAAAAGTTAGGAACGGGGAGCTATTCAACCATCAGTGCCCATTTGGCTAAATGGCGAGAGGAGAACAGCGGCCGTCAGCCGTCGGATATTCCCGCCATGCCTTCAAGCGTTGAGAACGCCTTACGGCATGTGTGGGCTTTGGCTTGGAAAGAAGCACAGAGGTTAATCAAGACCGAGCGCGACGGATTGGACGCCGCGCGGCGGGAAATTGAGAAAGAGAAAAAAGACATGGCCAATGAAATTGCCCGTCTGGAGGCTCAGAGCATCGCTCAGGGCGATGAACTGAAAAAAGCGGCTGAGACACTGGAAAAAAGAAACAATACCCTGAGCGATGCTCAGAACGCCTTAAATGGCCTGAAAATCGACAATGCCCGATTGGATGAACGGGTCAAATCATCCGAGCAACGGGCAGGGGAGTTTAAAGAGGAGTTGGATAAACTGCATACGCGGCTGAAAGAAGCCACGGGACAGAAGAAATAACAGCCTGTGAGACCCTAAATCTTTCTTTTGACTTTGGGAGGGCAAAAAAGATTTAGGTCCTCTCAATAAGGGGGTATATTCTGTTTTTATATTAAAACATTTAAATACAAAAATATTTTTCTATTTTTCTACATATCCATTAACCAATTGAATAATAACATCTTTCATTTTCCCCCCATTGCTTGCAACTTTCATCTTAAAGGCGGTATGTAGTTCAGCGGGCAGTTGAACATGAAAGCCTTTAAGCTCTTCTTTTGTTAATTCCCGAATGGCTTCATCTGTTGTATGGCTTCTGTGTTTTTCTTTTCCTGTTTTTGCTTTAAATGCCATTGTCTAAAATCCTCATGACTTCATCTTTGATTGCTTCAATTTCTGCCTCGGCTTTTGTACCGTTTTTTGTGTGAAAAACCGTAAGGCCATCTGAAGCACTTTGAGCATATATTTCTCTATGAATTGTGCCAGATTGTAAGGTATCCAATTCATAACCGATTAAAGCCTCCGAGAGTTCTCCCGACAGTTTCGTGTTTTCCCGACCCCTCCTTTTTGATTTAAAACCGCAATTGTTCTGGTCATATTTTTATACCTTTCTATTTTTATATTAAAATATTTTAATATTTATATATTACATCATAGAGATATAAAAAAATACCCTTAATTTTTAAACCTTGATATAGTGATTTTGCGTTACAGGGTGGGAACCCGATGGGCGCCAACGGTGATAAAGCACCAACCCCGCTTTGAGCGATCAGAGCGGGGTTTTTTCTTGGCAGGTTGTTTAATAAGGGGGACAGTTTGACTGTCCCTTTTTTGCTTTCTTATAAAGGCGTTTCATTGAGATCAAGGCGGTTTTTGATGCGCTCAATATCGACTTCAAGCCCTGCCATTGACTTATCGTGTCTGAGAACATCCCCCCGTACGGAATTGATATCCTCTCGGATATGAATTTGTCCGTCTTTTATCTCCCTAAGAGAAGAATCTATTCTCCTGATGTTTTCCTGTAAACTTTTCAGAACTTCATAGATTAATTCATTGGTGATATTTTCTGCCATACCGCTGACTCCTTTCCCTGAAGCTATCACATAAAAACAAATATTCCTTTAAAAAAATCTATCATCATCGTTGTAAAGATATCCTCGGGGGTTCGGGGGCAGACAGCCCCCGATTAAAATGAGCATCCGTTAGGATTCCTTAAAAATTATTTTTCCGGCCCTCAGAGGAGAAGATCTTCTCAAATCAGCCCGCCTTTGATGAAATCATCACCCTGAAGCAAAGCTAAAGAGGCGTTAACCTCACACAATACGATCCTGATTATTCAGGGTTCGGTTTTTCCAACGGTGCAAGCCCAAACAATATGCGATCATCCTCCCGCGTCAATTCTTTTTTCCGCAATTCTTCCAGCAATGTTTGAATCTCGGGATGGTCATCGGCGTATTTTTGGATCAGAGCCCCGTCCAAAATTTTCCGTCGTGTTTCATCGGCCCGTGCCTGTTTTTTGAGGGCGGTTTCCTCGCGCCGAATGGCTTGGTTCAGTTTTTCTTTTTGTTGTCTGAGTTTATCGAGTTTCGTTGTCATGGGTGCCCTCAAAAGAATGTGCATAGTCGAACGGAGAGAATTGCGTTGAGTTTAGAGCCTGTGAGATACTCTCGCAAGCACAGGCGTGCGCCTGTGGCTTTCGGCACTTAACCGAAAGCAAAATGAACGGCAAACGACAGTGAGCCGTTCAGTACCCTAAGGGCGCACTTATACATTGCAAGCAATGTTGTGCGTTTTTCGGCCCCTAGCCGAAAAAAGATCCCCCCAACCCCCTTCAAGAAGGGGGAGTCATGCCCGGTCCTCACCGGGGACAGAAGCGAATAGGATACGAGACACTCACCTGTGGCCATCTATCATTTTACGATGAAAATCATCGGTCGCAGCGCGGGCCGAAGCTCAACCGCCGCGAGTGCCTATCGCGCCGGCATTCGCATCGAAGACCAACGCACGGGTGAAATCTTCGACTACTCGAATAAAGGCAAAGACGGCGTATTAGACCACGCCCTCCATACCCCCGCACGCGCCCCCGACTGGGCCAAAGAGGCTTCAAGCCTCTGGAACAACGTCGAGCTTTTCGAAAAACGTAAAGACGCCCAAGTTGCCCGCGAAAACATTGTCGCCCTCCCTCATGAATTAACCCTAGAACAAAACCGCGAACTCCTCGGCGGGTTCATCCAAGAGGCCTATATCAAACGCGGCGCAGCCGTCCAAGCCGATATTCACGCGCCCGACAAAGAAGGCGACAACCGGAACATCCACGCTCATCTTCTGATTACCACCCGCCAAATCACCCGCAACGGTTTCAAAGCCAAAAAGCCGCGTAACTGGAACGAAAAAGCCACCCTCAAAGATTGGCGCAAACTGTGGGAACAACACCTCAACCGTGCTTTAGAAAAAGCAGGCCATGAAGAGCGGGTGGACAGTCGTTCCCATGAGGCAAGAGGCCTTGACGAGGCTCCGAGCGTTCATATGGGCGTTGAGGCCACGTCGATGGAACGCAAAGGCGAAGACACCCGGCAGGGTGAAAAAAACAAAGCAGTTGAGGTCTTCAATCAAAACCTAGCTCAACTGAAAGAAGAGCGCAAAGTACTTGATCTTGCAATCCATAGAGAACAAGCCAAACAAAAGAATAAACCCTCAAAAGGCCCTTTCAACAATCTTTCTGATCCGGCCTTAAAACAACCCGATCCCGAACAGATCAAAAAGGCCCGTATTGCATTGGAGCACCGTCAACGGGAAGAACTTTACAAATTTGAACAGGCCGCATCCGAGGCACGATTTCGTGAAACAGAACGTTTGAAAGACTATTACCAACCCGAAGAGTGGCGATACAAATTACGGCAAGCGGAACGCGCCCTTAAAAACAGCCAAGGCATGTTTTCCAAGCTCACGGGGAAAACCCGTGACAGGCAAGAAGATGTCGAAAATCTTCAGCGTACGATTGAGGGCGTTAAACAACGGCAGAAAGAAGGGATGTCCCTGTTCAATGCGAAGATAGCAGAGAACCGACAAACGTTGACGGATCGTCATGTGCGCGAGCGTGCGGAATTTGAGAAATCCCCGCAACCGATGCCGAAGACAGGGGCCACGAAAACGTTTGAGAAAGCGGTGTTGAAAAAGACGGTTGCTAATGAAAACAAGCAGCCATTCCCTCAGACCTTTCAGCCTAAGGAAAATCAAAGCGAGCCTGAACCTAGGCTTGTCCCCAAAAACAAGAGGGGTCGGGGCAGGGAGAATGGGCGGTAAGGTAGCTGAGATTATTCAAAATCACGACTGAATTGATGAGTCGTTAGGTATGGAATAAAATCCCAATTTTTTATGAACGGCAGTAATATGAAAAAGGTTCTATGTGTATTCTTGTTTATCTCAGCATCACTTTCACTGGAAGCAGCTGAACCATCTTTCAGTGAGCTCAAAAAAGAACTTTTGGAAAGTCAAAGAAAACAAGTTCTCTTAAAACAGGAAATAGCAGAGCTGGAAAAAAAATTAGTACAGAAACCACGAAATCCGTTATTTGAATTGAAGGGGGTAACGGACTCTGCGCAACGTGCTATTAATTCAAGTACATCCACAATGGAGCAGACGAGAATATTTTATGAGAGCATGACCAATACTCTCTTGTGGGCGGCAGGAATATTAGCGGCTTTCGTTGGTGCGGGCGGATTAGCGTCTGTGTACTTTACCGCTAAAAGTACTGCTACTAAAGTAGCCGAAAAAAAAGTAAAAGAATTTTCTAGTGAAATGAATGCTCACCTTGAAAATTCTGGAAAGTTCCATGAAGACATGGGGAAGTTCAAAGAGGAGACTCTCCTTAATCTGAAGGGGTTTTTAATCCTCACGACAGAATTGAACAAGTTTACTAATTGGGTTATTAGATATGGATGGGAGCAAGAGTCAGCCCGTCCACCGGTCAAAAGAGTAGTCAACCCAATATTCAGGGTTTGCAAAGAAGTCCTAGCGCTCAAGCCCACTAATGAAGTGCTTCTTGGAATAGTATTTGGAACCCAAGGTATCGCGTTACACCTCGAGGGTAAATTCGATTCAGCTTATGAAAATTTTAAGAAAAGCCTAGAGTATGTAAATGACCGGCCAGGAACGTTATACAACATAGCGTGTGCAGCTTGCAGGCTAAGACGCTTTGACGAAGCAAAAAGTTATCTTAGGCGCGCAATAGCAATAGATCCGGAAGAAGGTGCAGTGGCAAAATCCGATCATGACTTCGATGCCATCAGAGAAGACGAAGAATTCATAAACATCGTTTGGGATGCCTTAAAAACTTGAAGCGGTTAACCTGGCGGTCCAATATTGTTTCCGTCCAATATTTTATTAAACTGAGTGACCGATTCCTCGTGTCTAGTCTCTGCACATGTGGTGTTAAACGTAGTTTTCATTTCAAATCTCCTAAAAAGTCATTTCATATCAGAAAATCACAGAGCCTCTATTGTGTCAATGGTGTGATTTACGAAAATAATGGTTTCATCAAATCTAAAGTGTTTGCAATGAGCATCAGCTCATACATTATCCCCCACTCTTCCAATTGGCAGAAGTGGCATATAGCCGCACTATAAATATATTATAAACAAGTAGTTAGTCTTTTTCATATATGAGCTACCGCACTCTATTTCGCGTAAAATAAAGATAACTCAAAGTCCATATAAGGCAATAGATCAAAAGGCCGCATCTATCTATCACAGTTTAGCAGTTACGTCAAATTTTATCTTGCTCCGATAAAAAAATCTGTTAACTATTTACAACTTAGAGGTCTACGAGCTTCCTGAACACTTCAAGCTATCTTTTTTTCCTTTATTATGCGACATACACGTACATAATCTATTATCTAGCGTCTTTGTGGCGGCCCTACGAGGAACCCTGCTACAGGCTAAAGGTGATTTTTCAGGAGCAATAAGCCTCTATGACGAATCATTAAGGCTTAGTAAAGAAGATCATGATGAGCATACCGCAATCTCAGGAAATGTCCTATATAACAAGGCAGGTGCTCTCGTTAGTCAGGGGAAATTTCGAGAAGCAAAAGAGCATCTTCGATTAGCAATCGATAAAATGGATTTTCTATCTATTGCAGCAAGGCTCGATTCTGAATTCAAACCGCTGTCCAGTGATAAAGAGTACAAGGCTATTACGGGCCAGGGATAATAAACTTTAGTGTTTTCCCCGCCTTCCTTATCCTTGAATGTTCATGCGTCACTAGATCTGTGAAACTAGTCTGTGTGTTTTCTGTATTAAAAGTAGTTTTCATCTCATGTCTCCTAAAAAGTTTTTTCATCTTAAAAAATCATAGATCCTCTGTTGTGTCAAGGACGTGATTTGTGTCAAATAATCGAACAAAATAAGCAATTCATCAAATCTCAATTGTTTGCAACGAGCGTCTGCTTGTGCATTATCCTACGTTCTCCCAATTGATGGAAGTGGTATATTGTCGCGCCATAACTATATGAAAAATAAGTAATATGCATGATCATCCACTATTATGGCTATCCAAAAAAAATCTGTGAGCTATTCACAATTTAGGGATTTCCAGATTGCTAAGTCGTACTTTTAGAGCTCATACACTTTATGTAGACGTACAAAATTGAGATTTGAAGCCGTTGTTACTTTTCCAGTTTTTGCGAAATTTTGATACCCTGGAATAAGAGGGTAGAGGTTCAAGGTGAACACTTTGATAGCAAAGTGTTCACTTTTTTGGCGTTTTTAGTCCGATGAGGACAGGGGTTGGTTTTCCCAGCATCCGGATATACCGTCTTCGTCAAAGATATGTTCCGCGACGGCATAAGGTGGGCCATTAAACCACGTTGGATCATCGGAAATATCCTGTTGGGTGGTTTTGTCTCCCTTTTGGGTTGTTACACGGATTTCCGAGATTTTGATTGCAACAACGGTGCGCGTGCCAATATCGGTACACCGCCATTGGCCGGTGTCAGTAAAAAATTCTGTGCCGATTGAAAACTCGCTATGTTGCATCCTGTCACTGTAATTCTAGGGTGAGTTTACGGCCTACTGCACTGGCGGCACGTTGCATGGTTTGCAATGTCACTCCTGTGTTGAGCGGGTCGAGCAGACGGTCGAGGGCTTGTCGACTGGTGTTCATGCGCTGCGCCATTTGTGTTTTGTTTAACCCCTCGGCAGCCATGGCCGCTTTAACCTGATCGGCCAAAATCTCTTTAATTGCTTGCTCTTCGCAGGTATGAAGTAGCCCATCCTCTTCAAGAAAGGTGTCAAAAGACGAGCCGATATTTTGTTTTTTAATCATTACTTTTTCCTCTTTTCATACGTTTACGGGCAATGTCTTTTTCCTTATCAGGCGTTGTCTGGGTCTTTTTGATGAACCCATGCAACAAGATCATCCGGTTTTTCTGTATACAGAACAAAACCCGTGCAATGCGCCCATTTGATATGTTGCTGCGTACTTCATACAGCCCTTTTTCGAGGTTACGGCTGTAGGGCATGCCAATGGGCCAGCCAAACTCAACCTTCTGAATATCTGTTCCCACCTTGCGTCGATCTTCACGGTCAAGTGTTAGAAGCCATTCACGGACGGGTTCTTTCCCAGTATCGGAACGGTAAAAATTCGCTTCTATTTTCTTCATTCTATCCATACCAGAATGTACCATAAATGATACAGTTGTCAACAAAAAAATGCAACTTGACGAAAGGGGCAAAATGCTGAAAATGTGAATAGATGTCTAATGAATTGTTCAGTTTATCCCCTAATTTTCTGTGAAATTTGCCTGATATTTTCTGATTGGAGAAGGGGTAATAAACCACAAAGGGGCATTTGTAGTTTATTGTTGGACTTGGTCGCACACGGATAAAAGCCGTAACGCATAGCTATCCGCTGCATCTTTTACCCATGATTCTGAGACTATAAATATCCACCAAACTAACATCAATAACGAGAATAGAGCGAAACTTAACTCTAAGTTTTTTTCTTCCAAGAGAATAGAAAATTCTGAGTTGTATAATGTACAAAAAACAAGGATTAAAGAGATAAGCGATAATATAATTCCAAAATATTTAATGCCTAAACAATTTCTACGGAATCCATACGATATATTTTCCTTAAATAACAGATTGTATATTTTTGTGTCTCTTGTCTGTTCAATAAGCCATTTACTTGCCGATTTGTATTTAATGTCTGCCGAAGTTTGATCAGAATTTTCGTCTTGATCTGTTGGTGATTCCCATTCAGGAATATTGGTTTCAAGGAAGGCTCTATAACGTTTTTTTGTATGCTTATCTATTGTTTGGTCTGAGTGCCGAAGGAAAATAGTGCTAGGAAATCCTCCCCATTTATCAAGTAGAGCTTTTTCAACTTTGCGGCCACGATGTCTGGATAAGTGCGCTAATAGAGTTATAAGTCCACAGGCTACCAAGATACCAAATAGGCTTACTATAGTTTTATATAGTGCAGGAATGATTATAAAAACACTGATTATAACGGGCAATATTGCCAGTAAAGATGGTTTAACACGAGCATTGAGGCTGTATTCATCAAATAGATTATTAAGCATATAGAAGTTAATCCTTTAATCTGTAGTTTATTGATGTGTACTCAGATTCCATCCACCACCATCTTTTAGCGTAAGCTTCATGGTTCCTTTCGTATCTGTACGATAGACTTTATTGCCAGAATCTGATCCTTTTGAGTATTTCCGATAAAATTTCAGTGCTTGTTCATTGGGGTGACCATGGCCATTATCTCCAACAGATATTATTGTCATATCTGGACTAATGGCTTCAAGATGAGAGGTATAATAATCTTGCTTTTCAGGATCTTCAAAAAAAGAAATAGAGCCATGATGTGCCGCCATAAGAATAGATGATGAAACATCCCTATGACTGCAATCAACCATAATTCCTTTAGACCAAGTTTGAGCGTCGCTATCCCCAGGTAGCATTGAACTAGACAGAGCATATGTGTTGTCAGAACTCCTATGCTCCACTTTTATAACAATCCCTTGAGCATTGGCATTATCAGGTAGTCTTTCGTCTTGTGCACTTAGATAACGAAAACGTGTTCGTTCGTAATCATTACGTGTTAATTTTTTTATTACCCTATTCCCAACCGTACGGCGTAAATCCATGTATGCCCGATACTCAGGTGAATCAGTAGTCGTTCCTGGATAACCGCTATCCCAAATTTTCTTAATTGGAAAACGTGCATGTAACTTTTTTACACCTCGCATATGATCCGCATCCCTATGTGAACATATGAATGCATGAAGTTGTTTTCCTTCGCCAATTTGATTGGCGACATAATCGAGAACACGTCCCTGATTATCGTTAGTAACGTTACAATCAAAAACGAAATTCTTACCGTTACTGGCCTCGATTAGAACCATATTACCTTGGCCGACATCTATGAAATGTATTATTGTTGGCATTAGTTAATCCACTATTATTTCCTTAGGAGTAACATGGGGATTGATGATTTAAAATCAAGACCAAAAAACGATATATATTAATTTAAATTAAAAAAAACACAATATGGTGTGTTTTATTCTGTTTTACCAAGATACCGATAAACACTGGCTTTGGATAGACCATAGTCTTTCATCAGATCCTTGATGAGTATCCCCTGCCCTCTTTTTTCTTTCATGCCCTGAACATCTTGATCAGATAACTTTCTCTGGCGACCGAAGGTGACGCCGCGCTGTTTGGCTTTGTGGATACCCTCCATTTGCCGTTCTGCGCGGATTTCGGTTTCAAACTGGTTTATTGCGCCGAGCATATTGAAGAGCAAACGGCCGGTGGCATCGGCTGTATTGATGCTTTGGTCCAGCACCTGGAGATCAACGCCTTTTTCCTTGAGTGTTTCGGCGATTTGGCAGAGGTGGAGCGTTGATCGAGCTAGTCGATCAAGCCTTGTGACAATCAGAGCATCCCCTTCTCTAACATATTCTAAACAGGCTTTGAGTCGTGGGCGTTTTTCAGACGTGCCGCTTTTCTTTTCTTCAAAGATTTTGTCGCAATGGGTGAGTTTATCGCGCTGCACATCGAGGCTTTGACCGACGGAGCTGACGCGAGCATAGCCAATAAGGGCCATCGCATGTCTCCTTATCTCTTAGGGAATATAAGAATAATATTCTGAGACATTAAAAGAGACATGTCAATGGGAGCGTACCACAAACTATACTTCTTAAGACCACTCTCCCGCTATTACAGTTATTGAGAGTTTTTATTATTCGTCGTCTTTTGGCCAGATATAACCGATGGGATTCTTTCTGCCTTCCGGTTGCGCTAAAATCTGCTCGATATAAGCGTACAGATTCGAGATCTGCCGATCATGCTCTTCTATTTTTCGCGCTATATCTTTGTGTGTGGAGAGCATTTCCCTTAACTTTATGAACGTTCTCATGATGGCAACGTTTATATCGATTGCCCGATCACTGTGAAGAACACTGGAAAGCATCGCTACGCCTTGCTCGGTGAAGACATAAGGCATCGTTCTGCGTCCGCCCCAACTTGAGGTCGCAATTTGCGACTTCAAGTGTTCAAACTCTTCCTTTGTGAGTTGAAACATAAAATCTTCCGGGAAACGTCGAATATTGCGTTTTACCTGTTCATTCAAACGCTTTGTCGGAACTTCATAGAGTTCAGCTAAATCGGAATCAAGCATGACTTTTTCATCCCGAATGAGATAGATTTTTTCAGCTATGCGTTCAATGGGAATAACAGTGATTTTAGCCATGCTTTACGGTATACCGGAAAGCATTGGCGTTCCAAAATAAAATATACGGGGCGGCCCTTTTGGTGTTGTCAAGGACTTTGATTATCAATCATTTACGAACCCAAGATTTTTGTGTCAAAAGGGGTCCCTTTTTGGGGTGTTTCGATTGCTATGCGTTATCTGGATTCTTTATTGTTTTTGTCATTTAATATGTTAGTATAAAAAAATGTTAACATTTTAAAAGGATAAAATATGAAAATTGTTAGCGTTTGGAATCCAAAAGGAGGACAAGGGAAAAGCATGATTAGCCTTAACCTTGCCGCTTCTGCTGTGGATATTGGCTTAAAACCTGTTGTTATTTGTCAGGATAAGCAAGGAACAAGTACCTTGTTTTATCAAGACGGCGAATTGCCTTTTACTGTATTGTCAGAACTTCCTGATAAAAGTCCTGACTCTGATCTGGTTATAATTGATCATCAGGCCAATGATTGGGAAATCCCCGCTCCAAAATTGCTTTTAATGCCCGTGCAACCGGAGCGTTCTCAATATGCGACTTACGCAGATGCCTACAAAAAAGCGAAAGCCGTAAATAAGCGAATTATTACTGTTGTAACAAACGGCAATCGTTCACGGCGACAAGAGAAAGATACCGTTTTAGCCTTGCTTCAACGAGGTGCTTTTGAAATTCGTTCAAGCGGAGTTTTCAGCCGTGCTGCAAGCCATTATAAAACCATATTCGATGCTTCTTTGAATAAGGCCTACAACGTCAATGATCGTCGCCAAGAATTTAAAGCAATTCTTGCCGCTGTATTACAAGAGGAGGTTCAAAAACATGTCGCAGCCTGACTGGTTAAATCAAGAGGATAAACGAGCGGGAAGGCTTTCTGCTTCGGGAAAAGTTGTTTCTAATCCAGCCGCGCCGAAACCGAGGGCCAGAGATCAAAAACCACAACCGATAGAACGCTCATTAAAAGGATTTCGGCTTCGTGTTGATTACCAACAAATTTTTGACTCGCTTGTAGCAGAACAAAAGCATATCACAGGAAGTAAAGGTCCTGATTTAATCGAAGAAGCTTTGTTGTTATTATTTAAAAAATATAAAAAATTATAATATTAAAATATTAACATTTTAAAATAAGAAAGTGTCTTCATGAAGAAGAAAAAAACACTAATGAAAAAACCGCCGAGTGTGCCTATAAAAAGTGTTCAACTCGATATGTTTTCTCAGTTTTTAACGAACGATGAAAGCGAAGTTTCCAATACAGTAGAAATATGGGAAAGTATCCCAAAGTATTTCTTCACGCCAAGACAAGTCGAAAAAATACGAACGCCAACAGGTCACGCTGACCCGTATAAATGGGAATATATTTACAATGACATGCCTTGCGCTGTCAAAATACAACCCGCGCAAATTGAGCAAAAAGACGGAAAATACAAATCGTTTTTCCCCGGTATTACCGAGGAGCTTGTCGAGGAAGCCTTAAAGAAAATATTCACTGATCAACAGCTCGGCATTCATGACCCGCAAAACATTGAAACATGGATACGGTTTTCTTTGAGCATGATTTTCAACGAGCTGAAATCAAGAAACCGAAGCCGAAGCCGCAATGAAATCAAACAGGCTATAGAAGTCATGAGTTCTTGCGTTATTACGCTTTATAATGAGGAGAAAGAGGTCTGGCGAGGGTCCATTTTGCAAGACCTTGTGACTGTGGGGCGGGATGAATATTTGGCTGATACGGATGCGCTCCATATCGCCAGATTACCGCTTTTCATCAGCCACGGCATCAACCGCCTTGAATACAGACAGTTCAACTATGACCGTTTGTTGAAGTGTAATGAGCAACTGACACGTTGGATATATAAGCAACTGATCAACCGTTTTCGACAAGCCAGCCTTTTAGATCACTATCATTTCAAATATTCGAGCCTTGTAAGGGATAGCGCGTTATTACAACAATCAACAGATGGGAAAAACAGACAAAAAATCACGTCCGCTTTGAATGAGTTGGTTGAGCGAGGTGTTTTGATGAATTATGAAGAAGACCAACAAAAAGAAGGCCGAAAAGTCGTTGATGTTAAATATACGGTATTCCCGACATCCGCGTTCTCAACGGAGCAAAAAGCCGCCAACAAAAGAGTTAAAGAGGCGCGAACAAAAATCCAAAAAGGGTGAGTTCAAAAACACCAAATCTGTGGATAAGTGCTTTTTAAGTAGTAGGTTTGACCGCCAGTTCGTCCAAAAGGTAGTAGGTTTGACCGCCAGTAAGTAGTAGGTTTGACCGCCAATTCGCAGATTAGGACAAATTATGGCAAGTGCAGAGCCTTGTTTATGGGAAGTAAGTAGTAGGTTTGACCGCCAGTTCGTCCAAAAGGTAGTAGGTTTGACCGCCACATGTAGTAGGTTTGACCGCCAGTTCGTCCAAAAGGTAGTAGGTTTGACCGCCAGTTCGTCCACATGTAGTAGGTTTGACCGCCAGTTCAAAATAAAAATGTCCCTTATAGCATTGTTTTTATTGATGTATTATAACAACTTCAAATCCCTATCCTTTTCCTTTATTTAACCTTTTATATATTAACCTTGCCATGAGCTCCTGTGGATAACTCGAAGGCCATCGGAATTATGAGGAACTCGCTTTGCTCATGCTTTTTTTAAAATTG
>CAZECX010000095.1:0-13269 GCA_964510965.1 uncultured Nitrospina sp. | reverse complement strand
TGATAAAAGTTCCTGCTGAAGCGGCACGCGATCCACTGGGCGAAACATAAGAAGCTACTGGAACATGCGAACTTTGAATTTTTTTAATGATCTGCCGCATGGAAGTATCCAATCCGCCCGGCGTATCCATATTGAGAACAATTAATGCTTGCTTACTTTCATTGGCTTGATTAATTTCCTGAGAAACATATTCAGCAACTGCTGGGTTGATTGCACCAGAAATTTTTACAACAACAATTTGATTTTCTGCAAAAGCTGGGGAAGCAAACCAGAAAACCACTAAAAAAATGAAGGAGTTTTTATTCAACATAACAGAAAACCTCTCAATGAAGTTTTGCCTGCTTACCATTGTTTCACAGCGGCTAAAGCAAATCAAAGAGGTTTTACTTAAAAATAAATGGTAAACTGGCTCGTGAATTTATTAATCCGTAGGAAAGTTGGATGAGCTACAAAACCATATTCATTGTCGACCCTATTCGCGGCGAACGCATACAAATGGCGAAATTTCTCAGTGAAGAAATCATTACCGTCATGACTTTTGTTTCTATAAGCGATTGTTTTAAACGCCCCGATCTAATAAATTGTAACCTGATCGTTTTTGTCCCCCGAAAAGATAAAAACGAAATCAAACATTTATTCAATATTAAAAAGAAGTATCGGCAGATTCCACTTATTCTACTTTTGAATAATGATTTTCCAGATATCAACCTTGCCGACATGTCCGAAAACGGTTTCGCTTCCCCTTACAAAGCACCCAACAATGAAAAGGTCCGTGAAATCATGCTGGGACTTCTGGCTCCCGATGGTTTACCCGCACGAACAGAAGTGCCTCACCCTGTTCCCATTGCAGATGAAGTTCAGGCTGCATTATCACCGAGACCCGAATGAGCTTATCACCTAAACTAACTCGATCCATTGCTGTTGGTCCCTATTCAATAGGAGATCAAAACCCTCTGGCTCTCATTGGGGGACCATGTGTGATTGAGTCCGAACAAAATGCAATGGGCATTGCCGAAAAACTAAAACGCATTACCAGCGATTTAGGGGTTCCGTTTATTTTCAAAGCGTCATACGACAAAGCCAATCGCACTTCCATAAAGTCGTATCGTGGACCCGGACTTGAAAATGGGTTAAAAATACTGCAAAAAATAAAAACCGAACTGGACCTTCCCATTTTATCTGACGTTCACAAAGAGGAAGAGATCGAACCGGCAGCAGAAGTTCTCGACATCCTGCAAATCCCTGCATTCCTATGCCGACAGACGGATCTATTGGTAAAAGCAGCGCAAACTGGCAAACCCATCAATGTTAAAAAAGGTCAATTTCTGGCGCCATGGGATATGAAAAATGTCGTCGTTAAAATTGAAGAAAGCGGCAACAGCAACATTCTTCTCACCGAGCGCGGTGCTACATTCGGCTATAACAATCTGGTGGTCGATATGCGGTCTCTGGTGTTGATGCGCGACCACGGTTTTCCGGTGATATTCGATGCAACCCATAGTCTGCAACAACCCGGCGGACAAGGAACAACAAGCGGCGGCCAAAGTGAAATGGTCCCCGACCTCGCCCGCGGAGCCGTCGCCGTCGGTTGCGATGCCTTGTTCATGGAAATCCATCCTGACCCCAGCAAAGCCTTGTCGGATGGACCCAATATGTTGCAAATCGATCTTCTACCCGACCTTCTTGAGCAACTGGTGACACTCGATCAGATCGTAAAAGGAAAAACCGCGTTTAAATCAAATTAGCCGAGCTATGAAACGCCTCGCTGTCCTACTGATTATGGGAACCCTGGGTTCTTTGATTTCCAGTCCAGCATTTTCTGAATCTCTTGGAATCTGGAAGCAACTGTCTGCAACCCCCACCACCCGAACAGAAAACTCAGCTGCCCTCCTCGACGGAAAAATATTTATTCTGGGAGGATTCACCCCCAAAGGCACAACCACCCGCGTCGATGTCTGGGACTCAGAATCTAAGACATGGGGCAAGGCAACTCCTCTCCCACAACCTTTACATCACACCACGGCGGCTGTGGTGAATGGCAAGCTCTATGTCATTGGCGGATTTGAAAGTGGATTTTGGAATCCCGTCAACACCACTTATGAATACGATCCCGATCTGCATCGATGGTTCAATAAAGCTCCCATGCCAACAGCAAGAGGAGCCCATGCAGCGGCGGTCATTGATGGGAAAATACATCTTGTCGGTGGTGCGCATAGAAAACTATTCAAACTGGTCAACACCGATGCCCACGAAGTTTATGATCCCGCGAAAGATTCCTGGGAAATCTTGCCCGCACTGCCCACACCGCGAGACCATCTGACCGCAACAACAGCGAACGGAAAACTATTCGCTATCGGCGGACGTATTGATGTCAACTATCACAACAACCTCAGCGCCAATGAATCTTACGATCCAAAAACTCGTAAATGGACGGAGCACGCTCCTTTACCCACTGCGCGCAGTGGCATCACCTCGCAATTCCTAAACGGATGGATTCATGTGTTCGGCGGCGAGTCAGGCGATGGAACCTATGTAGAGAACGAAGCCTATAATCCAGAAACCAAAAAATGGAAAACCTTTGCACCCATGCCCAGTGGATTGCATGGGCTGGCCTCGGTTCTTTTAAAGGGAAAAATCCACATCCTCAATGGTGGCCCCAATCCCGGTGGCGGTGGCAGCAATCACCATCGCACCTTCTCTCACTAGCGAGACAATGCCCCACCCTTGACGGAACAAGAACCGTTGCAAATTGCCTCTTTCGTAAACCAATCCCATTTCTCGTCATTGCGAAGAGCCGAAGGCGATGTGGCAATCCAGAAGAAATAAGGACTTTCTAAAGCAAATCCATTTAGAAACTTAGTGAACACTATTAAGTCTGGATCGCCACACTCCCTCTGGTCGTTCGCGATGACGGACTGAAGAATTTTTGTGCTCGAAAAAATATATGCTCACGGGCTAAAGTAAAAAACCGAAATATATTTGATTTGCTATTGGGTAATGGTTAATAGGCACCGGCAGCTTGCTGAGGAGAGAGGGAGGGTGGCTCCCTTACGGGAGCCGGAGAGAAAAAAGCTTGTTAGCCATCGAGGTTGGCACGCCACGGATTGAGCCACTTGGAGGTGAACTCAATCCGTTGGAGGTGGCAGTGCCAGTTCGAATCTTCAATTATAGATAGAGCAATCCCCATGCCAAAAATAAGGCCTGGCCTCGTTTTCAGGGTAAACTCATTTAAACAAAGGGTTTTCTAATTTGGAGGTGATGGGGTTCGCGTCAGAAATTCCGGCAAAAATGACCGGAGAACGTCATTTTTTCCCCTTGGGGAGGGGGAAGTTCACCTTTTAAGGCTTTTTGGATGCCTCGTTGATACAGGATTCCAGCAACGAAACACTATCCCCTACAATTTTTTTACAATAGGCCAGTATATTGGGTTCTACTTGACGTTTGCTAAGGCGTGTTTGTATTTCCTGCTGATGCGTTATGCAAGCTTGCAAGATGGTATAACTGCCACCAGAATGCCTCTCACAATAACTTTTTATTCCAAGCTCTACAGGCATGGACTCAATTTCGTTTTTTGCTTTTGTTTCGTTTTCAATGCACATTTTAACCGATGTTGCGTTCCCACCCATCGACATTTTGCAATTCCATTCGATACTATCTGCAAATGCCAAGGATGTACTTCCCAAAAGAAGCAAACCACTGAATAGAAAAATTAATGCTTTCATAATCCTCTCCCCGTGCAAAATTATGACTATGTGCTGACAACCAAATAAAAAATGGTTGAACAATATTGAAATTAAAATTATCAATATGCTTATGTAACTATAACATTAATTGTTACCTTTAAGGGAGCTAAACTGAGATTAACCTGGAGATAAAATCGGTTAAATTTTGGGTGGCGATTTGTGCGTGAGAACGGAGGGAAAGTGCATTTTTAAGGGATTTAGGGTGGGTTAGGACATACCAACCTGCTTTTAATTTAGATATTTCTCCATCACTTCCCAAAAAGCTTGAAGAATCGATTAATACATGATCGACCGCATCAGAAATTCCCCTAACCGAAATAAATGGTATTTTATTTTCCCGAGTAAGAAGGGATATTACAAGGGTTTCCATCTCCACGGCTTCGGCCTTAAACCGGTCGCCAAGATTTTTTTTCGCCTCGGGAGTATGAATAACCGTATCGACTGTAATGAGTTTACCCACCCTTAATTTGGCATTTTCTGGCGGCAGTGTTTTTTTTGCCAAATCCAACCATTTTATATTTTCGGGATCATCCATTTCAAAAGACGTCGAATCACTTGCCGAACTCAAAATGGTATCAGCGACAAAAAGGTCTCCCACATTCATTCCTTTGATTAAAGCACCGGCGTATCCCATGCTGATAATTAATGCGGGATGAAATTTTTCTATGACCTGACGGGTCGCATCTTCTGCTCTTTGTTTTCCAATACCCGTGCGGACAAGAACAATATCTTTGCCCTGCCATTTTCCTGGCCAGGCTTCGGATTTACCCAGACGAACCCGGTCAGAAATATTCATGGCCCTCTTAATGCCGACGATCTCTTCGGAAACAGCTCCTAAAATAGCTATGATTTCGTTCATGGCGGCAAGTATACAACCCTTTCATTGCTGATTTCTAGGTTATGGTAAGAGAGTGTGCTAAGGTTCCCCTCTTTTAAACTACACGAACACTTATAAATAATGGCAAAACGCAAACTTAATATTCCTGTGAAAAGAGGGGATCGGCTGGAATTGGATGTAGAAACCCTGGCTTCCAGCGGCGATGGACTCTGTCGTCACGAAGGCTATACTCTTTTTACTCCAGGCGGTATTCCTGGAGACCGCGTCCGAGGGAAGGTGATCAAAACCACACCTCGTTTCGGAGTAGTAGATGTTTTTGAGCGAACACAACTTTCCAAAGACCGAGTCGACCCACCCTGCCCGGTTTTTTTCAAATGCGGCGGCTGCAAATTTCAGGACCTCAACTACGAAAAACAACTCGATTTTAAAATTCAAGTTGTACGAGACAGCATAAATCGTATCGGAGGAATCGAATTGCCAGAAAAAATTGAAGCCTTCGCTGCTGAGCGACAATACCATTACCGCAACAAGGGCAGTTTCGCGGTACAGGGAAAAACCAGCGATCCACAAATCGGATTCTATTCCGAAGGCTCGCATAACGTTGCCGACTCTCCTGTTTGCGATATTCTTTTAGAACCCATCAACAATGCTAAAGAATGGCTGCGGCAATTATTAAAGAAAAATCAAATTTCTATTTACCATGAGCAACATCATCGAGGACTGGTAAGGGGACTGGTCATTCGCCATTCGGAGTCCACCGGTGAAACCCTTGTTGGGCTAATAACTAATGAAGGTCGATTCCCGCGAAACTTTCTGGCAGAGCTCACAAATGAGAATGAATTAAAAAAATTGGGCATCGTGGGACTCATTCAAAATATCAACCCGCGACCCACCAATGTGATTCTAGGAAAAGAAAACAAAATTCTCTGGGGAAAAGAAAGGCTTACGGACAAGCTTGATGATGTGAGCTTCCACCTTTCTCTGGGATCCTTCTTTCAAATCCACTCAGCACAAACTTTAAGACTGTACGATCTAATAAATAACTGGGTAGAGAATGCTCAAGAAAAAACCATCATAGATGCTTATAGTGGTTCAGGTGGTATAGCGCTTTGGCTTGCGGCAAAAGGAAAGAAAGTGATCGCAATTGAACAATTTGAACCGGCCATGGAAGACGCTCGCCTGAGCGCGGAAACCAATGGAATCAAAAATTGCCAGTTTCTGACCGGGAAAGTGGAAGAACATGCGCCTCTTTTAGCATCTAAAGAAAAACCTCATACCATTATTGTTGACCCACCTCGCAAAGGATGCTCCGAATCCGTTATCAAAACCCTAAAGGAATCAAAACCAGAACAAATCATCTATATATCCTGCAATCCATCCACTCTCGCCCGCGATTTGGAAAGGCTGGAAGGCTATCAGATCCGTGATATACGAGTTATCGATATGTTTCCGCAAACCCAGCATATCGAAACGGCTGTCCTGCTTCGCCCCCTCACGGAGTAGGGAAATAGACCCGGACTCTTACTGGAAAACAAGATGCCCCATCCTTCTAGGTTCAGGGTCAGCTTTTTTGCCCTTCTCGCCATTGAGGCCCCGCTGCCTAAAGGTCATTTTTTTTCTCCAAGACAAACAAGGCCTCATGCTTATTGACTTTTACATTTCTAGAAGCCTTAAAATTCTGAACCGCACAAAATTGCCTGGACTTATATCCTCCGGGCGTGGCCCGGTTGCCTAGCTGGGCTTGATATGATAATCTTTAGCCATGGATAAAGACCATAAGATCAAGTTATTGCAGCAGACCGACCTGCTCAGTTTTTTCGATGAATCTACCTTAAGCAACCTCGTTGATCACTGCCGCGAGATTTCTCTTGCCCCGAGTGAGGTCCTGTTCAATGAGGACGACTTGGAAAATGCAATGTACCTCATATTGGAAGGTGAGCTTGATGTTTATAAAGGACCCAAACAAATTGCTGTTTTGGAAGCGGGGCAATATTTAGGTGAAATGTCACTGATCGAATCCAAAGCCCGTTCGGCTTCTGCAAAAGCGCAAAAGCAAACCCTGCTCATGGAAATCAACGAAGAACATTTCCATACTTATCTGGCATCCGAACCACAAGCCCTGTTATCCATCATGCGCACCCTGTCTAGCCGAGTCCGAGGCGATCTGGACACCATGATGAAGGATATGCGGAAACTGAGTATTTTTACTCATGACATCCGAAATTTTCTGAGCACATTAGGCCTTGCTGAATTGACGATCGAAGATTCTGTCGAACTGTATGAAGGCACCGAGCCCGGACATAAAAAACGGGAAGGACTGGAAGACATGGAAAAATGCCAAAACGTGGTTGAGACGGTTCGAACCAACCTGATGGATCTATTGGATTCCAGCTTGAACCATATCAAAAAAATAAAAACAGAATATGTAAAATCCAAAAAGGCGATTGTTCCGATTATCGAAGAAACGGTAGAAGGTCTTTCAACCCATGTCCAACTTCAGGATAAAGACGTAAAGATAAATCCCTCTGGAGATTCTTTAGAAGCCGTCTTTTACCCTCTCGACATTCAGCGCGTTTTGCAAAACTTGATCATCAATGCAGGTTACGTTACTGAATCGGGGGGAATGGTAGAAGTTGGAATCAGCCGAAACAATGGGTTCCTGCAGGTCAGTGTTACAGATAAGGGAGCAGGTATCCCAGAAGATATTCAAAACTATCTCTTCAAAGACACCCTGACCACGAAAAAAGATGGAAACGGTCTTGGCCTTTTATCCTGTAAAGGCATCATCGAAGAGAATCATCAGGGGAAACTCTGGTTCGAAACCCAACAAGGAAAAGGCACTACCTTCCACTTCACTCTCCCCACTTGCTAGCGCAAGAGGCAATAGGTCCATTCTTTTGCAGGCGATACAAATCCACTCAAGCTTCTGGATAGAGATTTAAAAAGTTTTTAAGTTACCATAGTAAAAAGCCCAAACACTATGGTCTCGCTTTTTTGGCACCGACCCATTGGCCGTGGGGCCTGCCCCGCTAGAAGCGGGCGTGCTTGGGTGTGCGTGGGAAAGGGATTACATCGCGGATGTTTTCCATGCCCGTTACAAACTGGACCAGGCGTTCGAATCCCAACCCAAAACCGGAATGCGGTGCCGATCCGAATCTCCTGAGATCGAGGTACCACCAGTACTCTTCAGGATCAAGGTTACTGTCTTTCAAGCGCTTCAATAAAATATCGTAGTTTTCTTCACGCTGACTGCCGCCAATTATCTCGCCGAGTTTAGGAAGCAAAACATCCATCGCCCGAACTGTTTCCCCATCTTCGTTCAGCTTCATATAAAACGACTTAATTTTTTCAGGATAATTAAAAACGATGATCGGTTTCTTGAATACCTTTTCGCTGAGATAGCGTTCGTGTTCTGCTTGCAGCGCACAGCCCCATTCAACCGGGTAGGTGAATGTCTCCGTCGATTTTTGCAGGCGATGGATCGCATCGGTGTAAGTCAATCTTTCGAACTGGTTTCCTATAATATGCTGAAGAGTTTCGAGGATGGTTTTATCAATGCGCTGATTAAAAAATTCCATGTCCTCAGAGCAATTCTCAAGAACGTCTGCCAAAAGATATTTAATAAATTCTTCGGCAAGATCCATATCATCATCCAGGTCATAAAATGCCATTTCCGGTTCACCATCCAGAATTCGGAAAGGTGGCGACTGGTATTCGAGTTTTCAGCACGAAAGGTGGGACCAAAAGTATAAATATCTGAAAGAGCCAGAGCGTAAATTTCTCCTTCCAGCTGCCCACTTACGGTGAGAGAAGTTTTTTCGCCGAAAAAATCCTGGGCATAATCTATTTTTCCATCCACTTGCGGAGGATTGGTGAGATCGAGAGTGGTGACCTGAAACATTTCTCCAGCTCCTTCGCAATCGCTGGTAGTTACGATGGGGGTATTCAGATAGACAAAGCCTCGGTCATTGAAAAATTGATGAATGGCATAAGCCAGTCGGCTGCGGACTCGCATCACAGAACCAAATGTATTCGTTCGGGGACGAAGATGAGCAATCTCGCGCAAATATTCAAACGAATGACGTTTTTTCTGCAAAGGATAAGTCTCGACATCCGCTGTTCCATAAACCTCAATTGCCCCAGCCTGTATTTCCATCTTTTGCCCCTTGCCTTCCGAGGCCACTAGTTTTCCTGTAATTGCCACGCAACTCCCGGTTGTAATCTGTTTATCCAATTCCGAAAATTCTTTGAGGGAATGTTCAACAATGGCCTGTATATTTGCCTGGCAAGACCCGTCATTGATTTCAAGAAATGAAAATCCCCCTTTAGAGTCACGACGGGTTCGCACCCACCCATTAACCAATACACTTTCCTCTCCCTGGGTCCTATTCAGTAATTCTTTAATTTTTATTCGTTTCATTGAGCACTTTCCTTAGAGGTCCCGACTGGAAAACCAATCTCATTGACAATAAAGGGGATTTCAGATATTTTAGTTTAGAACATACCGGCAGTTGGCATTAAATTTTTCCCTGTTCGGGAAAACCTACACCTCATATTTTATTCCGTGTTTATTCTAGGAAACTTGTTACAAGCAACAGCTACTATTTTAAATGTCGTCCTACAGCTATATATGTGGGTCATCATCATTCGCGCATTATTATCCTGGGTAAACCCAGATCCTTATAATCCTATCGTTCAATTCTTGTACAGTATAACAGAACCTGTTCTCTATCGAATCCGACAACTGGTACCCATGTCGGGAATTGGGATTGACTTCTCACCCATCATTGTCCTGTTAGCAATCATGTTTTTGCAAGGGTTTCTTGTGGAATCCCTCGCCCAACTTGGGGCAAGACTACAGTAATCAGCCATGCGTTTGAGTTATCTCGACATACTGGAACAATGCTTTCACGATAAGTTCCGCGGTTATAACAAACAAGAGGTAGACACTTTTCTCCACCTTGTCGCTGATGATTTCAAATCTATGACCGCAGAAATCCAGGAAAAAGCAAAACTGATTGCAGCGAAAGACGATGAAATAAAAGAAATACGAGCCGACCTGGAATCTCGACCTTTAGAAAACGACCCCACCCTCCCACCGGAGGTCGAAGAGGAGCTAGCCTTCCTGAAAAAACAGATTGAAGAAAAAGATCAATTGATAAAAGAAATGCAAGAGGGTCAACCTGAAAATGGGGACAATCCTTTCTCTCAGCTCACACCAGAAATGCTAAAAGAAAAAGCCAAAAAAATCGTAAATGCTGCAAAAGACCAGGCTGAAGAACACCGACAAGAAGCGATGAAAGAACTGGAACAGTTGATGCTGGAAATTGAAAAACTAAAACAGCAAAAATCGACCTTGATGGATAACATTAAAGCCACCGCCATTAAACATTTGAATAAATTTAAAGCGGGCATGCCAAACGGCGGAAATGCGGATTAATTCCTGTGAAAATGGAATCCGTTTCTCTGCCATAATTCAGCCCCGATCATCAAAGAATGAAGTGGCAGGGATATATAATGACGCACTAAAAATACGTTTAACCTCTCCCCCTGTTGAGGGTGCCGCCAATAAAGCATGCATGCGATTTTTTTCTAAATGGCTCGGGGTAAGTCCTTCAAAAATCAGCATTGTTCAAGGACTCAGCAGCAAAAATAAAACCATAGAAGTGGCAGGCCTCACAGAAAAACAGTTCCGCGAAATTTTAAAATCCAAAAACCTTTTCCAATAAATCACTCTTATGATCAAAACCATTGAATATGTAGACGGGATCGTGCGCATGATCGACCAAACACGATTACCAGCAGAAAAAGAATTTGTCGATTGCCGCACTATAGAAGAAGTTGGGCATGCCATTAAAACCATGGTCATTCGTGGGGCCCCTGCAATCGGAGTTGCTGCTGCAATGGGCGTTAGCCTTGGGGCAGATTCCATAGAAGCATCCAGCTTTGAAGATTTCTATCGTGAACTCGAAGAGAAATGCGAGCGCCTTGGGCAGTCCCGACCCACTGCGGTGAACCTCGCCTGGGCCATTAACCGTATGAAACAGGTGACCCAAAACAATAAATCTCTTCCCATCAATGAATTAAAGTCTCGCTTAAGAGAAGAAGCGCTTGCCGTTTTAACCGAAGATATAACCACGAATCAGTCAATGGGCCAGCACGGTCAAACTCTAGTTAAAGACGGCAGCGTAATTTTAACGCATTGTAATGCAGGAGCTCTTGCCACTGCAGGGTTTGGCACCGCCTTGGGTGTTGTTCGTGCCGCAGTGAATGCAGGGAAAAATATTCGAGTACTTGCCAATGAGACTCGGCCTTTTTTACAAGGCGCACGTTTGACTACATGGGAATTGAAAGAAGACGATATTCCGGTCAAATTGATCACTGACAATATGTGTGGTTTCTTTATGAACAAACAGGAAATCGATCTGGTCGTGGTGGGTGCCGATCGCATCGCTGCCAACGGGGACGTCGCCAACAAGATAGGAACTTATATGGTCGCTGTGCTCGCAAAAGAAAACAATATTCCTTTCTATGTCGCAGCCCCCGTTTCCACACTCGACCTTTCTCTTGCATCGGGAAAACAAATCCCAATTGAAGAGCGTTCCTCCGATGAGGTTACCCACATCAACCAGAAACAAATCTCTCCAGTGGGCATCGAAGCCGCGCATCCTGCTTTCGACATCACCCCCAATCATCTGGTCACGGCGATCATCACAGAAAATGGTATCGCACAGGCTCCTTTTACAGAATCCCTGAAAGCTCTCGCCAGTCAAAAATGAAAGCAATGATTCTGGCGGCGGGTTTTGGCACCCGCCTCAAACCTCTGACAAACGATCTCCCCAAACCTTTGTTTCCGGTTCTCAACCGCCCTATTCTGGAACACGCTTTGAACTTTCTCAGTTCACAGGGTATCCAGGAAATCGCAATAAACCTCCATCACCAACCTGAAAAGATCATCGACTATTTTGGTGATGGAAAAGATTTTGGAGTGAACCTGCATTTTTCCCGAGAAGAAAAAATTCTAGGCACCGCCGGTGGAATAAAAAAACTGGAAAGTTTTTTAAAAGATGAGACGTTTGTTGTAATCAATAGCGATGTTCTCGCCGATGTCGATTTGAAGGATGTCCTGAAATCCCACAAAGAAAAAAATTCCAAACTGACTCTCGTAGTTCGGCAGGATGCTGACGCAGAAAAATATGATTCTATCCAGCGAGTGGATGAAGGCCGCATCGTTCATTTTCTTGGTCACTCGATTAAAAATTCAGAACCCACCGCTCAGGTAATGTTCACCGGCATTCAAATCATGGAACCTGATATCTTTTCCCGCATTCCAGAAAATGAATTCTGCGGTACTACTGAAGATGTTTTTCCAGGAATGATTCAGGATGATCTTCCCGTTTACGGTTTTCTGCACAAAGGGTATTGGATAGATATGGGAACACGCGAAACCTACATCCAGGCACAAAAGGACGCGCTCAATGGAAAGGTGACTTTGAAAACTTCATCATCCAGAAACCCCGAAGGTCCCCTTCTGGTGCCCCCGGTTCATATTGGCAAAGACTGTGAAATATCACAAGACGCTCAGGTAGGACCTTATGCGGTACTGGGTGATGGTTGCCGGGTACGGTCCGGCGCGGTGGTGGAAAATTCCATACTCTGGTCTGGAGCCACCGTAGGTGGCGGCTTAACAGTTAAAAACAGTATTATCGGTGAGGGAGTCGCGATTGACAAAAATGTAAAAGACGATTCGCTGGCACCTGGAATCAGGCCCGATGCCCTCCCTTAAAACCGATAGAATGCAGGCTAGATCAATTTATGATTGCTCAAAGTCATTGTAGAAACTGAAATCGCGCCTTCTTCACAATTTATGATGCGACGCATTTCCGGGAGATCGGCTGCGCCCACCCGTGTGTACTCATCGGTATAACTTTCCACATCTTTCAACCCTTTGGTTTCAGGATTGAAATAGAAAACCGAGTATTTTCGCGTAAGAAATTTTCCATCCTGATTTTTTTTGCTTTCCTCAATATTAATTGAGAAAGAAAAACGCGGGGTCTGTCGATTGATCTGCTGAATACGTCCATCCTTAATGCGATAAAAAGAGCTCATACCATCACCGCCCATAACGAGCTTGCGTCCTAAAGGATGCGTGCCGTCATCACCAAAAACCAATTTGTATTTTCCATCCGACTCTTCAAAAGACCGGGGTCCCCGATGCATGGCAATGGATGACAGGTTTTCGCTCAAAAAACCTTTTGCCTTTTCTTCTTCTATGCTGATTTCAATATCCTTTGGCCCTTTGACCGTCACGGTGCCTTTTTGCTCTTCGCCGTTGATATTTGCAACCACGTCCGCTGTGAATCCGCCAAAGCCTTCAGGCCATCTTGCGGTATTGGAAAAAACCTCTTTCATCGCATTGCGCGCTTCGGAATCATCTTCGAGCGTAGTTTCTACATCTTTATCCTTGGTATAGGTTGCCATCTAAAATCTCCTTAAAAACAATAAGAGCCTCCACTCACGTGGAAGGTAATATTAGTAAACTAAAATGTTTGATAATGGTTAATTTGCACTACGGGTATTGACCTGTTGAATCCAGCATCATGCTGGCCCACTAACGTGGAAGGTAATAGGTCGAATCGGTTTACTACTAAATTCACCTAAAAGCTTCTGGATATAGTTTTGCCCCTG
>CAZECX010000094.1:0-13324 GCA_964510965.1 uncultured Nitrospina sp. | reverse complement strand
TATTGAAAAAGGGAATGTGATCCATCCGAGTAACCTTACTGCGGAAAGTGATTGTCCTTGGAATTCAGGAAGCATACTTAGTATGAGGTCGAATATTGCTTCTAAGCCCAACACGATAATAAGAACCGTGGCTATGCCAATAGCCATTTTTACGCCCTGACTCCCTCCTTCCACGAAGGCACTCATTAAGCCCGTGTTGTTTGCAACTTCGCTGTCGTTATCAACAAGTTTGCCAAAGGTTTCGGGGTGTCCCAACTCAGGGCAAAAAAGTTTGCTGATCAATATGGAGCATGGAATTGATATCAATGATGCGGAAACAAGATGACCCGCGATATTCGGAAAGGTTTGGTGTAGAGCGATAACATAGATTCCCATTACAGTGCTGGCGACCGTGGCCATCATGCAAGTCATCAAGGTTAATAACTCAGATCGAGTCATTTTTATTAAATAGGGTCGTACGGTTAAACCTGATTCGATTCCAACAAACAAATTAGCCGAAGCAGCTAGTGATTCTGCGCCAGATAGAGAAAGAATGCGGTAAAAAAATTTTGAAAACAATCGGACTATTTTTTGCATGACCCCAAGCTTATATAATCCTCCCAGCAGTGCCGAAAAGAAAACTACAGAAGGAAATACTTGGAAGGCAAGAACGAAACCAATAGAAGGAGTTCCATCGGGCAGTGCCTGGCCGGGGCCTAGAGCGAGAGGGCCGAATAAAAATACTGCGCCTTTATGGGAAGCGCTTAAAAGCGAAACCAGGAATTCATTGATCCATTGAAGGGCAGATCTAGAGCCTGCGAACCAAAAGGTCAAAGCGCCCAATGCCCAGGAAAGAAAAAGACTTCCCAATATGGTTTCTGTTTTAACCATGGCGCGAGACCCAGTTGCCCATGCAATTCCAGAAAGCAGGAAAAAGCCACCGAACGAAATCAAACGATAATTAAAATCTTCCATTTAAATATCAAGGTCTTTATTTGAAATCATGCCAACAATATTTTTTCCGTCTGTAACGGCATAGTGTCGAATATTTTTTTCTAACATTTTCATTTTGGCTTCATCCTGAGACTCGGTCTGATCCAGGGATCGGATGGGACTGGACATTGCAGAGGAAATTGTAATGGTAGAAGGATTGAGGTCTTTTTCCAAAAGCTTTATCAGATCCGCCTTGGTAAAAATTCCTATATAGTCACCCTGGGGGTTTTTTATGAGAATGGCGCTTGTTTCTTTTGATAGCATATAGGCGATGGCTTTATCTACATGTACATCAGAGCTCACGTGATATACAGGAGACATTTTTTCCTTGATTAATTTTTCTTCCATTTTTTTTCTCATTGACTTAAAGATTGAAAACAAATGAAATCAAAACATTATTAAAAGATCAGAGGTTATAATAAAAATTTTAGGTGAAATAAGGGTTTCTACAATGGTTTCGAATTTTCTATTCTCCTGCCTATCGCATCTCATAAACTCAGGTATGTTCCTTTGAAAAAGAAAATCTTCTTTGGGTTAATCTGGTCCATTGTCGCATACTTTTTTTATGAATTCTTTAAGACCGTTGATTTTGATCGGGCTTGGAAAGAAATTGAAAACGCTCGTGCAGGATGGTTGGTTATCGCTTTTTTGTTTAATCTTTCTATTTTACTGGTATGGACTTCATTGTGGTCTGTGCTTATCCCAAAAAACCTTTCTGTTTCTTTTTCAAAACTATTTCAGGCGAATTCTTTTATGTCCACATCATGCAATACTCTACCGTTTCCAGGGGGGCATGCGGTGGGCCTCGTTTTGTTGGCAAGGTTGGCAAAAATTAAACATTCGGTTGCTTTGTCGGTATTGGCTCTGGATCAGATGATGGAAGGTATCGTTAAGGTTGTCGTTCTAACTTTGGCCGCCAATTTCTCTCCATTGCCAGAGCAGATGCAACGAGGTATCCAAATTTTTATTGTGTTGATCGTAATATTTACAGTGGTTATGTTTTTCGCAGCACATAAAATCCCAGAAGTTGATATTCGGGATGAGGAGAAGTCTTCCTCCCTTTTTTTAAAGTTTAAAGAGTTTGTTGCGCAATGGGCGGGGCACCTGGAAATGTTGAAGGATTATAGGATATTTGGTTCAGGTTTAGTTCTTGCGTTGATAATGATGGCTTTGCAGGCATTAGGAATTTGGGCGGCGCAACAGAGCATGGGCCAAGAGCTTCCCTTTTGGACTATTATTCTGGTTATGGCAGCATTGAACCTTGCTACAATTTTTCCACTAACTCCGGGAAACTTTGGTGTTTATGAAGCCACCGCTTTTTTAATTTATAAGTTTTCAGGGTTATCCCCTGAGATGGCTTTAAGCTTGGCGTTTTTACAACACATTTGTTTTCTGGTACCTATGGCAGGCGCTGGCTGGGCAGTCCTTATAGTTCGATCCCTGAATTCATTGAAAAGAAAATACAAAGAACAGGACAATCCGCATTAAGCGTTAGTTGTAGAAACTACAAACCTATGATTTATTTGATTTTAAATGCCGTTGAGCACTATTGTATTGATTTTAGGAGCGGTTTTTTTTGATCTATTTAAGTTAGGCGGGAAAGTCGTTTTATGTTAAGATTTGCGTGTGAAAAAGGGGGGAAGGCGTCGTAGTAAATGAATCAATAGGGCTCTTGGCATAAATAAAATTATGTCATGGAAGGTTTATTTGAATTTTTCCCGGCACATATTTTTTGTTCCGGCAGCGACCCAGACCCTGAAGATTACGGGAAGAACTTTTTCCCATTTATTTATTGTTGGAGGTTATTGGGTATGGCTGATGGAAAAGTAAAATGGTTTAATGATAGCAAAGGTTATGGATTTATTGAGTCAAGTGACGGCGAAGATTGTTTTGTACACTTTTCTGAAATTCAGGGAGAAGGTTTCAAAACCTTAAAAGAAGGCCAGGAAGTGGAATTTGAAAAAAGCATGGGGCAAAAAGGACCGCAAGCATCTAAAGTAATTCCAAAATAAATTTCTTGCGCAACAGTATAGCCGACAGGACGTTTTGTCCTGTCGGTTTTTTTTTGCAAAAAAACACCCTCCCAAACCCATTATTCGTCTAGTTTTGATGCAATGACATATAAATTGAATCCATAGCCTGCCATATCCAATAAAGGTCCGAGGTAGGTGAGTGGGTTAAAAGTATTTTTTATGTCTCTCTTGGCAGATCGCAGGAACCTTTCGATGGGATTATTTGGTTTTTCTGATTTATCGTAGGGTTTAAAGCCTTTTGCTTCCAGCAGGCCTTTTCTAGCTTTGTTTGTTTTTAGCCAAACAACTTTGAAACCTGCTTTTTCAAGCATGTTATTTAGGCTATCTCCTGAAAAAAAATAAAAATGTTGCAGGATTTTGTAGCCCGTCCAATCCTCTTTTAGAAAGATAGCGTTCTTAACATTTGGAGTCCACATTACCAGGAGCCCTCCTGGCTTCAAGACCTGATGGATTTTCTTTAAACAGTCAAGAGGATTCCTTAAGTGTTCAATGAGGTCCCATAGGGTGATGACATCAAAGGTATTTTCATCATAGGTAAGGGATTCATCTAATGATTCCAGGCGGATATTTTCCAGCGCAAAGTTTTCCCGGGCATACTTTATGTATTCCGGCAGAATCTCCAAGCCGTGACAATTCCAACCACGTTCTTTTGCACAATTAAGAAAAAACCCCGCACCACAACCTATATCGAGTAAATTCCCTTTGTCAGGATATAGACTTTCAATAAGACTCAATCGGGAGTGGTAAAGTTTTGAGTAAGACTTGATGCGTTTTTGCCTTTCCAGAATATAGTTCGAATGAAGTCCTGTCTCTCTCTCACTTCCAATCATTTCTTTTTGGTAATTCTCCTGCATCGTTTCTATTGTTGGCAAAGGATTGACAAGCTCCAAATGACATTCTTGGCAATGAACAACAAGTGAATCATCTTCCCGAAGGCAGATGGGATTAAATTTCAATGACCCGCAGCATATACAGGGGAATCGTTTGCTTTTTGAGTTTTCGAAAGCAGATAGTAGCATCCTAATCATCCTTTTTAGCTTGCCGGGCCAAGGTTTGCGGCCCTAAGAGGAATTTTTTAAATTTCGGAAATCAACTGCATTACGGAGACAAAACCAGCAATAGGGTAGGCTATTTAATTCCTGTTTGCAATATTCATTGAAAAGGCTCATTGTGTCGTATACAAATGCTACAATTTCTTGTTTCTTAACACAGAACCTAGAGGTGGAAAATGACTAAAGCTGCTTTCACTCCCAATGCAGGCGACAGCATTGTTGTCAGGTTAAAAATAGAAGGACAGGCACAAATTCTTCCAAGGGTTATGACAGAAATTGCGAACCTGGAGGGTCATATTGGCGCTGTGGACATCGTTCGTCCCCTTTCCAATGGGGGTTCCATTCGAGATATCAGTATCTATACTTCAGGAGTTGAACACGGACAAAAAATTGTGGAGGCACTTGAGAAAACGAATGGTGTAGAAGTAGTTCACCATTCGGACCGAACGTTTTTGCTGCATCTGGGGGGTAAAATTGAAGTTGCCAGTAGAAAGGAATTGAAAACACGCGATGACCTTTCCATGGCATACACGCCGGGTGTTGGCAGGGTTTGCATGGCGATTCATAATAACCCGGAAGAAGTTTACAAATTAACTATAAAACGCAATACGGTGGCTATTGTAACGGATGGCACGGCTGTATTGGGGCTGGGGAATATAGGCCCTGAAGCTGCCTTGCCCGTTATGGAGGGGAAGGCAATGTTGTTCAAAGAGTTTGCTGGAGTCGACGCATTTCCTATTTGCTTGAACTCGAAAACGACCGATGAAATCGTGGCGGCCGTCAAGGCGATTGCTCCAGGTTTTGGCGGAGTTAACCTTGAAGACATTGCTGCGCCGCAATGTTTTGAAATCGAAAAACGTCTCCAGGAGGAATTGGATATTCCCGTTTTTCATGATGACCAGCATGGCACAGCGGTGGTTGTTTCAGCGGCATTGATCAACGCTTTCAAGTTTCTAGGAAAAAGTCATCCAAAAATAAAAGTAGTTGTTCTCGGAGCTGGAGCTGCAGGTACAGCATGTACGAAAATGATAAAGCAATTGAAAATAGAAAATATAATTGTTTGTGACCGAAAAGGAGCCATAAATAAATCCAGAGATGATTTGAATGAGTCCAAGCAATGGTTCGCGGAAAACACCAACCCCGAAGGGTTGTCTGGGAATTTATGTGAAATCATAGCAGGGGCAGATCTTTTTCTGGGGGTTTCGGGTCCGGGTCAATTGAAGGTTGAGGATCTGAAAAAAATGGCAAAGGATCCCGTAGTTTTTGCATTGGCGAACCCCATTCCAGAAATATTACCTGATGAGGCCGGGCCGCATGTAGCAATCATGGCTACGGGGCGTAGCGATTTCCCCAACCAGATTAATAATGTCCTGTGCTTTCCTGGACTTTTTCGCGGAGCTTTGGATTGCATGGCAACTCAAATAAATGAAGAAATGAAAATGGCTGCTGCGAAAGCAATAGCAGAATGTATTTCGCCGGAATACTTGCAGCCCGACTATATTATTCCCAGTGTTTTCGATACCGATGTAGTTACAAAAGTTGCTGATGCGGTGGTAAAAGCTGCACGAGATTCAGGTGTGGCCCGCAATCGGGGTAGAAAAAAATTCGATTAAATTTATTTCGTTTAGTGTTTATTGGCTTAGTCCATGTGTTACCCTGATATAAGCTCGATGTTGTGTGTGGCCGCAGTTGACACAACTTGGCTTACTCCCCTGGAATAAACGCTCCATTTTTTCGACAGGTATGAAATTAATTCTTAGTTGGTGCTATACAAATATTACGAAAAGGTTTCCGGGTACGCTACTTCTTTTTGCGCTGATTTTGAGTGGGTACTCAATATATTTAGCAGCGGATTTGAAGTTCAATCCCAAGATGGATAATCTCCTTCCTCAAGATCTCCCTCTTATAAAAGAGTTTAATGAAGTTGTTAGCAAAACAGGTGGCTCTGGGCCTTTGGTTGTGGTTCTGGAAAACCTTGACCCCATCCAATCCTCTGAGGTCATAGATAATCTTGCAAAGTTGTTCAGAAAAATTCCTGGAACGCAGTTCGTAGACTCCGAAATCCCCAAGAGATTTTTGAAAAACAAACAACTTCTTTTAGTTCCGCGTGGGGACTTATTGGCTTTGGAAACTTTGATGGCGGAAGCTATTGATTATGCGCGCGGCCAGTTCGGGGGGTTCCTGGAAGAAGAAACGTTTAATCCAATTAAGCTGCGTAATTTAGCAAAAGACTATCAAATTTTTGAAGAGATCGAAACCTATCACAGAGGAAAACAAAAAAATAATTACTATATTTTTATAAAACCCAAAGGCACCGTCACCGATACTGACTTTACAAAAAATTTCATCTCAGCTGTTCAGGAAACAATAAATAAAAGTGGATTGGAAGAAAAATACAATGATCTCAACATTAATCTCACTGGTTCGATGGTGGTTCGTCTGGAAGAGAACAATTTCATCCAAAGTGATTTAAAAAATGCAGCAGTTATAGCAGCCATTATGGCGATATCTATTATTTTTATTTATACCCGATCGTGGTTTTCTATTCCTCTAATCATTTTCCCTCTCTTACTTTCACTGACTTATACATTTGCGCTGGCTCGGCTAATTATTGGTCATTTAAATATTATCTCGGGGTTTCTCATCGCCATTTTAATGGGTTTAGGCATTGACTACGGCATCCATCTTTATATTCGTTTCAAACAGGAATTACTAAAAGAAAAACCTATTTCCGAAGCGGTGGAAGTGGTGGTTACTCAAGTAGGTCGATCGGGTTTGATTGCTATGCTCACCACAATGAGTGTTTTTTCAATTCTGAGTTTTTCAGATTTTGAAGGATTCTCTGAGTTTGGACAAATAGCCACACTGGGAATAGTCTGTGCTTTTGTCACTTACTACTTCACTTTTCCTGCGCAGGCTCTTTTATATGACAAGATACATTGGCTAAGAAAACCCAAGGCCCGGTTATTTAATTTGAAAATTGCCAATCTTTACTCCGCGACTCCTTTGTTTCTTTCCGCATTCTTCATAGTACTTATGATTTCCAGTTTATTCCTTTTGCCCGGAGTTAAATTTGAATATGATTTTCAGAAGTTAAGAGGAGAATCTCCCGCCAGCGACTATGAAACAGAAACAACGGATGATTTTGGCCTCGCATTTTCACCTACAGTGATATTGACCCCAGAGAAGGACAACCTTTTTTATATTCATGAGGCTCTAGAGGATATAAAAAAAACCAATGGAGATAAAACAATAATCGGAATCCAATATTCCCTTAATATGTTCAGTGAAAAGGAATATGAATCAAAAAAAGAGGTCATCGCCCGTATTCGAAAAAACTTTGAAGAAAATAAGGACATCATCCGGTTTTCTTTGGGTGAAGAGAGATTCAATAAATTTGAATCGCTCTTGGATGTAAAACCATTTGATGAATCTCGAGTTCCGAGGGGTCTTCAAAATAAGTTGATGGCAGGAAAGGATTATCTGCTATTGCTTTTTTCTCCAGCTGATAAAAACTTTTTCCGGGTTGAGAATATTTATCAATTGGATATGGAGATTAATGCTCTGAAGGAAAACATTAAAAGGAAAAATATTGAAGCTGCAATATTGAATGAAAATTTAATCGCAGCCAAAGTATTGGACTGGGTCAAAGAAAAAGGGCCGAAAGCAATGGTTGTTGCATTTGGGTTGGTATTTTTGATTCTTTTAGTCGACCTCAGAAGTTTTCGGTTGGCTAGCATTACATTTTTGCCCCTATTTACTGGGCTTGCAATAACGGGTGCCCTGATGTCCGTTTTTCATGTTCGATTGAATTTTATAAATATTGTAATGTTGCCGTCAATAGTTGGGATTATGATTGACCATTGTATTTATCTCAGCCATCATATTTTGGATTACTCAAAGGGAGCTTCCCTGAAATCATTGCAGGAAACGGGAAGTGCAATAATCTTGTCGGCGCTAACCAGTCTAGGGGGCTATACCAGCTTAAATATTGCGCATCATGCAGGGATAAACTCTATTGCGACCGTCGTTGAGTTGGGCATCATTACATGTACAGTTTGTGCATTATTCATGCTTCCCGCGCTATTTGAGATTAGAAAAAGGAAGTTTGCATTTGTTCAACCGGAAAAATAAAGTCCTTCCCGCATTTGTGTATAGTATGAAAATTTAGAACCTGCCTGTCTGATATTTTCCTTATGAACTTGCAACCCATATTGGAAACAGGGAAAACCCTTGAAATTCTCACCTTTATTCGATTGAAATTTCGTGGGCGAAGTTGGCACAAAGCTTGCTAGATAAGGAATTGAGTCTGGCGGTATTGGTTAGGCTCTTTGTATGTTACTAATAAAAATAGGCTGAATCATGACAGACCCTAAACCAGAAAAAGTGGGTAGAAAAGGAAATCTTTATAAAATATTGAGTGAGTATTTGGATCGAAAGATACAAAGAGATAAAGATAAGATAGTAGAAAAATATTTTGATGTTAATTCCCAGGAAAACCTGCTGAAAAGTTTCACAGCGAAAAATGTTAAAGTTGGCCCTCCCCGAAAAAAATAATTTGCTTAGTTAAGTATTTATCAGGTTTTCTGAAAAATCTGCTTATTTACTGCTCCCTTTTACGTCTATTGTGGTTTAATATTTCAAAATTCATTGTGAGATTCGAGCTTTATAAATTGAGGGAAACGTTTTTTATGGTAAAAAAAATATGTGTCTTATTGGTATTTGTTTTTTTCGGATGTGCCGAGTCTCCTCCTTTTGAGAATTTCTCTCATGAAGAGGGTGAGGGTGAAGAACAGTTTCTGGTTGATTCGGAAAAATGTGAAAAAGAAAAAGATAAACACAGCAATAAAATTCAAGGTCGAGAGTTTGGATTTGAAGGTCAGGATACAGGTTACCTGGGGTGCATGAAACTGGAAGGTTGGAGTAAGAAATCTATTTAATTGCGAAGTAAATATTTCCAGGTATTAATTGTAAAAAATCAGTTTTTTTGTTTCCAGATACGTTGAATAAATGCTGTTGGTTGATGGACCAAGTGACACATCTTGCAAGACCGCTTATTAATATGATCCATGTTTTTTCTGAAAACCTTTTCAGAGGGTTCCCCAGTTGCGAATTCCTTTTTGATTTTCTGTAGGGAATCCATGATATCTCCTCCCACAAAAAAATCTTTCACTGACGCAGAACTCTTAGTCCACTCTGTAACATGGCATTTGGAACAAACTGATCGCAGACTTGTGAGTCTTTTTGTGAAAATATCCAGCGCCTTCCAGGCTTGTTGAAAATTCTCCTGTTCAAAGTTTATGGTGACCCTTTCTAGAGAGTTGGATAGTTTATTCATATAAATTTGATAGTTAACCTCTTTTTCTTCTAGAGGGTCCAATACTTTAATGGATTCTGTTGAAGGCCAGTGGTACTGAATCCAAACGCTGTTATTATTTTTTAAGTGGCAATTCGAGCAGGTTTTTTTAAGGGTTTTAGAGGCCGCTTCAATTATTTTCCTGTCTTTTGTAAGAATACTTTCCTTAAATTCATTGGCGGCCTTCAAATTAAACTCTTCTTCCCATTCTGGAACCATTTCGGAAGCTTTTTTGTACAAATCAAAAAATAGTGCCGCGTTTTTTTCTGCTGGGTTCCATTTTTTCTTGTCCATGCTGATAAATATTGCCGAAAAAGCGGTGTTTAGTTTTCGCATTTGGGTAATCCACTCAGAAGGCATTCCTGGGTCGGCGTAATATTTGTCCATGGATTTTGGGGGTGGGGTAACAAGAACGTCGGAGGAAGCTGCTGGGAAAGTAAAAGTGAAGAAGGAAATAAATCCGGCAGTAAAAGCGATTCCAATTTTTGTTTTGCACAAATGCAGAAGCTTCATTTTCTTAAGATCGAGGGTTAGGGCCGTTTTGTTTGTTCAGGAGAGAGAGTTTTTCTTGGAAAAGGGTCAGCACTTTATGCGATAAAAAAAATTGTCCAACTTGAACGGGCTTCCAGAACGCACCACTCTTAAAAAACATTTTAACTTTTCTTCGGCCAATCCTTTGAGGAATTGCTCTTTAACTTCCTGGTATGAAATCTCTTCCCAATTTTTGTGATTCGTCGATCTTTCCAATTGGAACGCTGAGATATCCTCCATTTCAATATGATTTTTATCTTTCATGAAACCTTATTTGTAATTTTTAAGATGCTTTATTATATTAAAGAATCCGGTTTATCCAAATGATTTTTCAAAGTTGATATAAGCCTTTATTTCCTTTTAAGGTTCACACATCTAAAAAATGGAACGGTTATGCTTTTAGTGATTGATGTTGGGAATTCGAATAATGTTATCGGGCTGTTTTCCGGGGAAAAGCTTCTAACTCATTGGCGGATTCGCACTGAGTGGAATCGAACTGCTGATGAGTACTGGGTTCTAATTAAAGAATTCATTTTATTGAATAAGGTTGAAACGGAGACCATAGACGATATTGTGATCGCTTGTGTGGTTCCCCCATTGGTTCCTATTTTACAGGGAATGGCGAGAAAATATTTTTCATGCGAACCTCTGATTGTCGGGCCTGGGATCAAAACGGGAATTTCCATTCTTTATAGGAATCCATCTGAAGTAGGTGCGGATCGCATTGTGAACTCTGTGGCGGCTTTTGAGAAATATGGTGGTCCCTTGATCATTGTTGATTTTGGAACGGCTACTACTTTTGATGTTGTATCAAAAAAAGGCGAATATTTAGGCGGCGCGATTTTCCCAGGGATTCAAATTTCTCTTGAGGCACTTTTTAAAAATGCTGCCAAACTACCTCGAGTTGATATGACATTCCCCGAGAAGGTTATAGGGAAATCTACCGTAGAAAGCCTCCGTTCAGGTGCAGTCTACGGATTTTCAGGGATGGTTGAGGCCCTGGTGAAACAAATAAAAAGTGAATTGGGTCAAAATGCCCATGTTGTAGCTACTGGCGGTATTGTCGACTGGATAACGACAAAAACTTCGGGGATAGATACTCTGGATCCGTTTTTAACTTTGGATGGCTTGAGAATTATTTATGAGAAAAACCAGTAGCAGAAATTAAATTTGCACAAAAAAACCCCGGCTATCCCAAATGCAGTGTTTCCAGTAAGAGGAGGAGACCGAAAACTGTGAAATTTGGAATAACCGGGGTTAACATGTATCGCTTAAGCTTTTACAACTCTGGAACCCTTTCGAATAAAAAGTCGGACCATTCTGGGATCGTCTTCGATATCAGAAATTTTGCATCCCTGGCTTTTTGCCCACTTCGAAAAATCTTCAGTAAAATTCTTCTTTTTATCAACAATCAGTTCTAAAATACCATTTTTCTTTATTCTCCCGAATTCTTCTGAAGCCAATTGGAAAGCCTTGAAAAACGAAAGACCTCGAATATCCAGTGTTCTAAACATTTCCATTTTAAATCCCTCCATATTCTAGTCGGCCTCAATAAGGCGGTAGACTAAGTTCAATAAGGTTATTTTAGAGTTTTAAAATTAAAAAGTAGTTAATCATGCATTAAATTTTTTTAATACTTCATGATTTATACGCAGGGCAATTTCTGTAAGTAGTTGAAAAAAATATAAGTTATACCCACTGAGTATTAATGGGTATTCGGCCAAAATTTAATAATGCGTTTGTTTTCAAATCATATATGATTACTTAAAAGGATAAGATATAGTTATTTATTCAAAATACAGAGAATTTTCTAAGACCAAATGGTAATCGGGAGAGCTAAATGGGTATTGTTCGTGGTGGAGATGCTGAGTATGAAGAGTTTGAGCCCTCTTATGAGGAAAAAGCTGAAAAACTAGAGGCGACTTTAAAACCTTTGCTGGCTGAAACCCCTGGTTCTCTCAAGCTTTCAGGGAAATATATAGCCACCGATGAGGTAAAGATTATTGGCAATTATTCTCCTATGAAGTCAGTCAAGTCACTCGACTTAAGTGATAACCAAATTAATGACGAGGCATTGCAACACCTTTTTGAGTCGGAGATTCTTGGTGGATTAGAAGAGCTTTATTTGCAGATAAACTTTTTAACTGAAAAAGGATTGAGTGAACTCGCGAAATCGGAAAAAGTAAAACTGAAAAACTTAAAAGTTCTGGTTCTTTCAGATAACCGCTTAAGCGATTCATCCATTGCGGAAATATTGCTTTCAAGTCATTTCCCAAATCTGAAATCGTTGGATGTGGGTTGGAATGAAGCAGGGAACGAAACCGCCAAAGCCCTGGGTGCGACCACTACATTTCCTGAATTGAAGAAATTGCTAATGGAGCGTAGTTATATTGATGAAGAGGGATTCAGCGAATTCATAAAAGGCGGATTAGCAGATCAATTAGAAGAGCTGGATCTATCAGCCAATAAAATTAATGATGAATCCATGAAAATTTTAGCGCAGGCGCCAAAATGGAAATCCCTGAAAACTCTTCGGCTATCACAGAATAGATTTGGCAATGAAGGTGCAAAGGCTTTAGGAGAATCCGTTTCAATGAGTGGTCTTGCCCAGCTTTACGTTGGAAGAAATTATTTTGATGCGGAAGGTGCACAGGCTATTTATGAGAGCAAAACATTGAAAAATCTTAAAACCTTGGTTATCAAAGAGGAAGTTGATGATGGCTCAGGTCTTGTCAATTACTCGCGACCAGAACTATTGCGGCCCGATGACCCAAATGCTATCTGATTCACTGTGTAAATGATGTTTTTAAAATATTTTCAACTTTTCCAATTTAGTCAGTTTGGATGAGTTTTTCAAAGCAGATTTGGCTTCTTCAGTTTTTACCCGGTTGCCACCTAAATGTAGATAGTTGAGATTGCTAAGGTTTTCTGAATTGGCAATGGCCAGTGCTCCTTCATCTCCCACTCGATTGTCCACCAGATTCAAATGTTCGACTTTTGTGAGGAATGGGGACTGCGCCAGGGCTTTGGCTCCTTCTGCTGTAATTCCATTGCATTCGAGATTTAGTGTTACCACTTCGGAAAACATATCCGTCTGGGCGAGGATTGCCACGCCTTCGTCTCCCAGGTCGTTCGAACCCAGATGCAAATAGTTTACTTTTGGAAGGAAAGGTGAAGAGGTAAGTATTTTAAGGCCTTCGGGCCCAAGTCGATTGTGGGTGATTATCATACTGGAAATGGTTTTAACAAACGGAAAATTAGCGATCATTTCAGCGAGTTCGCGTCCATGATCTTCTTCTATTTTTCCTGTTTTTGAAAAAAGATAAGCGTCCTGAATTTTAAGAACTTTTTTGTCCTTGATATTTTCAAAAAGGATCTTT
>CAZECX010000093.1:0-13608 GCA_964510965.1 uncultured Nitrospina sp. | reverse complement strand
CATTCCCTTTTTCAATATTGCTTGGGCTGAAACCCGAAGACTGGGAAGTGGCCTCCCAAATTCTTGGTTCAAGATTCATTGAAACAGAAGTATCAGCCTATTTCACACTCGCATCCATTCAAACGACGGATTTGGCTCTTAGCCTGCGATCCATGACCATAATGACCTATGCCTTGTGTGGTTTTGTACATATTTCCAGTATGGGAATTTTTGTGGGCGGGCTTTCGGCATTGGTCCCTTCCCGTGCTAATGAAATCTCTCTGGTGGGACTGCAAGCTTTGTGGACTGCCTTCCTCGCTACTTTACTCACAGGTTGTATTGCAGGCTGTCTGGTAACTTAAGACTATTGGCTGGGAACCGTTGCAAACTCTCCCAATTCCCATTTTTGATGCAATCCTGAAATGGTTCCATTTTTCAAAAGTTGCGTCAGGCTGGCATCAATTTTACTTTTGAGCTGCTTATCATCTTTTCTAATTACGATTCCATAAAACTCTGATGTCACTCTGGAACCCAAAAACCGGGCTTGCCTCATCAGTTCTTTATTCTTCCTAAAAAAATAATTTGCCTGAACCGAATCACCCACAACAGCGTCCACCCCCTTATTAGCTAAATCAATTACAGCGTGACCGAATTTTTCAAACGTTTTTATTTTTATCCCTGAATATTTTTCAAGGAAATAATAGGAAGTCGTGTTTATTTGTGCTCCTACTCTGGCGTTTTGTTTATCCAAATCCTCCAACGATTCGATATCATTCATATCTTTTCGAGCTAATACAGCCACCCCACTTTGCAAATAAGGGATGCTAAAAGCCATCTTTTTCTTTCTCTCCTCAATAATCCCAACAGAGCTGATAACGAGATCGAATTTCTTTGTGATCAATCCCCCAAACAACCCTCCCCATTCAACATTTACCAGCTCATACTGCAAATTCGCCTCCCGAGCCACCTCTTTAATCAAATCTACCTCAAATCCATCCAGTTGATTTTCACTATTCATAAAAGACATGGGAATAAAAGTAGCATCAATAGCAACGACAACTCGAGATGCCGATTCTGAATTGGAAGAAGAATTCTGCTGGCATCCTCCTAACGATAAAAAGATAACAATTAATAGAACTTTTGATCTTACAAGCAATGATCGCATGCTATAAACTCTCAGGATTTTAAATGGAACAATATTATAGGAATCTGAAATCAAAAATCAGTTTAAAGGTTTACACCTATAAAGGCAAAAATTGGCAATAAAAACGCATTGCTCACAACCTAGCGCATGCATTTTTTTTCAAATTCATATAAAATAAGAAAGTGCAGGTCGTTCCCTGCAATAAATCAGGTTTACTTCCAGCAAACTGTTTAACCCTAATCAAAAAGAAATTTTTCACTCATGATAGAAAAGAACCACGACTGGGCAGATGAAACCAGTATCGAAGCTTTAAAAAAATCATTCGAATTTCACCTCAAATACTCCCTTGCCGACGACCATTTGTCTGCAACAAAAAGAGACTTGTACACCAGCCTTGCACTGTCCGTCAGGGATCGTCTGATCAAAAAATGGCTACTCTGCCAACATTCTTATTATGAAAATGACGCTAAAAGGGTTTATTACCTTTCCATGGAGTTTTTAATTGGCCGACTGTTGAATAACAGCCTGATCAACCTTGGGTTTTATGATGAGTTTTGTCAGGCCTTGAATGAGTTGGGATATAACATTGGCGACCTGGAAGAAATGGAAATTGAAGCAGGCCTTGGTAATGGGGGGCTGGGTCGACTTGCTTCCTGCTTTATGGAATCGCTTGCAACGCTGGGTGTGCCAGCTTGGGGATATGGCATTCGTTATGAGTTCGGTATTTTTTTTCAAAAAATAATAAACGGGTATCAGGTGGAAACAGCGGACAACTGGCTACGCAGCGGTAGCCCCTGGGAAATCCCTCGCCCCCGATTTCTTTATCCCGTCCAGTTTGAAGGACGAGTGGAAACATCTCTCAATCAAAAAGGGGAACCCGAATACAAATGGGTGGACACCTCTCGAGTTATTGCAATGCCCTACGACATTCCGGTTCCCGGTTATAAAAATCAGACCGTGAACAATCTGCGATTATGGGGTGCACGATCTGATTTAGAACTGGATCTAAAATTATTTAACGAGGGTGATTATTTTGAGGCCTTGAAAGGCAAACATAATACCGAAATAATTTCGAAAGTTTTATATCCCAGCGATGCAAATAAAAATGGTAAAAAACTTCGATTGAAACAGGAGTACTTTTTTGTTTCTGCATCGCTACAAGACATCATCAGACGATTTAAGAAAACCCATTCCGACTTTTCAATATTTCCCAGCAAGGTGGCTATACAAATGAACGACACGCACCCTGCGCTGGCTGTGGCAGATTTAATGCGTATCCTTATAGACGAAGAAAACCTTTCATGGAACCATGCATGGAATATTACCGTACAAACCTTTGGCTTTACCAATCACACCATTCTTCCAGAAGCATTGGAAAAATGGCCTCTCGATTTGATGCAGGAATTACTTCCTCGACATTTACAAATCATTTACAAAATAAATGACCACCTTTTGAAAGAAGTACGGGAAAAATATCCCCAGGATATTGAACGTGTCCGAAGAATGTCACTGATTGAAGAAGGATTTTCAAAATCCGTCCGCATGGCACATTTGGCAATTGTGGGTAGCCATTCTTTGAATGGTGTTGCCGAAATCCATTCCGAAATTCTTAAGAAGGATGTATTCCGAGATTTCCACGATCTATATCCCGAGCGATTTAATAACAAAACCAATGGAATCACTCAACGAAGATGGCTGAAAGCTTGCAACCCTTCCCTGTCTAATCTGATAAACAAAAATATCGGAGACGAGTGGGTTAAAAACCTTTCAAAACTTAAATCCCTGGAACCCAAATCCGAAGATCCAGGATTTCGCGATAAATGGCGCAAAGTGAAGCATGACAACAAGGAAAGACTTGCCAAATTTATTCTAAATCGAATGGGTATTTCTGTTAATACAGAGTCTATTTTTGATGTCCATATAAAACGGTTCCATGAATACAAAAGGCAGCTACTAAATATTCTACATTGCATCATTCTTTATAACCGCCTTATTAAAAATCCGGAAAGTGTCACCGGGTCCTACACTAAAATTTTTTCAGGCAAAGCAGCTCCCGGTTACGCAATGGCAAAATTAATCATCAAACTGGTCAATGCCATTGGTGAAAAAACCAACCACGACCCAAAAGTTCGTGACAGGTTAAAAACAGTTTTCATTCCCAATTATTCCGTCAGCGTAGCAGAAGTCATTATTCCAGGCTCGGATTTGTCAGAACAAATTTCAACAGCAGGGATGGAAGCTTCAGGGACGGGCAATATGAAGCTTGCCTTAAATGGGGCCTTGACCATTGGAACACTAGATGGCGCGAATGTAGAAATCGCAAGAGAAGTTGGAAATGAAAATATTTTCATCTTCGGACTGACCGCTGAAGAGGTGCAAAAGAAAAAGCAGGAGAATTTTGACCCAAGAAATATCTATCTCAACAATATGGAAATTAAAGAAGCCATCGATCAGATTGGCAATGGCTTTTTCTCACCTGAGGCACCAGAATTATTCCAACCCATTACGGATTATTTTTTCAAGCAAAATGACCCTTATTTGGTGCTCGCAGATTTAGAATCTTATATTCAATGTCATGAAAAAGTCGCAAAAGAATATCAGGATATTGATTCATGGACTCGAAAGTCCATATTGAATACTGCGAATATGGGTTTCTTCTCAAGCGATCGATCAGTAGCAGAATATACAGAGGATATTTGGGGAATTGATCCTAAAAACCCTTCACCCATTCCGGCCAGACTCGTTAACCAGGAAAGCTAAATGACCCGCTAACTCTTGGGTCAAGCTGGTGGCCGACATACGCCACTGCCAATTAGACTCCTTAGTCCCCGGAAAGTTAAAACGCGCCGATCCATCCAGCCCAAGAACATCCTGCATGGGCAAAATTGCAAATCGAGCTGGCGATATCAAAGCTTGCCAGTTTAACTCTTTTGATATTTCAACTGCTGAAATTTCTTTTCCCAAATAAGCAAATAAGTTGGATCTTTGTAGTGGGGCTAAATCAGTTTCAAACCACCCCCTGACCGTATTGCAATCATGGGTACCGGTATACACAACGCTATTTTCTGGGTAATTATGTGGAAGATAAGGATTGGTCTTTGTATCCGAGTCGAATGCAAAGACCAATATTTTCATTCCAGGAAAGCCACACTTACGCATCAAATCGCGAACTTCATCTGTGATAATTCCAAGATCTTCAGCAACAATAAATGCGTCAGGAAATTTATCTTGCACCTTGGAAAAAAAATCCATTCCAGGAACGGGTTTCCAGCAACCTTTTTCAGCTGTCTCATCGCCTGCGGGCACTTCCCAAGCAGCCACGAATCCTCTGAAATGATCTATTCGCATAAGGTCCATTATATTCAGGTTGAACTGCAAACGCTGCATCCACCATTTATAGGAATTTTGCTTTAAAACATCCCAATCATAAACCGGGTTTCCCCATAGCTGCCCGGTTTCACTAAAGTAATCGGGCGGCACCCCTGCAACCATCAATGGATTTCCATTATCATCTAGTTTAAAATTTTCAGGATTCGCCCAGACATCTGAACTGTCATGAGTAACATAGATCGGCAAATCACCAAATATTTCTATTCCATGATCATTGCAGAATTTTTTTAAATTTTTCCATTGCTCAAAAAATATGTATTGCGCGAATTTTTCAAAATCAATGGCCCTCTTTAATTTATTCTTTAGATCATTTAAAGGACCTTCCACCCTTTCCCTGATTTCTTGGGGCCATTCAACCCAAACACTACCGTCGTAATACTCCTTAAACGCCATGAAAAAGGAATAATCTTCCAACCAATAATTATTTTCATTACAAAATGTCTCAAAACTCTCATCTAAATCCGTGGCGCGCTCAAAAGCCAATTTCAAGTATTTATATTTCAACTTTCTTACTTCAGCATATTCTACCTTTTCATCGGACAAGGCCGGAACCAATTCAATATCGGATGATCGCAGCCAGCCATCCTCGACCATTTTTTCAGGGCTGATCAATAAAAGATTTCCTGCAAATGCTGAAGGGCTGAAATAAGGGGAATCACCAACAGTGGTTGGATTCAAAGGAAGGACCTGCCAAACTTTTTGCCCAGCCTGTTTTAAAAATTCAACGAATCGATAGGCGCCGGGGCCCATATCTCCAATTCCAAACCGGGAAGGAAGACATGTGATATGCAAAAGTATTCCGCTTTGTCTTTGGTTTTTCATATTCAATGCATGAAATACTTCAAAGCGAAGCCGCTGGGCTGATATTCAAATAGTTAAATGAGGTTTCCATTTCATTGATCCACTCGGCAGCCTCTATATCTCCATTGATTTTTCTTTTCTCCATTTCCTGATAGTATGAATCGATGATACCGAAAAATTCGTTTTGAGCCTTCCACAAACTTACTTTCATTGGAACCAAATCCAATAATCCCAAAACCGAATTCAAGTGAATTAATTTTTCGACTTCATATGGAGATTTCATGAACTCAAAGATGGCCTGAATTATTTTTTGCTCATAGATACTTTTAAATTCCAAACTATCTAAAGATATCCCATCCGAAAATTTTACCATGTGCCGTATTTTCTCCAGGGAATTACTGGGCGAATTTAAAATTTCCCTCCATTGTTCGAGCAGAAAAACCCTGGATAAGCTAAAAGCGTTAGAGGGGAGCGGCGTATCCATTCTATTATGAAGCAGCATAAATTTTTCCTGCCTGGAGAGCAGTTTACTTTTTAGATCATCATTTTCAGACCAAAATTCTTGCCCAATCTCATCCGCAAGCCTGTCAAAAAAATTATGAAAAATGTCTCGACTCGGATAAATTGGGCGCCCAAAGATTTCATCAAGTAAATCCAGAGTTTCCCTGTATCCTTTACTGCGAAACATGGACAAAATTCTTTCTTGAGCTTCTTCTTTATGGCCCAAAGAAGGCGAAACAAAGATTTTAAAATCACCATCACCCTCATGAACGGAAAAATAGTTCATGGGTGTCCTTTCCTGGATAGTCGTCTTTACAATATCTCCCCCGCCATAAAATAATTCAGATTTTCCGAGACTGATTTTCTCCATGCAAATATTTTCTATTTTGCAAGCACCCACTAAAACCGCAACCTCAGACTTCTTCAGCAAATGAACCAGCAATCCACAAGAGAAAATATGATTTTCGGAAACCCTATTTGATTCCACCATTTTCTTATAAATATAATTTCCGTTTTTCCACTTGGGAATATTACTTTTGGCTTTCTTCAAAGTGTCTAATAATTGTGGTTCTAAACAAGTCTCATTCAATTGAGAATACAACTCCAGAGCGAACGAGGCATAGCGCAAGACTTGTTCTGTCTCAATCCCCGAAATATCATTGAAGAACCAACCGCAGCTAGTGTACATAAGCATCGCGTGCCGCTGAATTTCCATCCATTTAAGAATTTTTATTTTTTCACTTTCATTCAGTTCAATTAATCCATGCTTCTCAAAAAATCCAACGAAATCTCTTTTCGGTTGTAGTAAATGAATATAATCATTTCTCGCCCTCCAAGGATCCTTTAGAAAAGGTTTCAGGAATTCCTGGAATTTCTCATTAAATCCATCTCGCAAACCATCCAGAGAATCCCTCAAAGGTTTTCTCCAGGATTGCGACCAACCTTCTTGCCCTCCGGTATGGCAACCACAATTGCTTCGCCAACGTTCAATTCCATGAACACAGCTCCACGAGGTGTTCTCTAAAATTTCCACCTCCCAGGTCGGAGGGTGGTCTTCCAAATATTTTGAATAATTTATCAAAGAATATGATTCATGATTCTGCAACCGATCTAGCACATAGGCCAAAGTCATATCCCCAAACTTGTGATGATGCCCATAGCTTTCTCCATCCGTAGCCGCGTGTATCAATTCCGGCTTTTCTGTATCTGTCGAAAACCTGGATGTCAGGCTATTTAAAAATTTATCTCCATTGCTGAGAAGGTTTTCAAATGCCACTTGATGAGACACATTCTGATTGTAGAAAAAGATACTGAACTCTCTTCCTGACGGAAGTTGCAAACTATAAGGGCGGGTTGTATCCAAAGAATTTTCATTTACAGATACCCAACCTGAACCATCTTTACTTCTTATCTGGTTGGCCTGGCTTGGAGCAAGGATAGTAAAACGAATTCCCTCGCAAGCAAGAAGGTCCAGAGTTTCAATATCCACTGCTGCTTCTGGAAGCCATACGCCCAAGGGATCCCTCTTGAAGCGGAGTTTAAAATCTTCAATGCCCCAAAGAATTTGTGTCAGCTTGTCAGCAGAATTGGCAAGCGGCATTATCATGTGGTTATAAGGTTGTGCTAACGCTGAACCATGCCCCTCAAACAATTTCTGACTTTCCTGATCAGCCTCCAGTATGGCCTGATAAGTTTCTGGTGATTGAGACTCCATCCAGCTCAAAAGAGTGGGGCCAAAATTGAAACTTATCCTTGAATAATTATTTATTATTTTTTTAATCCGTGAATCTTCATCGAGTATTCGGGCTCTCGTATTCGGTGCATAACATTCCTCTGTGATCCTTTTATTCCAATTTTTATAAGGGGCAGCGGATTCCTGAATTTCAATTTCTCGCGTCCAGGGGTTTTCCCGGGGAGGTTGATAAAAATGGGCGTGGATACAAATAAATTTTCTCAGCATTAGTCTCTTGACAAAAAAATTGCTGACAAAGGAGGAAGATTAATTTTTAAAGAAAATGGTTTATCGTTTAGAGGGTTCGAGGCAGCTTCAACGCCACCCAAATTTCCGATGCCACTGCCACTATATTCTTTGCCATCACTATTTAACACTTCTTTCCAAATACCCGGTTTCGGAACTCCTATTTCATAATCAAAACGTGGCGTGGGTGTGAAATTAAGAACCACTGCCATCGGCTCCATTTCTTCATTGCCCTTTCGCAAAAAGGCCAGCACACTTTCTTCGGCATTTCCGCAGTCGATCCATTCAAAACCCTCTTCATCCAAATCCCGGCAATGCAAGGAAGGATAATTTTGGTACATTCTATTCAGATCTCCCACCCACTTTTGCAAACCCGAATGTGTTTCTTGATTGAGGAGTTCCCAATCGAGACTTGAGTCGTGATCCCATTCCTTCCACTGACCAAACTCCCCACCCATAAATATTAATTTTTTTCCTGGTTGAGCAAACATACAACCAAATAATAATCGTAGATTGGCAAACTTCTGCCAGGTATCACCACTCATTTTATTTATCAACGATCCTTTTCCATGCACCATTTCATCGTGGGACAATGATAAAACGTAGTTCTCACTGAACGCATATAGGGAACGAAATGTCAATTGGTCGTGATGAAATTTGCGGTGAACTGGATCTTTGCTCATATAAGAAAGCAGGTCATGCATCCATCCCATATCCCACTTCAAACCAAATCCCAATCCTCCTAGATAGGTAGGACGTGAAACTCCAGGCCATGCTGTAGATTCTTCCGCGATAGTTTGCGCGTCTGGATATTCTTTGTAAATTTCTTCATTGAGTTTTTTTAAAAATTCGATGGCTTCCAAATTTTCATTGCCACCCAATTTATTGGGAATCCATTCATTTTCTTTGCGGGAATAATCCAGATACAACATTGACGCTACGGCATCAACACGCAATCCGTCAACATGATAATGATCAAACCAAAAAAGAGCATTGCTGATTAAAAAACATAAAACTTCATTTCGACCGTAGTTAAAAATGAAACTTCCCCAATCCGGATGCCATCCCTTCTTCAAATCTTCATGTTCATAAAGATTCGTGCCATCGAAAAATGACAGGCCATGCCCATCTACAGCAAAATGAGATGGAACCCAATCCAATATCACCCCAATTTCATTTTGATGAAGAGTATCAATAAGGAACATTAAATCTTGGGGTGTCCCATAGCGACTCGTTGGAGAAAAGTATCCTGTTGTCTGATAGCCCCACGAGCCATAAAAGGGGTGCTCCATAACAGGCATGATTTCCACATGAGTGAATCCCATTTTAAGAACATAGTCCGATAAAGGTTGAGCCAGTTCACGATAACTTAAAGATTTAAATTCACTATGCTTTTTCCAAGATCCCAAATGAAGCTCGTAGATGGAAACAGGTTGCGTTTTAACATCATTAAACTTTTTTCGGTTTTCCATCCAGGCTTCATCTTGCCATGAATATTTTAAAGATTGAATAAGAGAACCCGATTTAGGCGGAACTTCATTGGCAAACGAAAAGGGGTCTGCCTTTTCAATCTCATAACCTTTTAATCGGGATCGTACAAAGTACTTATAGGTTTCTCCTTCTTTTATCTTTGGAATGAATAAGGACCAAATTCCGGATTGCTTAAGAGGCGACATGGGGTGGGAATTAGAATTCCAGCCATTAAATTCTCCAATCACTGACACCTTTTCGGCATTAGGAGCCCAAACAGAAAACCTCACACCCGAAATATTGTTTTCTACTATAGGATGTGCACCCAAATAATTGTAAAGGCGATAATGGCTTCCCTCATTAAACAAATGAAGGTCGTAGTCGCTCATCTCGTTCAGTTTTTTTTCAGTTTCGTTCATATAGGATTGGCAATTTTATTTTTCTATTTTATGCGACAATATATCATGTTCAGAGCAACCTTTGTCGGATCTCGTTTTCACACCTACTTAATATTTTTTAAACTTTGCAGCTCTTAAACAAAACTCCAAAAAACCATAAATTTAAATCTACAAGGATCTATTGTTTTCTTGTGCTATTCATTTCCCCCACCTTCCTACTAGGATTGACCCCTTCCATATTAAAAAAAAATTGACATAATTCATTCCAACGCAAACTCTATAAATGAATATATGGAGTTCGAGGTATTAATTCTAAGTTCCATGGAATCCTTTCCCAACGATACTCAATTGACATGGAGACTGGCTAAAAATTATTTTCGCATCGCCAAAAGAACATCAGAGGAACAACAAAAACTCAACTTATTTGAAAAATGTTTTAATACCGCCAATAAAGGGATTTCAATCGACAAAAACTCAACAGAAAATATTTACTATATGGGATTGTGTCTGGGGAATATAAGCCTTCAGAGGGGAATCCTGAGTTCATTGAAAAATCGAGATATTCTTAAAACATCCATGGAAAGAGCCGTTGAAATCAATCCAAGTGTGGAGCATGCTGGCCCACACCGTTTTTTAGGCGTTTATTATAACGTCCTTCCATTTTTTCTCGGCGGCGACTCTAAAAAAGCCATCCACCACCTCGAGTCAGCTGTGAATCTGGCTCCCGACCACGCTGAAAATTATTTTTTTCTTGGAAAAGTGTATTTTGAAAATGGGCACTATTCTAAAGCTGACAATGCACTGAAACGGTTTTTGAAATTGTCCAAGACTGTAAAAAATAATCCCGACTTGCCAAAGCAAATCGAAGAAACTCACGATCTTCGCGATAGAATAAAAACTTATCAAAACAACGAATGGTAAAACTTTAAATTTTAAACCTATTTTTTGGGATGCTTCCTAACCCATTCTCTCGCGAGTCTTCTTGCCTGAGTAATCTGTTGTGAGGTCATTCGCTTTTCTACAATATCAATATTTTTCCTACCTGCCTCACTACCGTTCTCCGCAGATATAACAAACCATTTCAAAGCATCGACAAAACTTTGTTCTGCACCCTCACCCTTGCTATACATTGCACCCAGATTATTTTGCGCATCCTTGTGAGATCGTTCAGCAGAAAGCCCGTACCACCTCATAGCCTCCACATTATCCTTCGGCACACCATTTCCCCACTCATGCATGACCCCCAAATTGTATTGAGAGGCCGCGTGCCCTTTTGCAGCTAAGGGAATTAGTTTCTCCAGCGCCTTTTCATAGTTTGTCCCATGAATTGCATCCAGCCCCTCCTGAAAATCATTTGCGAAAGAAGGGGAAGAGAAAGAAATAACGACAAGCAGTAAGGAGATTGGAATACTTATAAAAAAGTTTTCTCTTGAATATAAATGGGCAGTTAAATATTGTTTCATTTTGCTTTCAACACATTATTATTCCATTCTTCTGCGAATCTTTTTGATTCAGCAATCTGCTCGGGAGTAAGCCTGGTCTCAACAAATTTTTTATTACTTCTTGCCTCAATATCCCCTGACCCTGCGATAGTGAACCATTTATGGGCCATAGAAAAATTTCGCGGCACACCTAGGCCGATCATGTGCATCACGCCAATATTGTTAGGTGCATCCTCATTTCCATTTTCAGCTGCCAGCAAATACCATTTCATTGCTTCATTATAATCAGTCGCCACACCTTCGCCCTGGTCATACATAACACCCAGGTTATTTTGTGCATCAGCGTACCCTTGCTCAGCGGAAGCCCTATAATACTCCATTGCCTTTTCCGCACTTTGCGGAATCCCTTCTCCCATGTCATACATAATTGCCAGGGCGTATTGTCCCTTCGGGTCATTTTGTTCTGCAAGGGCTTTGAATTCCTTCACTGCAGCAGGATAATCGCCACGATCAAAAGCATCCCGACCCGCTTGATAACCTGTACTGGAACAACCCGCCAAAACGAAACCTGCCAAAACGAAACCTGCCAAAAATATTCCAGCAATCATGGTTTTTGCTTTAATTACTAATTTCATTCTTTTCTTAATCATAATAAAATTAATTTCCAAATAGATTTTTAAGAGGGCTTGAGTCCAGCAAATCTGCGGGCTTTATATTCTTTTCTTCAGGTGGTGACCCATCGTTCTTGGCATCCGAATTAGCAGTTAACAAATCCTTAATAATTTCAAGAATTTCAACCTGTAAAGCATCCGTTGCCGGCAAATCTACATGACCTACATTGGAAGGTGACTCCAATTGATCACATTTTATAGAGGCATTGCATTTTTTAAAAGAACCACTTTTTTTATAATCAAATGGAAAGATTTTATCGTTTTGCCATCGATTATAAAAATACCCCACATTTGCGGGCACCTTCCTTTTTCGATTAAAACTGCGTTGCCCTGCAGAACCAACGGCATCTATAGCTCCGAGAAACAATACATCGTGTTGAAGTTTCGGTGCTACTTCCATTATTGAGTCTGCACCAAAACTGTGGCCGATCAAGATTACCTTGCGGTCTTTTGGCAATGCATTGACAAAAGCCGATACTTCTTCAATGAATTGAGAATCGGTTCCTTTTCGTACCTTCTGCATTACTTTTTCAATGATGTTTGGATTTGCTAATGAATCCTGAATATTTGCCAGATTCGAAAAACCGCCTAAAAGGCTATCGCTTCCCGGGGAAGCTGCTGCCTCCTTAATCGCTTGTTGCACATAGGATTGAGGTTCAAGGTCAACAGAAAATCCCTGATTCATTCCTGAAAAACTATTCCAGGGAACGGTGAAATCCGTATAATCGCCACCACTGAGTCCTCGCGCCTGGATTGCTGGAAATTCAACACCCAGGTTTCTCAAACCATCAATGAGACGGTGCATTCGGTTGGTACAGCAATCTCCAAATCCATCCACAAGAATAGCAACAGGAGGTTCCGAAGCCGCTGCCATGTTTGGAGGAAAAAGGAAACCAATAAAAACAGCACATGTAAAAGCATAATAACGAAGGATAGAAGCCATAGTTTCCTCTTTTTATAATGGTTTAATATACTTAATTCTAGCTGCCTGAGTGATCGTTTTCAATTTAAAGATATTCTTTTTACAGCAATCAAACCCTCAACCACTTTTACCCGGAACAACCACTAATTTTGCTTCAAAAGTAATTTATTCCTCCATAATAAGAGCCTTCACAAAATTTTTGTAGTAAAAATCTCAAGACTTGACATTTTTCAGACCAACCTCCAAGATGCAGTGATCTACGGATTCAAAACCAAACAGGAAGTACTGATGAAAAAACTAATTATCATAGTTGCAGCCGTACTCCTGCCGCCTCTGGCCGTTTTTCTTAGAAAAGGAATTGGAAAAGCTTTCTTCATCAACCTGCTGCTGACTGTATTCTTTTTTGTTCCGGGTATTATTCACGCAATATGGCTCATCACAAAAGAACCGTTTTAAACTGGCATTTCAAAAGAAGCAGTAAGCCAAAATGGTTTTAGCTTGATTCCAAAACAAAAGAACGATAAGGAATAAAATCAAAGCCGACCTTATCTGACTTGGAGAACAACCCGTAAATTGGAGAACCTGCATGGATACCTTTAGTGCCATTTACCAACGCCGCGCTGTCAAACATTTTGACCCTCAACATAAATTGACTTCAGATGAAGAAACAAAAATTCTTGAGGCGGCAATTCAGTCCCCAACCAGCTTTAACATTCAGCATTGGCGATTCGTGATTGCACGCGATCCTAATCTACGAAAAAAAATACGCACCGAGTTCGGCAACGATCAAGCTCAAATGACCGATGCCTCCCTACTCATCATCATGACAGGCGATGTTAACGCATGGAAAAAAAATCCTGAGCGCTATTGGGAAAATGCCCCGAAGGAAGTTGCGGAACTGCTGGTCAATTG
>CAZECX010000092.1:0-13741 GCA_964510965.1 uncultured Nitrospina sp. | reverse complement strand
ACCCATATATCAGGACATTTTTGCAAAATTAAAAACCCGTAAAAAATTCGTTATCCGCTCTTTAGAAAAGAATCTACTGACAGTGGAACAAGATGAAGAAATCTGCGGACAAAAAGAGCCTAAGGTTTTTGAATTCAAAAGCCCCAAAGAGTTGGAAGAATTTGTCCATAGCGAGAATACTATTGAGGCTGATATCGTCAGGCAGCTTGAAGGGAATAAAATGCCTTATCGTTAAAGCAAATTATTTACTGCCTTACTTCGTAGACCACTTCCCTTCATCCGATTGAATTTTTTCTCCGGCAAGGGCATTATCACGGTTTAAACTGGCCGATATTTTCTGGACTTTGGGAAGGTCCTTCTCTGAAAAGTTTTCATTGGTGGCTACAATTCGCTGGAGGATCGTCAGCCGATCCTCGTTTTCTTCTTTCAAAATTGCCACCACAAACTCTTTGCGCTTGGGATCTTTGAGGGTTCGCTCATTGTCAAAATATTTCAGTAATCCGTCGTTGCCCTCTCCAGCGCATAAAGTCCTTTTAAATTCCTGAATATCATCATGGTTAAATTCCTGGCGTTGCATGGCTCTGAGGGCCTTTCTCTTTCCTTTAGGAACCTCAATAACCGGTTTTAGTTTTCCTTCTTCGTCAACGGATCGGACTGAAGCCAGCAACAACACTTCATTCCCCAATTCTTCATAGCTTCCCAGTATCTGATTTTCCAGAGCCGTTTTTTGATCCACAATAGTTACATTAACGTCCACCAATTTTTCGGCGCAACCTGTCACGCAAAAGGAAAAAATAAAAATGCCTAGAGTTTTTATCCAAAAAAATTTCATTCTCAATTGGCTACTCGAATCTTTTTAAAACTATTGCTGAATTTTTTGACCCAAACGAAATGCAATTGCTAATAGCAACATCGATTCTTTTTTCCCGGCCGACATTGGAAACATAATCCATATCGCATTCCGGATCTGGATTCTCCATATTTATCGTTGGAGTCATGAATCCATTTTTTAGCGAAAGCGCAGAAACTGTCACGCCAAGAGCTCCTGACGCTCCTTGCGGATGACCGACCATCGATTTAGTTGAACTGGAAGGAATATTCAATGCCTCTCCGTTAAAAGTATTTTTAACGGCAAGGGTTTCTACTTTATCGTTGATCAACGTGGAGGTACCATGGAAATTAATATAATCAACCTCGTCCTCGTTAATTTGAGCATCTTTCATTGCAAGTCTTAAGGCTCGTGCCGATTGTTTTCCATCTGGCATGATAGCTACTCGGTGGTAGGCATCACAGGTAGTTCCGTACCCGACCAACTCAGCAACAATATCCGCACCTCTTTTTTTAGCGTGTTCTAATTCTTCAAGAATCATCATCCAGCAACCTTCTGCCAGGACAAATCCTTCGCGGTCCCGGTTGAACGGACGCGATCCACGGGAAGGATCGTCGTTATAGTTCATTGGATTGACTTTCATTCTCTCAAAACCTTGCATCATTGCGGGAGTAACACAAGACTCCACTCCCCCACTCACAAACCAGTCCTCCTGACCGTAACGAATGGTATTGAATGCATAACCCAACGCATCGGTGGAACTTGTGCATCCATTGGAAATTACATGGCTTCGCCCTTGAAAACCAAAACGCATGGAAATTTCACTGGAAAGCATTCCCACCAGGGAATTGGAAATCGCATAGGGGCTGATTTTGTTTTTTTGTTTTGAAAAATATATTTCAAATTGTTTTTCAGAAAAGTCGAACCCAGAACCTCCACTCCCAACCAGCACACCAAGAGATTCGAAATCCTCTTCAGAGAAGGAACTTAGATCGATGCCTGCGTTGGCAAGAGCTTCCTGTGTCGCTGCAACGGCAAGCGGCACCGTGCGTGGCATTTTTTTTAAATCTGCAGAAGAATAATAAAGGGAAGGATCGAAGTTGGTAACTTCACCCGCAATTTGACAAGCCAAATCTACAGGATCAAAACTTGTAATGCGGTCAATGCCGCTTATTCCTTTGCAAGTATTTTCCCAGAACTCTTTTTGCCCTATCCCGTTTGGGCTAACCGCACCTAAACCGGTTACCACGACTCTACGAAGCATATATTTGAATCAGCTTTCTGATTGAACTTGAGTTAATAAGTTATGTTAACATAGCAGAGTCAGACCGAACAAGGCTACCCTCTAACGAGGGGAAGTAATCCTAAAAACCTACATCCAGAAGCTAAACCGCGCTTGTCAGCCTAATTTAGGTTCTGACCATTTGCCGGCCCTCCGTCACTTGCTTTCACTTAAACACAAAACAGGCCAGATGATCGTTTCGGGATTTGAGGGAACCCGCCTCAATAGCCGGACAGAAAGGCTGATTGCCGACCAGGGCATTGGCGGATTGATTTTGTTTGAACGCAATTTCGAAAATCCAAGCCAACTTAAAAAGCTGATAGAAGACTTGCAGTCCCTTACTGTGCAAAATTCACCTCCTTTATTCATATCTGTAGATCAAGAGGGAGGACGGGTTGCCCGATTAAAAGAACCTTTCACCCAATTTCCACCCATGTGTTGTCTGGGGCAGGCAAACTCCGATGATTTAGCCTATCGTTTCGGCCTTGCAATGGGAAAAGAAATGAAAGCCGTCGGAATTAATATGGACTACGCTCCTGTCCTGGATGTTCATTCAAATCCCGAAAACCCTGTCATTGGGAAACGAGCAATTAGTTCCGACCCAGATGTCGTGGCGCGACTGGGTTGTAAAATTATTCAAGGATTCAAAGATTCAGGAACTTTTGCTGTCGGCAAACATTTTCCAGGTCATGGGGACACTTCGCAAGATTCACACTTAACGCTACCCCGGGTAGAACGAGCCAAGGAATCCTTAGAACAAATAGAGCTGATCCCCTTTTCTAAAGCTTTCCAGGAAGGGCTAGACGTAATAATGACTGCGCATGTGGTTTACCCTGCATGGGATAAAGAATATGCGGCTACATTTTCCCAGATCATCTTGAGTGATTTACTACGAAAAAAAATGGGTTTTGAAGGATTAGTCATGTCGGATGATTTGGAAATGCAAGCCGTCACCCAAACACCCGAAGAAATTCCTGCCTTGGCAATAAACGCGGGAGTAGATTTGTTTCTTATCTGTCACGACCTCTCTAAGACTACCCAGCTTCAAGACGCTTTGATTTCCAGGATTGAAACAGGAGAAATTTCCCATGAAACTGTGGATCGTTCGTTCAATAGAATTATAAAAACCAAACAAAAACTTACCGGCTTGACGGAAGACGAAATGAATCTTGAACAGATCCTGGAAGAAAACCAGAAACTCGCCGAAGAAATGCGTTCTTACCTCAATGAATAATTGCTTGAATGGATAAAACTCCCGAAATAATATCGCCAAACTCATCATCTCTTGCAAAAAACTGGGGTTTAACTCTCATTATCTACGCAGGTCTGGTTGCCTATTTCCTTTCCTTTTCCCGATATGGACTAAACATTTGGGACGAAGGGGGGTATGCCAATGGGACCCTAAGAACCCTCAACGGGGAGAGAGCACTTATTGACTTCAATCCCAATGGCTACCTCCCCGGTCGTTATTGGTATGGCTTATTGTTTTTCAAGCTATTCGGGGTCGAAATCCAAAGCCTGCGAATTGCGGTTGCGGTTCTAACACCAGCCATGATTTTAATGGTTTACTCGATAAGCCGAAAAATAATGCCTGCCGGGTTTTCATTTTTAGCGGCCCTGTGCATGCTTTCGGCGCCTTCCATGTATTACAATCGCTTTTATCCCTTTTTTGTCATTCTTACCCTCTACTTCCTTACAAAAACCATCGAAAAAAGAAATCTATCCACTCTAATTGGGTTGGTTTTGGCAATTTTCCTGAGTTCTTTTTTCAAATTTGAGATCACCCTGTTTTCAATACTGATCAGTCTGGTCGTTCTAGGAATATTATTTTTCGATAAGTCGCAGGGTTTCGGGAGTCAACTTTGGAGTGGCACAAGTTTTTCCTCAAAAAAAATAACCTACTTCACGGGAGGTGGAATCGCGCTGGCGGGGGTTCTTCTTTTCTATCTAGGAAAGGATGGATATTTCTTACAGGTTTTTAAAATAGTTATAGATGCTCATGAGGTTTGGGGAAACCCTTTTCCTGAACTGCTTCCCTTTTTCAAACTCTATGATGAGTTGGGATATCATAAAATATTTGAAAGGGTCCTGTTTCATCTTCCCATCTGGGTTTATGCATTAGTGGTAATAATAATTCTGGCGCGGTTCTTTTCCAACAAACGCCAAATTACAATTAACAATTTGCATCTCCTTGCCATAGTTGGTTTTGGTATTTGTGCATTCGGACTGGTAATCTGGAGAGCCGGATTCGATAACCTCTTAAGAACATTACCTCCTTTTTATATTCTATTTTGTTATTTGCTCTTTCAGGTTTGGCAGAAGGTACTTTTATTCCAAAGTTCATCAGAGAGCCCAATCCACGAAAGGATTACCCGAATCCCCTTAAGCCTGTTAATCGTCTTCCTGCCTTTTCTATTTTATTTTGAAATGAATACGCAACATGGGTTTTATGCGGGCAGCATAGGAGCAAAAAGTTGGGTTATTAATAAAAATTTTAAAGCCATGTACCCCGAAACCACTCAGATTAAACTGGAAAGAATAGATGTGCTGACAAGTCCAAATGAAGCCAAGTGGGTCAATGAAGTTGTAAAGCGAATAAATTTATATTCAAATAAAGGGGACTCTATTCTGGCCCTGCCACTCAATCCACTTTTTTATTTTTTGACCGACCGCACGAATCCGACTCCCTACGAATGGGTTTTACCAGGTATGCTGGATGAAGATAAAGAATTGAAAATGGTGGAAACTTTAAAAGTAAAACTCCCTAAAGTTGTCGTGTATGTGGACATTGCAATTGATGGTAAAGAAGAAAGAAGATTAAAAAATTACGCACCCCATATCTATAAGTTTCTTGTAGACAATTACGCCTTCAAAGAAATGATTGGCTTGTTTCAAATTCTCCTACCTAAACAGCTTACGCCGGTACTCGAATAATAATTGTAAGCTCCTCACTAAAGCCCCGTATTTTCCCATTAAAAAAAACTAAAAAAACTTGATAAAAACATTGACGGGCTAATATTTTTCAGGAATCATAATTAAATCAGATGGGGGAATAACTGAATCTCAAACCGTACTAGCTGCCCTGCATCGACGGAAACACCCATATAAGCAAATGTTTTTAATGGGTTTGTTTAGATTTACCTTGCAATAAAAGAGGGAAATAAATATTCAGGGGGAATTAATTTTTCAAATCGATATCTTTTATTTAATAAATAAATATCGGTGAAAAAAGTTTGCAGGAATTCGGTCAAGGCATAGCTAGACATTATTAATTATAATTTGGTATACCATAAAATGCAAGAAATTAAATCAGGTACAGCGAAATTTTTAGGCGTCAGACTCCGACAATGGAGAAAATCCCTCCCCTTAAAATCATATCAACTTGCTAAATTAATTAGGATTTCTCAAGGGTCTTTATCTGACATTGAAAACTGCAAGTCTCTTCCCTCTGCCGATACAATTGCCAAACTGTATCAGCACACCAACCTGAATATCATCTGGTTGCTGACTGGCAAAGGTCCCATAAGAAAAACCCAACACGCCCCAGGAGAGGAACCTGAAGTCAATGAAGAATTGGAAGCTTATGGAGAAGATCCCAATTTAACTGAATTGATTCAAAGATTGATCCGCACCTATTATCGAGGAGATTCAGAAAAGAAAGCGCATTTGATTGGATTTCTGATTGGCGCTGACCCGGGAGAGTGATTTAATTATTATTCGCCCAATACAACGGGGTCCTGCATTTTTAATTTATATAAATTGTAGTAAAGGTTTTTATTATTCATTAAATCTTCGTGTTGACCTGTTTCAACAACCCTGCCTTTATCCAAAACAATTATCTGATCTGCTTTGTGAATGGTGCTAAGACGATGGGCAACAATAAAAGTGGTGCGATTTTCCATCAACTTTTCCACTGCGTCCTGAATTAAAGCCTCGGAACGGTTGTCTAAAGAGGAGGTTGCTTCATCCAGCACCAGGATCTTCGGATCCTTTAAGATCGCCCTCGCAATAGCGATTCTTTGTCTTTCTCCCCCGGATAACTTGGCTCCTTTTTCTCCTACTATGGTTTCGTAACCATTTTCGAGGTCCACGATGAAGTCGTGTGCGTTGGCTTTTTTTGCGGCCTCCTCAAGTTCATTTTCGTTCGCATCTAATTTTCCATATAAAATATTTTCTCTAACTGTTCCACCAAACAACAAGGTCTCTTGAGGAACTAATGCAATCTGACTGAGAAAACTTTTCCGGTCCAAACCTCTAATGTCCTGCTCATCTAAACGGATACTGCCTTGACTGGTATCAAAAAAACGATGCAATAATTTTATGACGGTCGATTTTCCCGCGCCACTGGGCCCCACAAGGGCCACGGTCTGCCCCGGTTGAACATCAAAGCTTACATTGTGCAGGATTTCAGTTTCTTCTCGGTAACCGAATGAAACGTTGTCGAATTGGATGCGTCCGGCTATATTTTCCAAAAATATCGGGTTTTCAGGGTTTTCAATGGCGGGAACGGTATCAAGAATTTCATAAACCCTTCTAATCGCTCCTGACGCCTCTTGAATCTGCGTATAGAGACGGACAAAGGTTCCTATCGGGCCCGCAACGATCAATGCGTAAAGAAAAAATGCAGCAAGCTCTCCCGGTGTAGTTGCTCCCGACATCACTTGATAGCCTCCATACCAGATTAAAACTGCCGAGACCAGAAAAGTCAGCCCCAGAATGAAAGGACCAAAGAAAGAGGAAATCTTCAGTTTGTCTACCGCCCTTTCAAAAGCGGTTTCAATTTCTTTCTTGAACCTCTCGCGTTCATAGGGTTCGCGGGTAAACGATTTAACAATTTTTATTGATGAGGCGACTTCTTCCAATACAACAACTGCTCGAGCAATCTGGTCTTGTAATTTTTCAGCAAAAAGCCTCAATCGTTTTCCAAAAACCCTGGCAAAAATCATTAATGGAGGCAGGATCAGTAATATGAGCCCGGTTAGTTTCCAGTTCAAATATAAAATAATTGCCATGGCACCAATGAGCGTGATGCTTTGCCGTAATAAAGCAACTGGAATGGTAACCAAGGCATTTTGGATTACAGATATGTCATTATTCATTCGCGAGAGAATTTCCCCTACCCGGCGATCCTGAAAAAATCGCAGAGATAATGATTGGATGTGGGAAAAGAATTCAATGCGAAAATCAGTCGTCATTCTATGTCCGACAAACCCAAAAATATAATTATGGGTTACTGAAAAGACCGCTTGCAGGAATATGATGAAAATTAAATCCCACGCAAGGCCATCAAGAATCTGACTATCTTTTAGGATTACCACGGCATTGATCATATTTCGAACGATCAATGGCAGAACCAGATTGACCAAAGAAGTCAAAGTTAAACAAATAAACGCAAACACCAGACTTTTAGTATAAGGCCTGGCATATTTCAAAATTTTTCGAAATTCTCTCATCTATATTTATTTTTTCCCCGAACCCGTTCAGCCATTTAAAATATGGCAAAAACCCCTTAAATTACAATAAATTCAATATTTTTGAGGAGATATCATAACTCCTTGACAGGCTCAATTCAAACCTTATCGCAGGGTTTTTCCCGTCGCCACAGCCCCATCCTATTTAATTTTTTAAAAAAAATAAAAAGAACTAAAGTTTCCCCTAAAGTCACCGTTAAGAAGAATGCGAGGAATGGCTAAAAAATGAATGAGGCCAGGAACTCTTTTAAATTAATGATTTAAAATCAACAAATTAGAGGTAAAAAAATGGATACCCAGGCGGTCAATAATGTGGGAAATCCGACAGCACCAAAACCGAAAACCACTGCATCCAGTCCGCGTTCCGCTGCTGCTTCTTCACCTGCTCCTACAGGGGACACCGTCAGCTTGTCAAAAGAAGGGCAGGATTTAGCGCAACTGGACAAGGCAGCATCTGCAGGCAGTGAGCAAAGAAAGTTTTCGGTTACAGAAAACAACGATGTGGTACTTAAGGTCATTGACCCACAAACGCAAGAAGTCGTCAAGTCTGTTCCTTCAGAGGAACAACTTGAATTAAGAGACGCAATACGAAACGAGCTAGACAATATTTAGGATTTTTTTTAATAAAATTTTTTGAAAATATAAAAAGGGGCACAAAACCATGGACGTTTCCAGCATAGGGAGTTTATCTACCGCACCAAGAGCTACTGCAGAAACCAGTTCTGAAACGACAGACACAACACAAACTTCATCAAATGAAACACAAGGGCAGGTATCTCAGGAAGCCCAGACCAGTACCGTTCCTCCTGCGCAAGCACCTAGTGATTTAGGCGGGGAAGAGGGAAGCGTTGTGACCCAGGACAATTCCGGTTCAGCAAACGCTCAAGGTTCTGCTACAGAATCCGATTCAGGCGGTCAAGTAGACGTCTTGGCTTAACCAGCCTACGGCTGGAAGAGATGGATCAATTTAATTCAAACCGTTGCTCTTTATAAGGGCAACGGTTTTTTTATTTCTGCAGTGGCTAGCCAACAGCTCGCATAAACCGTTCGGTGATTTCTTCAGGGGTATGGGTCACCCGGCCTGTAGACGGGTCAAAACAAGGGGCCACCTTGATAAGTAGAAAATTTGGCCCGGGCGATTCTTTCAGTTTTACAAAAGCTGCTTTTATTTCTTCCTTCTTTTCTATTTTCAAAGCATTCTTATAACCTGAACTTCTTGCAATTTCCTCTAACTTCACTTTGCCCGAGAGAGATCTTTGGCTTCCCGTTGACTCATAAACTTCATTATCAATAACAACATGAATCAGGTTTTCAGGTGCTTCCGCGGCAATCATGGCCAACGTACCTAATGCCATAAGTACATTTCCATCGCCATCAATGATGATTACTTTTTTTTCTGGCTTGCACATAGCAACCCCCAAGCCAATGGATGAGGCCAAACCCATCGAACCTATCATATAAAAATTGGCTTCACGGTCTTTAAGGGCAAACGATTCACGGCAAATAAATCCGTTTGCATGGATCACTGGCTCATCATCTTTTATAAGTGGAAGTAACTCCTGAAATGCTTCAGTGCCTTTCATCAAACAACCCTTTTTCAACGATCAATGTGTAGGGTAATTTCTCTTCGCAAATTTTCTTTTTCGCCTTTTTGAGAACTTCATCACAATTGGCTTCACTGAGTAATGAATATTCCATCCCCGCCGTTTGCAGAAGTTGTTTATCAATGTCACCCATAATGATATGTTCGGGCGCATCTTTGCCATCTTTACCGCGCCAACTCATAATCACCAGCATGGGAATATTATAAATTAAATTGAGCGAGGTGAAGGCATTGAGACTGTACCCCAACCCGGAATTCTGCATGAGTAGGACTGGCATCGCTCCCGAAAGGTAGGCACCTGTGCACAATCCCACGGCGGCATCTTCACGAACTGCGGGAATATAGCGGGCTTCTTTCTGGTCTTCCAGTTCATAAATCAAACCAGACAACAGAGAGCAAGGCACGCCTGTGAAAAATTTATAATCTTCCTGGATCAGACGCCCTATAAATGACTGAGATGTTAGTGAAGACACATTCAAACCCTTACCAGTTTTGGATGTTTCGCTCGCCACCATACTCGCCCTGAAGCTTGTGAATGAGCTTGATATATTCTTTGATTGATTCTTCACCGCTGAATTCCACGCCAATATCTTTGGCAGCCTGATTAGACATTGGAACCCCCTCGTCACCCATAACCCCTTCACACTCACCGAATGAATCAATGGTATCGGCGATCATCTTCCCTAACGAAAGATTATGAATATGCCCATCCACCAGGTGATAAATTTTCCCCGCTGCCTCAGCATTGCCCAACACACATTGAATGCCTTGAACCACAGCATCAACCGAAACATATTTGGTGCTTCCTTTCAAATCAACATTGTAATTCGTGGCCAGATAGTCAATCGTCTGAAACCATTCCGATTTATCAAGTTGTGGACGCACGCCATAAACGGTCACTGGGCGCAAAATAGTGATATCGAACGCTCGGCTTTTCTGGAATTGGAAACAAAATCCTTCAATCGAGTTTTTGATTGATCCATATAAACTACCCGGTCGTACGGGATGACTCTCATCCATAGGGTTTTCTTTATTCACCGTAGAAAGTACTTCTCCAAAAACAGTGCATGAGCTCATAAAGATAACTTGTTTTACTTTGGCTTTTCGCGCTTCTTCGAGCAAATCAAAAGTACCGTCGATATTGACCTTTACCAACTCTTCCACCGTTTGAACAGGTCCGGGGAAATGGGCAAGATGCACCAGGACTTCAGCATCCTGAACCAGTTTGGCGAGTGACTCCTTGTCTTCGAGACCCCCTATGATGTAATCAATATCTTCAAAAGTTTTCAAGTGCTCAACAACACTGCCTTCACGAATTAAAGCTTTGATGTTGTAAGTAGAACTTTCAGCATTATCTTCCAAAAGTTTTTTTATAAAATGGGACCCCACCATTCCAGTAATTCCGGTGAGCGCAATATTCATGTGTTCCTCCAAATCCTTATGGATTTATTTATTATTTAAGGTTGCCATGCAGAATTTTTTATTATGATTATCCAGAAAAATGATGTCAACCTTTTTCACGGATTTTTGTTCAGGTATATTTTCTGAGAGGGAAATCTAGAGACGCCTTAAAAATTGATCAATGGTCTCCCTTTAATACAGCCTGCGCTGCAGCAAGGAGGGCCGTAGGCACTCGGTAGGGAGAGCAACTCACGTAGTCCAATCCCAATTGGTTGAAAAATCCAATGGATGCAGGGTCACCCCCATGCTCTCCACACACTCCCATAGGAATGCCAGGCTTGACCTTTCTTCCTTTTTCAACGGCTATCTGGATAAGTTGCCCTAGACCCTCTTGGTCTAAGCTTACAAACGGATCGTGCTTCAGCAATCCCTGATCGACATATTGCCTGAGAAAACTTGCAGAATCATCTCGGCTTAACCCAAACGCGGTTTGCGTGAGATCGTTCGTACCAAATGAAAAGAAGTCTGCTTCAGCAGCAATTTCATTTGCTGTAAGGGCGGCGCGAGGAAGCTCTATCATGGTGCCAATTTCAAATTCCAAATCGACCTCTTCTTTCTTTACAACTTCCGAAGCCACCTCCAATATGAACTTACGAACAATTTTGAACTCATTAACATGCCCTACCAGAGGAACCATGATCTCAGGGTGAACTTTGATTCCTTTTTTTACCAGCTCACACGCTGCCTCTAAAATTGCACGAACCTGCATTTTATAAATGTCAGGAAAGGTGATACCAAGTCGACATCCTCGATGACCCAGCATGGGATTTACTTCAATCATACTCTCGATCTTTTTGCTCAAGGCGCTACTCGGCATTTTCATTTCCCGAGCTAAACTTTTAATCTCTTGAGTGGAATGAGGTAAAAATTCATGAAGAGGTGGATCGAGCAAACGAACCGTTACCGGAAGACCTTCCATCGCCTTAAAAATCCCTAAGAAATCTTTGCGTTGGATGGGAAGTAGCTTTTTTAAAGCTTCGTTCCTAATCTTATCATTATCAGCAAGGATCATTTTGCGAACCAGAAAGATGTGGTCTTTATCGAAAAACATATGCTCGGTTCTACAAAGTCCTATCCCTTGCGCTCCGAACTCTCTTGCCATCAAAGCATCACTGGGAGTGTCTGCATTTGCTCGAATTTGCAACGAACGAGCTTCTCCCGCCCAGGTCACCATACGGGTAAAAGAACCCGTTAATTTTGATTGAATCAAAGGAACAATGCCTTCAATTACCTCCCCGGTAGTGCCGTCCAGTGTGAGAGGAGCCATTTCTTTAAGCTTGACACCTCCCAACGAACAGGTTTTTCTCCTGCTATTTACAATCAACCCTTCGACCCCTGACACACAGGGTTTTCCCATAGCCCTGGCAACCACCGCAGCGTGAGAAGTCATTCCCCCTTTTGCAGTGATAATGCCTTGGGCCACACTCATACCTCTAATATCTTCGGGAGAAGTTTCCATTCTTACTAGAATAGCTTTTTCCTTTTTTTCTGCCATTTCTTCTGCAGCTGCCGAGGTAAAAACAATTTTTCCGGTCGCCGCACCCGGTGATGCCCCCAATCCTTTACCCAGGCGTTTGACTTTTACTTTAGGATCTATCATGGGATGAAAAATTTGACCGAGTTGATCAGCAGGTACCCTCATCAACGCTTCATTCTTGTTTATCATACCTTCATCCACCATATCGACGGCTACCTTGATAGCCGATTCCGCAGTCCGTTTTCCAGATCGAGTCTGTAGTAAATACAACTTCCCCTTTTCAATCGTGAACTCCATGTCCTGCATATCTCTATAATGCTTTTCCAGCTTTCGATAGACATTGACCAGTGCTTGATAAATATCTGGCATATCTATTTCAAGCTGGTCAATCGACTGCGGGGTACGAATTCCCGCAACCACATCTTCACCTTGCGCATTGATCATATATTCGCCGAAGAATTTCCTTTCTCCAGTAGCCGGGTTCCGGGTAAACGCTACGCCTGTGGCGGAGGTATTGCCCATATTCCCAAAAACCATCGACTGCACCGTAACAGCCGTCCCCCAATCGTTCGAAAAGCCATTCATCTTTCTATAAATAACAGCGCGCTCCGTATTCCAGGAGTTGAATACTCCTTCAACAGCCATTCGCAGCTGTTTCATGGGATCGTCAGGAAAATTTTCCTTTGTTTCACGTACAACAAGGGCTTTAAACTTTTTGATAATAGATTTTAAATCTTGAATCGAAAATTCCGTGTCGACTTTGATTCCACGTTTTCGTTTTTCTTTTTCCAGAATGTCTTCGAATCGGGAACCGTCAATATTTAGTACTACATTACTAAACATAGCTATGAATCGGCGATAGGTGTCGAGGGCAAACCATTCGTTTTGTGTTTTTTGTTCAAGACCGCGCATGGAGTCTTCGTTCAGGCCCAGGTTCAGAACCGTATCCATCATTCCGGGCATTGAAACCCGTGCCCCTGAACGAACTGAAACGAGAAGGGGATTGCCAGAACCACCAAATTTTTTTCCAACGGATTTTTCGAGGGATTTTAACTGTAATAAAACCTCATCCCATAATTTTGGCGGTAATTTATTTTTATTTTTAAAATAATAAACACAAGCTTCAGTGGAGATAGTAAAGCCCGGCGGCACATCTATGCCCAACGATGCCATCTCAGCAAGGTTGGCACCCTTACCTCCCAGGAGATTTCTCATATTGGCCTTGCCATCGGTTTTCTTGCCGGCAAAAGCATATACAAATTTATTGGTCATAAAAATTTAAGCGGTTAACGCTTTTAAAAATAGGGATAAATAATTGGAAGGACAATTTTTAAAAACATCTCCAAATTTTAAACTTTTTTCAAAACAATTTTTGAAAAATCTGCAAGGCCTGAAAACAGGCCGGATATATCGCGAAGCAGGCAAAGTCTATTACCACGCAGGGAAGGGTCTTCCACCATCACCATAACGTTATCAAAGAAATCATCCACCGAAGGTTTTATCTCACCCATTTTCTCCAGAGCCCTGGAAAACTCTTTATTCTTAATATTATCCAAAACCGGATTACGAACTTTTAAGAATGCTTCATACAATTGTTTTTCTGCAGGTTCATTCAACA
>CAZECX010000091.1:0-13894 GCA_964510965.1 uncultured Nitrospina sp. | reverse complement strand
GTTTGAAAAACTATGCGCCGTTGATGAAACCCCCGGTCCTGAAAAATATATCCAATTAAAAAAAACGACTCGTTTTGTTGTAAGTGCTATTTCGATAGCCTGTGTCTTTTGGCTGATGATATCCAATTACATTAGGGTGGACCGGTCAAATAATTATTTTGCTGAAGCATTTTTGAAAAAAGAAATATTGTCTCTGGATGATGAAAGTGTTCTCGTAACAGAAGTTTCTTGGTTTTATATGGCCTATTATCTCGATGTGATGCGCCTGCGGGACGATGTAACCTTGGTTAAAGCTGCAGATTTTTTGGAAGATGATCCCTCCTCCTATTTAACTCAGAAACGATATCCCGATTTGGAACTTCCAGACCCGGCAAAGTACCCTTTTGGTTCTAAAGAACGGGCATTCAATTATATGATGGAATTTTTAAGGGGGAATGCTAAAGCCCGAACTATGCTCATAGAGCAAAACTGGCTATTGTTTAAGGAATTTCCCCTTGCCGAGGAGCTATTGCCACATAAAAATCTTTTACTTAAGTTTCCTTCTTATAATAAAAAGCCCCCCGCAAATTCTCTCGATGGTTTTAACGAATTCAAAAGCTGGCTTGAAGAAGAACTAAAGAAACCTGGCTTGCAGCATGAATCAAAATGGATTAACAAAATAGTTTTCTACCTTCCCTCGTTTGCCAATCATTTCCATGCAACGGCGAGATATCGGGAAGAAAGAGAAGTTTTGAAAGTTCTCTATGATTTTCTTGGGCTGCGGGGACCCGATTGGCATTTGCAAATGATGGACAACCTGATTCTTGATGGTAAGAAAAATGAAGGAAGACTACACTGGGAAAAAATGCGAAAATACTTTCCGGATGAATTTGAAACAAGCTTAGCAGAAGGATTGTTGCTTAGGAGAGAAAAAGATTATCATGGTGCCATCGATTCGTTCCATCGAGCATCAAGGTTGAAACCGGAGGCTTTCCGCCCATATTTTGAAGAAACTAATACATTGCTGATGTTTGGAAATAAAGAAAAGGCAGTTTCAGTTTTGAAGACTGCGGAGGAAAAAATTAAATCGCTAAAAGACCTCAAGCAGGTTAGAAACGTCCAACAGTTTTTAGAGGCGGCAAGTTAAATGTTTAAGGATAAAGTGATCTCCATTGTTGTTCCTGCACATAATGAGGAGAAACTGATTCAGAATGTTTTGCAGACCCTTCCTCATTGGGTAGACCATATCTTTGTGATAGATGACTATAGTACGGATTCAACATCAGAAAAAGTTCGCGAAAGGATGGAAAATGATACGCGCATTCAACTGATTCGCCATGAAGAAAATCGCGGAGTGGGTGCGGCTATCTGTTCAGGATACAAAGCCAGTTTGGAAAACCAGGTCGATATTGCGGTTGTTATGGCAGGGGATGCGCAAATGGACCCGAATAATTTGGAAAGCCTTATCCTTCCCGTAGCAGAAGAGGGAGTTGACTATTCCAAGGGCAACCGTTTGTTCGAAGGAAAGGCCTGGGAAATCATTCCCAGACATCGATATATCGGCAACAGCATTCTTTCTCTTTTGACGAAAATTGCAAGCGGTTACTGGCATGTTGCAGATACGCAATGTGGTTATACAGCTATTTCAAAAAAAGCCATGCTGGCCGTTGACTTGGATAATGTGTATCCCCGTTATGGCATGCCCAATGATTTATTGGTAAAGCTGAACGTTGCAGATTGTACCGTGCGCGATGTTCCAGTACGTCCTGTATACAATATCGGAGAAGTTTCAGAGATTCGCATATCCCGTGTGGTTATCACGATTTCACGATTACTGCTCCGTTGCTTTTTCAGTAGACTGGTTGATAAATATGTCATCCGGGATTTTCATCCCTTGGTGTTTTTCTATACGCTGGGATTGATTGCATTTCCTGCGGGGTTCATTTCCGGGATGTATCTTTTTTTATTCCGTATATTTTCTGGGCCGGTTTCCACTACCAGCGCTTTGTTTTCAGCGTTCCTGATCATTTCTGGGTTGCAGTTTTTACTTTTTGCGATGTGGTTTGATATGGAAAATAATAAAAGCTTGAAAGGTTGATGCCGAACAAGAAGCTTTCCTAAAAGTACAATCTCATGTCCGCTGAAATGAAAGATGCAAGATACTCGGTTCTAAATAAATTCTTACCTTTAGTTATTCTCCTTGTAATTTTCATCCTTTATTTCTTCCCTGTTCTTTTTGAAGGCAAAACTTTCTTTTTTAGAGATATCAAAAGTTTTGCCTTCCCAATGAAATTGTACCTTGCACGGGTATGGGCGATGGGGGAATGGCCTTTCTGGTATCCCAATCTGCTTCAGGGGACACCCTTAATGCCTTTAATGCATCCGGGAATTTTTTACCCTCCATCAGTATTATTTTTAATAAAAGACTTCCTTTTTGCGTTCAACGCTTATTTTTTATTCCATCATATTGTCCTGATGGTTTCTGTCTATGCCCTTTGTCGTTATTGGGGGAAATCTATTCAGGCATCTCTTTGTGCATCGATCACCAGTCTGCTAGGCGGATACTTTTTGTCCATCGCCTCGGTTTACAACCATTTTCAATCAGCCGTTTGGTTTCCATTAATTTTGATGATGTGGCAGAAATTTTCGGCGAACGGCAGGCTGAATTATTTTTGCGGTGCTGTAATTTTTATATCATTCCAAGTTTTGGGAGGAGGCCCAGAAAACGCAATTTTTTCTGTTCTATTGGTTTACGCTCATTCGTTATACCTGGGTAACGACAAAGGCTTCCTTCGAAAAAGTCTGGCTGTTGTAGCGCTTGTGCTGATGGCTCTGGCCCTCTCTGCTATTCAATGGATACCCACTTTTTCTTTTTTAAAGGAGATTTCTCGGGGTAGCGGTCTTAATTATGCGACAAGCACTCATTGGTCCATGCCTCCTGGCGCATTCTTTGACCTGTTTCTTCCAACAAACCATATGCGGTTTCTGGAAAGTGGTGATACAAGTATGAATTATTTCATACATAGCATCTATATGGGTGTTGTGCCGCTGTTTGTATTTTTTGGTTGCTTACTGGTTTATAAAGAACGTAAGGCGATTCGCTTTTGGTTATTGGTGTTTGGAGTGGGAGTATTTTTTGCTTTAGGAAAATTTAATCCCCTTTACACCCTGTTCCATAAATGGGTTCCTATATTTGATATGTTCCGCTATCCACAGAAATTCTTTTTCCTCTGTGCTTTTGCGTTGGTATTTTTGCTGGGTCTTTCATTTGACCGCTTGGTGGATGGGTTTAATAGTAACAAGAAAGAATTTAAAAAATTCTTGTTTGCGCTGGTCGTTACGTCGGTGGGAGTAGTGGCAATATTTGGAATCCATCCCAACCGTAACGGGTTGGAAACCCTGATGGTTTTGCTGCTATTGACTCTTGCCATTTTTGCTTTGCACTATAAAAAGATTAGCCAGATTAGATTTATCTATTTTTTGTTGCTTTTAATGGTAATGGACCTGATGGGTAAAAATTCCATGGTAGTGCCCATGATAGATAAAGCCTTTTATACCGAACCTCCTGTCCTTTCTCAGCGTTTGAAGGGTACAGCTAATTCATTCCGTATTTATAGTGGTATGCTGCTGGACAGAGAATCAAAAATAACGGGTCTCACCCAAAACCAATCGCATAAAACTTCTGTTGGACTGCAGAATCCCTCTAATAATATCCTGGCCATTCAATTGGCATCGAAAGATCAGATTTACCCGAATTTCGGAGCCATTTATGATCTGGCCTATGTTGATGGGAGCGCTACAATGAAGATGAAAGCCAGTTACCGCTGGTATGAATCGTTTATTTTTTCTAAGGTCGAAAAGAAAAAATTAATTTTGAAACGTAGCAATGTGAAGTATTGGGTGACAGAAGATTATGAGCAAGTTCCTTCCGATCTGAATAAAAGAGGGATTAAAAAGGTGAAGGTGTTTGAAGATGCTTTGCCACGCGCCTTCCTGGTCGGTGAATCGCGAAACGTGCCTGAAGACCAACTGCTCGATGTATATTACGATTCAAAGTTTGATCCGCTCAAACAGGTTCTTTTGGCAGAATCGATTCCCTTGAAAAATACCGAGAACTTTTCCGGACAAGTGGAAGAGTTACGATATTCTCCGAATAGAGTAAATATTAAAACGAATCAAAATGGAGAAGGGTTTCTTGTTTTGCTAGATACCTTTTTCCAAGGATGGAAAGTGGTTGTAGATGGTGCTCCACAGCCAATTTATCGTGCCAATTCATTTTATCGTGCTGTAAAGTTGGGATCGGGAAACCATAGTATCGAATTTTCTTATGTTCCTGTGGGTTTAGAATTGGGGATCTATATTAGTATTTGTACCTTGATCCCAATTTTATTTGTGTTTTTTAAACCGGCAAAAACTGACCAATGAAATCCGACTGCTCGTCGCTTTGGATATGTTTTTTGTACTCAAGGTTCCTTTAAATTGAAGAGTATCTCTGTGTCTCGATATCAAATTCTGAAAAATTCTTTGCCAATCATTTTTCTCCTCTCCATTTTCACCCTTTATTTTTTCCCAATTATTTTTGAAGGGAAAATATTCTTTTTTCGAGACATTACGCATTTTGCTTACCCAATGAAATGGTACCTTGCCCGGGTGTGGGCACTGGGGGAATGGCCTTTTTGGTATCCCAACCTGCTTCAGGGAATGCCTTTTATGTCTCAAATGCACCCAGGAGTATTTTATCCACCTTCAGTTTTATTTTTAATTAAAGATTTCCTTTTTGCTTTCCACGCTTATTTTTTGTTTCATCATTTAATATTGATGTTTTCTGTCTATGCCCTTTGTCGTTATTGGGGGAATTCGATCCAGGCATCTATTTGTGCTTCGCTGACCAGTTTGTTGGGTGGATATTTCCTGTCATTGGCCTCCGTCTACAACCATTTTCATTCAGCCGTTTGGTTTCCTTTGATTTTAATGATGTGGCAGAAATATTCGGATAAGGGCAGTCTGAAATATTTTTGTGGTGCTGTCATCTTTTTATCTTTCCAGGTCTTAGGGGGAGGCCCAGAACACGCCATATTTTCAGTTTCTCTGGTCTATGCCCATTCGTTATACCTGGATGAAGAAAACGATTTCAAACGAAAAACTTTGGGTGTTTTTTTTCTGGTATTTGCGGCAATGGCCCTCTCAGCCATTCAGTGGATACCCACTTATTATTTTAAACAGGAATTATATAGCGGTAGTGGTCTTGATCTTGAGGCAAGCACACGTTGGTCATTGAGTTTTGAAACATTACTAGAGCTTTTCCTTCCTCCTAATCTGACGCGATTTTTAGAAACGGATGTAGGAATAATGGAAACGGAATTTTGGAGAATGGAATATTTTCTTCAAAGTTTTTATATGGGCATTGTGCCTATATTTATTTTATTCTATTCCTTGCTGGTCAATAGAAAGAATAAGCAGATTCGTTTTTGGGGGATTGTTTTTGGCTGGGGCGTGTTTTTTGTTTTGGGAAAATTCAATCCGCTCTATTCACTTTTCCATGAATGGGTTCCCATATTTAATCTTTTCCGCTATCCGCAAAAATTCTTTTTTATTTGTGCTTTTGCTTTAGTTTTTTTATTGGGTTTTTCTTTAGATCGATTGGTGGATAGGTTTAAAAACAATAAAAATGAAATAAGAAAAATTTTACTTGCTCTATTCGTTACATCTGCTGGGGTCGCAGCAATATTGGGAGCGCATTCAAATCGGAGTGGGTTGGAAACGCTTATGGTTTTGCTCCTGTTAACTCTAACTATTTGTGCTTTGCACTTAAAAAGAATTAGCCAAACAAAATTTTTTTGTTTCCTTCTACTTTTAATGATAGTGGACCTGATGGGTAAAAACTCCATGTTGATTCCCATGATAGATAAAAAATATTTTTCCGAATCACCTCCCTTGGCGAAACGCCTGGGGGGGACAGCCAACTCCTACCGAATTTATAGTGGTAAGCTGTTGGATGGCAATTCAAAGACAATTTCTGATTCTTCCCAAATCGAGGCCCAAAAAGATTCTACTCGACGAAAGAAACTTTTTGACAATTTGTTGAATTTGCATTTAAGAAATCGAGATCAAATTGTAAAAAATTTCGGAACGATTCAAGATTTGGCTTATCCAGATGGGCTTGTTACCAGGAATATGAAAACAGCTCATCGCTGGAAACATTGGTTCGGTAAGTCTGATATTCCAAGGAAGAAGATAATTTTACAACGCAGCAATGTAAAATATTGGGTGACAAAAGACTACGATCAGGTTCCAACGATGCAAAACTTGAGTGGAGTTAAAAAAGTAACCGTATTTGAAAATGCTTTACCGCGTGCTTTTCTGGTAGATGAATCGCAATATGTGTCAGAAAAAAAGTTGCTCGAAATTTATTTCGATTCAAATTTCGATCCTCTCAAACGGGTTTTGTTGAGAGAATCGGTGCCGTTGAAAAAAACGGAAAACTTTTCTGGGCAGGTGGAAGAGTTACAATACTCTCCAAATAAAGTAATTTTAAAAACCCGTCAGAATGGTGACGGGTTTTTAGTTCTGTTGGATACGTTTTATCCAGGGTGGAAAGTGACGGTCGATGGCATCCGACAACCCATTTACCGTGCCAATGCTATTTATCGTGCCGTGAAGTTGGGTGCCGGAGATCATAGCCTTGAATTTTCCTATTTTCCTGTGGGATTGAAAACGGGAATATATATTAGTGCTTGTGCATTGATCCTTATTTTATTTTTGTTTTTTAAACCGAAAAGAACAAATCCATGAAATTAGATTCCATCCTGCATTTTTTGAATTTTTTCTATATAGGATCTTTCTGAAATGAGGGACGTCCACTCGCCCCAATTTTCATTTCTGAAAAAATTATTTCCTTATATTTTTCTTATATCCATTTTTACCCTTTATTTTTTTCCTATACTTTTTGAAGGTAAAGCTTTCTTTTTTCGGGATATCCAGCATTTTGCCTATCCCATGAAATGGTATCTTTCTCGGGTGTGGGCGCTGGGGGAATGGCCTTTCTGGTATCCCAATCTTCGTCAGGGAATACCTTTATTGCCTCTGATGCATCCGGGAGTTTTTTATCCTCCGTCAGTTTTATTTTTGATTAAGGATTTCATTTTTGCCTTTCACGCATATTTCTTGATTCACCATTTAATCTTAACGTTTTCGGTCTATGGAATTTGCCGATATTGGGGAAAATCTGTACAGGCATCTCTCTGTGCATCGATAACCAGTTTGCTGGGCGGGTATTTCTTGTCGCTTTCCTCGGTATACAATCAATTTCAATCGGCTGTTTGGTTTCCTTTGATTTTAATGATGTGGCAAAAATATTTGTCGAAAGGCAGTCTGAAATATTTTTGCGGAACTGTGATTTTTTTGTCCTTTCAGGTTTTAGGGGGAGGCCCAGAAAACGCAATTTTTTCTGTCCTTTTGATTTATGCTCATTCTTTATACCTTGAGAACGATAACGGGTTCATTCGAAAAAGTCTGGCCGTTTTTTCTCTGGTATTCATGGCACTTGCCATCACTGCTTTGCAGTGGATACCCACTTATTTTTTAATGCAGGAAACACCTCGTGGCAGTGGTCTCGATTTTGCGACGAGCACTCAATGGTCGTTGAACCCAAGCACATTGTTAGATCTTTTCCTTCCTGCTAGCCTCACTCGGTTTATGGAAACAGATGGTGGAAGAATGGATTATTTTATCCATAGTTTTTATATGGGTGTTTTGCCAGTGTTTGTTTTGTTGGGTTGCTTATTGGCCTATAGAAAGGATAAAGCGATTCGCTTTTGGTTAATGGTATTTGGACTGGGAATATTTTTTGCTCTGGGCAAGTTCAATCCTCTCTATTCATTGTTCCACGAATGGGTGCCTATATTTAACCTGTTTCGTTTTCCACAAAAATTCTTTTTTCTTTGTGCCTTTGCATTGGTATTTTTGTTGGGTCTGTCATTGGATCGCCTGGTGTATGGAATTCATAATGACCGGAAGGAAATGAAAAAGAGCTTCTTTGCCCTGTCCATTACTGCAATGGGCCTGGTTGCAGTTTTTGGAATTCATTCAAATCGGAATGGGTTGGAAACTCTTATGATTTTACTGCTACTTGCTTTCGCCATTTTTGCTTTGCATCTTAAAAAAGTTAACCAAACGAAATTTTTATATATTCTGCTACTTTTAATGGTAATGGACCTGATGGGTAAAAATTCCATGGTGGTTCCTATGATTGATAAAGAATTTTATACAGAGCCTCCAGCCCTGGCACAACGTTTGGGAGGGACAGCGGACTCTTACCGAATTTATAGTGGGCCACTATTGGGCCGCCCGTCTGATCCAGGTCAAAAAAGGCAGCCAACAGCTCAGCCCAGGAAAACTTTTTACAATATGTTGGCGTTTCATTTAACAACGCGAGAAAAACTTTCCCCAAACACCGGAACTATTTATGACCTGGCCTATGTGGATGGAGATGCAACCATGCCTTTGAAAAACACCTACCGCTGGCATAAATGGTTTGTTACTTCTGAAGTTCCATTGAAAAAGCTAATTTTAAAACGCAGTAATGTTAAGTATTGGGTGACAGAGGAACCAGACCTTTCAAACCAAAATCAAAGGGAAGCCAATAAGGTGGAAGTTTTTGAAGATGCTTTGCCGCGTGCATTTCTGGTGGGTGATTCGATAACGATGCCGGAAAAGCAACTACTCAAATTTTATTATGATTCTAGGTTCAATCCCCTCAAGCAAGTGTTGCTGTTGGAATCTGTGCCAGTAAATAAAACCGAAATTTTTTACGGGCAGGTGGAAGAGTTGAAATATTCTCCAAATAAAGTAAATATAAGAACCAGTCAAAATGGCGAAGGTTTTTTAGTTCTTCTCGATACGTTTTTCCCAGGTTGGAAAGTGACGGTGGATGATGTTCCGCAACCGATATTTCGTGCCAACTCTCTTTATCGTGCGGTGAAGTTGGGAGCGGGAACCCATAGCATTGAATTTTCTTATGTGCCTGTGGGATTAAAAATGGGAATCTATATTAGTGTTTGTGCATTGGTCCTAATATTATTTATGTTTTTTAAGCCGGAAAGAGCAAAGCAATGAGAATAGTTACCCTGTTGCCTTCGGCAACAGAAATTATTTCGCGATTGGGATTAGAAAAAAATCTGGTGGGTGTTTCCCACGAATGCGATTTTCCTGAATCGATGACCTCGCTTCCGAAACTAACCTCCAGCAGCATCAATACCAATTTGTCGAGTACTAATATTCATCAGTCTGTAATGGAATTGATGAAGAGGGTTGTCTCTGTTTACGATCTCGATGTGGAACTTTTGAAATCTCTCCAGCCTGATTTCATTATTACTCAGGATTTATGCGATGTCTGCGCAGTATCCTTTGAGCAGGTCGAACAGGCGTGCCAGGAAGTTCTGGCTACCGATGCGCGAATCATTTCTCTCAAGCCAAAATTGCTCGGTGATATTTGGGACGATGTGCAAAACGTAGCCGACCAATTGTCAGTCAGTGAAAAAGGGCGTGAGTTTCGTGAAGAAGTAGAATCAAGAATTAAAGCAGTCCAAACCCGGATGGAGAAAGGGATTGCACCCAAGGTGCTGACCATTGAATGGATTGATCCTATTTATATCGGTGGCATGTGGTTGCCTGAAATGATCAATATCGTTGGCGGTGAAGTATGTTTTGCTAAAAGCGGACAACCGGCACCCGTGGTTAAGAAGGATGACCTGACTGAAATCGAACCCGATGTTGTGGTAGTAAAACCTTGTGGATATAAACTGGAACAGACCTTGAAAGAGTTGGAGCTGCTAAGGCAGCAATTACCAGATTGGAAAAATCCCCCGCGAATTTATCTAGTCGATGGAAACTCCTATTTCAATCGTCCTGGCCCGCGTATTCTTGATTCCCTGGAAATTCTCGCTTACTGCACCCATCCCGACCTGTTTCCTGAATTTGGGGAGCAATATAAAGAAGGAATTATTGAGCCTGGCAACATTTAAACCTTCCTTAAAGCGTCATCCTGAGCTTTTTGCCTGTCATCCTGAGCTTGTCGAAGGATGGTACTTTTAATACATTATGAAAAAATATTTTATATATATACTCCATTGCAGGGACAAGAGTTATTACACCGGAATCACGAGTAATGTAGAAAAAAGGTTTTACGAGCACCAGCAGGGGTTTCTCAAAGGAAGTTATACTCATTCGCGCAGGCCGGTTAAGTTAGTTTTCACGGAGAGTTTTAGTAAGCCCTTGGATGCTATTGAGCGGGAGAAACAGATTAAAGGCTGGTCTCGAAAGAAAAAAGAGGCGTTAATTTCAGGGGATTTCTCAAGGCTACAAAAACTCTCGAAGAAAAAGAAGGAATAATGTCACCCTTCGATGAACTCAGGGTGACGGTAAAAGGAGGGTCTTCATTTCAATTGGCATTCTGGTCTTGTTGCCTGTCATCCCGAACTGGTAACCCCGTCATCCTGAGCTTGTCGAAGGATGGGCTATCTCCTAAACTTGCGGCGGATGGCAAGCAGCATCAAGGCGATGATACCCGGGCCAACCAAATGTTGAATGGAAACCAAAAACCTGGGGAAATAGGATGGTCCTTTTAACTGAAATTCCCTGTCCCATCTTTGCAGGGTTAAGACTTTAAAAGTAAATAAAGCTGTCCCACCCAGTCTGTGCAGGGAATCCTTTTCCCATTTTTCTATCCGCTCTGGTTCTGGGGCGGTATACTTTTGTTCTACCCAGAAAAGATTCAAACCAGTACATAGAATCAGAATCGCTGCAAAACTTGCCAATGCTTGTTGCCATTTTTCACCGTATCCAGAAACTATTTTGTAAAATTGAGTGAGATTGAAATATTTTTAAAAGGGGAGAAAACGTGAAATACGTGTTCCTTCAAATCCAAGCATTTTCCATTTGCGCTGCATTTCCATCTCTCCATAATGAAATTCCCCAGCACGTGCATAGTCACGCTGTTCTTCAAAGTTTACCTTAAGTTGGCGGTAGAGAATCTCTACCTGATGAATATAATCGCTGTCATATGTCAATAAATCTTTTTCGTTTAAAATAATTTCATTTCTGACTTCATCTGCAAGATATTCTCGATTGAATAAACGGTTTTGGGTATGGCGGAAATGCGCATTCTTGAAACGAATTTTCTCCAAGTCTGTGTAAAGGAATAGAAAACTGTTCAATTTGAAGACATCGATAAACCCTAAATTTTGCGGGAATTCGATTTCAACTCTGTCAAAAAAAACTGGTGAAGCTTCTTTGAAGGAAGTCTTTTAAAATCTATATTTACCATTCCCCATGAATTTGGCTCTATTGAAGTCTGTTCCTCCTTCGCTAGAAAAAATTGTTCTATCAAAGTTGACTCCTGTACTGCTAGAAAATTGTGTTCGACTAAAATTAGTTTTTTCTTTGCCAGAGAATGTTGTTAGACGAAAGTTAATCTCGTCTTCACAAGAAAAATCTGCTCCTCTGAAATTCACATTTCCTTCGCCAGAAAATATTGCTTCATCAAAATAGGCTCCACCTTTTCCAGAAAATTTTGTTTCAGTAAAATAAGTTCCGTGTTCGCAGTTAAATTTTGTTGAGCGGAAATTAACTTTACCATTGCATAGAAACTGGGCTTCAGAAAAATCCGCTGTCGTTTTTCCACTAAAAACTGCAAGGCTAAAGCTAACTCCTTTTTCGCCTAAGAAATTAACAAACGAAAAATCGGCTCCATTTAAAAATTGAGCTCTTCTAAAATTTGCTTCCCCAATAAAGATTGCATCATAAAAATTGGCTTCTGTTTTGAACTTGTGTTTAGTGAAATTTACATCGCCTATTTCAACATCCGAAAACGACTCACCGGCTTCGAGTTTGGCTAGAACTTCTTCTTTGTTCGGGGGTTTTGGCTTTGGGTCGGTCATAATTTTGGGCTAGAGTTTTTATCCCCCCATTTTCAAAGGGGGTTAGGGGGATTTTCCTTCTGTTTTTTAAAAAACATAGAAAGATGTAAATCACCCCAGCCCCTCTTTAAAAAAGAGGGGTTCGTTAAATTATTCCCTATAACCTATCACGGTCTTCCTTGTAGTGACACTTTTGAGCTAAATTGGGGCTAAAAGCGGGAAATATGTCCAAAAATTTGCTCAAAAGCATAGATTATCCTAAAAAACAATCCAGGGGCGCCCTATGCTAATAGGTTGATTTTAAAGGGGTAATTCTATATAATCGGGCCATGGCTATTGAAAAGGATTTCATTGTTATTGGCTCTGGCGTTGCCGGATTGACCTTTGCTCTCAAGGTTTGCAAGTTCGGGTCGGTCGGCATCATCACCAAAGATGCCTTGGAGGAGTCTGCCACTAAATACGCCCAGGGCGGAATCGCTTCGGTGATGGCGGAGGATGATTCTTTCGAGCTCCACGTTCAAGACACCATGGAAACCGGACGCGGACTTTGCCACGAAGATTTTGTGCGTATTGCCTGTCGGGAAGGTCCCGCAAGAATTCGTGAGTTGATTGACCTGGGTGCACAATTTGATTTGCGTGGAAAAGGATTCGATTTAGGAAAAGAGGGCGGTCATTCCAAACGCCGTATCCTTCATGCTCATGATCTCACAGGTTGGGAAATTGAAAAAACTCTCATAGAAGCGGTCCACGCTGAAAAAAATATAGAAATTTTTGAGCACCATATGGCCATCGACCTGATCACCAAGGCCAGACTCGATGACAAAATCCAACCGGGTAGTTCTGATGATGAGGCACTTGGACTCTATGTACTGAACCACAAGACGAGTCAAGTACAGACGATGGTTGGCGATGTGATATTGCTTGCCTCAGGGGGCGCCGGTAAGGTTTATCTTTATACGTCGAATCCAGACACCGCTACGGGAGATGGTATTTCTGTTGCTTATCGTGCGGGTGCCAAAATTGCCAATATGGAATTTTTTCAGTTCCATCCCACTTGTCTTTTTCATCCCAAAGCAAAATCGTTTTTGATTTCTGAAACGGTGCGCGGTGAAGGTGGAATTTTGCGTTTGGAAAATGGTGATACGTTCATGGAGAAGTATCATGAAATGGGTTGTCTTGCGCCACGCGATGTGGTTGCCCGCGCGATTGACCATGAAATGAAAAAGAGCGGTGACGATTGCGTTTATTTGGATGTCACGCATCTGGAGGGTTACCGCATTCGTGAACGATTCCCGAATATTTATCAAACCTGTCTTGAGTTTGGTTTTGATATGTCAAAAGAACTCGTTCCTGTTGTGCCGGCAGCCCACTATATGTGCGGTGGCCTTGTAGTAGACGCAAATGGACAAACCAACATCAAACGCTTGTTCGCTAGTGGAGAAGTTTGTTTCTCGGGTTTGCATGGTGCCAACCGGCTGGCTTCCAATTCATTATTGGAAGGTCTGGTGCTTTCGCATCGAGCGGTCGATAAAGCGGTTAACCTGTTTAAAGATTCTAAACACTTACAAAGTCAGCTGGAGCGAATTCCTGCATGGGATCCTGGAAATGCCGTTGACAGTGATGAATCGGTTGTGGTCTCGCATAACTGGGACGAGATACGCCGGTTGATGTGGAATTATGTTGGCATTGTTCGTTCAGACAAACGTCTAAAGCGAGCAGAGCGTCGCATTCAACTCCTTCTTGAAGAAATTCAGGAATATTACTGGAACTTTAAAATTACCAAAGACACTTTAGAGCTTAGAAATATTGCGATCACCGCGCAGTTGATTATTCAAGGCGCGTTGACGCGGAACGAAAGTCGTGGTTTGCATTTCAACCTCGATCACCTGGATACGGATGATGAAAACTGGAAACGCGATAATGTTTTTCAGGACACCGCCCGTAGATTGATAACCCCGATTAACCCGAGAATAGTGACCCATGAGTGAAGAAAAAACAGT
>CAZECX010000090.1:0-14137 GCA_964510965.1 uncultured Nitrospina sp. | reverse complement strand
CCACACCTTTCCCAACATATTTACGAATCGTCTCCCGAGGTAACTGAGGAAGACTCAAATCAGCTAAAGTGAGATTGACTGAGTCGGCAATATCAAAAAGAGTGTCTACCAATGTTCCATCGAAATCGTAGATAATGAGAGAAATTTTTCGCATATTTGCTAAATTAATTACAGAAAAACAGGAAGGAACCTAAAATAAAAAGCCCAACAATTGATTTCAGCTTTACAGGAATTGACCTAATGCCAGCGGCGGCTCGCCGCTAGTAGTTGGATTCGTAGCGGTAGGCTTTGACTATATTTTTGTCGTCGAAAAGAATGACCAGCCCTTTTGACTCTACTTCACCCACGACCTTCCATTTATCAATCTGGTAAGTCCACATGGTGTACCCGTTTTCGTTTCCTTCTTTGAAAGGCACGCCGAACCAATCGATGATATCCAATTGGGTTGTAACATCATTTTTAATATCTTTGACTTTTTCGCTGTTAAATTCTTTACCCACCGAAGCGCAACCCAACCATACTGGAAACAGTAAAACCGCCATGAGTAAAAATGGAATTTTTTTCATTACGCCCCTCCATTGGAATAGAGTTTTTTATATTCCGAGAGAATTTTTGCAGCTTCCGTATGAGAGTGAACTGGAAGTCGCCCACCCATATGAGACACAACCTGTGCGGCACAATAAGAGCCAATGATCGCGGACTCTTCCAGGGTATGATTTTGCAATACCCCAAAAAGAGAACCTGCCGCAAACAGATCACCGGCCCCTGTGGTATCAACCGCTTTTACTGGAAAGGTTTTTACCTGCACAGGTTCCTGACCGCTTTTGCCGACAAGAGAACCTTTAGAACCCAAGGTTAGAAACACGGTATCGACCATCGCCTGAAGTTTTTTAAAAGCAGCTAAAGAATCACTTTCTCCTGTCATTGCTTGCGCTTCCACTTCATTGCAAAAAAGAATATCCACATTCCATTGGATGAAATCAACAAGGCTTTCTTTAAACGAATTGACAACGAATGCATCGCTTAACGTAAAAGAGACCGGTATCCCCTCTTTCTTTGCAAGTTTCGCCATATGCAAACCTGCTTCCCGGGTTTCATCTCCTGTCCACAAATATCCTTCCACATAAACTCCGCGCGAATTTTTGACAATTGTTTCATCCACATTATCTGGATGAAGAGAAGAAGAAACACCAAGATTTGTTAGCATGGTTCTTTCTGTATCAGGTGTGATAAGAATGACACAGGTGCCCGTTCCATGCTCGTCAGCACCCGGGCCACTGAATCCCACCCCACAGTTTTTCATATCCTCCGTATAATGTTTTCCGTTGGCATCATTGGCTACGCGACCCAGGTAATATGATTTTGCTCCGAGCACACTAGCACCGTGCACGGTATTTGCAGCAGAACCTCCAGAAGACAATTTTTTCGCCTTGGATTCCAGAGAATCCAGAATTTTATTTTGGTCTTCAATCGAAGATAAAGTCATTCCACCCTTGGTCACCGAGGCTTTTTTAATAAAATCATCGTCAACTTGAACCTCAATATCAACCAAAGCGTTGCCAATTCCTACAAGATCGTAATTCATAAATGCTTAACTTTCTTCAGTTAAATTTTTGATCACAAACATTCTATAAATCAGAATGCTGAACAACAATAATCCAGAGACAAAAAAAGCACCTCCCGATGCCTGGGCAATCAATCCGACCGATTCTTTGGCAGCTCCGGTTGATCCCATTCCTGGAGCCAAATAACCAGAAAGCATCCAGAACAATCCATACCCCAGCGCACCCATTCCACTGAACAGGGATATAGCTAGTTGCGCTTTTGCCGGATAAGCCAACCAGGCGACAAGAAATGAAAACGCAATACTAATTACGCCCATAGTCTGCGAATGCAAATGCGCGCGCTTCATATAAACCCATGACTTTTTTACTATTTTGTCTGCCTTGGCTTGATCCCCATTATATATAGCCGTCATTGCTTCTTGTGCATTGCCATTCAAAGTTTTTTTGATGCTCTCTTCACAGCAGCCAAAAGACAGGCCCATCATGCCACCGTAAAGAATTGCAATTATTGCTACCAGCACACCGTACTTAATATGAGTAAATTTAATCATTGCGGGGTTCTTTCAATAATAAGGGAAGTCGGACTAAAACATAGATTCCCTAATCCAGAGCCAATTGTCAATTGTAAAATTTATTTTTCCAGAGTAAAATTTTCACCGATGACTAGAAAACTTTCCATTACCCATTCAGTTGTTTTATATACCGCTGTATTCTTCATCTTTCTTCCAACTTTTTCGTTTGCCCTGGTTGATGAAGAAGGCGTAAATTCGTTTCGAAAGTCCGTCAAAAAAATACTTTCGAATTCCTGCCTTCGAAAAAATAATTACGGAGTTAAAATCTATTCTTTGGACCGTGGAGAAACATTGTATGAAATTCGTAGCGACAAATTGTTTATTCCCGCCTCCAACGCCAAAGTTATCACCACGGCAGTTGCGTTAAAAAATCTCGGCTCAAATTATCGATATCCAACTCAAATTTATACTGATGGCATTCTGGAGAACAAAGTTCTCAAAGGCAACCTGTACATTAAAGGTTCTGGTGACCCCAAACTTGTTACCGAACAGCTATGGCTTTTGGTAAATGAATTAAGGAATCTCCCATTAAAAATAATTGAAGGAAATATAATTGGCGATGATTCTTTCTTCGACAAAAAGAAACGGGTCAAGACCTGGATTAAAAATCCGGGAGCGCAAGCGTATGAAGCACCTTTAGGGGCTTTATCGTTTAATTTTAATACGGTGAAGGTTTATGTGAGCCCGGGCCAAAAGATCGGTGATCGGCCAGAAATTGTTATCGAGCCCGAAAACGGGTACATCAAACTCGAAAACAATGCCCGGACCTTGAAACCGGGAAGACGCAATCGATTGATCGTCAACCGTGTGGACAAGCTAGATTATGACCTTATTACTGTATCAGGGGGAATCAACCTGGGGCAACCGCGAGCACAATATTTTTTGAATATTACAAATCCCACTCAATATACACTGAACGTCTTCAAATCATACATTGAGCTTTCGGGGATAAAATTCGACGGAAAGTTGCAGGAAGGGATTGTTCCCGAAAACGCAACGGAACTACACGCGCACGAAGGCGAACCCCTAGCACTTGCCCTCCGTGGTCTGAATAAATTCAGCAATAATTTTGTCGCTGAACAAATTCTAAAAACCATTGGCGCTGAACATTTTGGTCCGCCAGGTTCAACCAAAAAAGGGCTAAGCGTTTTTGAAGAGTATATGAAACAACTGGGGTATGAATCGGGGCAATACAGAATTTATGATGGTTCCGGTCTATCTCGGCAAAACCGACTTTCACCCGCTATTCTGGTAGATATTTTGCGCAACGTAAAAAATGACTTAAGCGTTTACCCCGAGTTTGTTACGGCGCTGGGAGTGATGGGTGTGGATGGAAATGTGAAAAACAGAATGAGAAAAGTTGAAAGCTCCAGCAAAGCAAGAGTGAAAACAGGGACCTTAAATTTTGTCAGTACGTTATCAGGTTTTTTTGAGTCAAAAGAGGGGGAGTTATTCGCTTTTTCAATTTTGATGAACGACTTGAAATGTTCGAATGGGAGAGTTAAAAAAATTCAGGATCAGATTATCCAAAAAGGATTAAACTTCCGACGAGTGCCCACTGGAAGCGTATTAACAGATGACAGAGCAAAGCGCCTTCGGCCCGATCCTTCTACACCTTAATAATTTATAGTAGCAACAAGGCGACCTAAATCAGCCAAATACCTTCCGGTTTTCTTTTCGATCTTCCTCGATAATTTTTTTCCAATCCCTTTTTACATTGGGTGCTTCCAGAAAATCTTCGTAAATGGATTTTGCAAGTTCCATTTTATCGATACCCTCCGGAGCAACTTGTATATCTAATTGTGCCAGAGCCATATCGAAATCCTTATCAAGCAGAGAAGCCGAATCCATATTACATTCTTTCAAGGCCTGTTTAACAACTCCCTGATCTTGCCCAAAGCGTCTTGCGACTTCATTTATATTTGACGGCTTATATTCTTTGTTCGGTCCGATTCCCAAATGGTAAGCGCAAAACAAACTAAAAGCATCCAGGCTTCCCGCTAATTTTTTCTCAGAACCTGACGGTGCCCGAGTGGCCTCTGCAGAAACATTTGGAGCGGATGAGTTTCGACCTTCATTCTGCTTTGACCTGTTAAAATGATTCCTTGGTTTAGAACCGCCATTACTTCCATTTTCTCTTTGCTGACGTGAGGGATTTCTTCTTTTCTGCCCTTGCGGTTTATTGCGGTTATTCCCATTCCCCCCCGACTGGTTTTTGCTAACCATCGAAATATGTGAAGTCAGCGCCTGTGAGGAAGCTGGACTGGAGGACACCCAAGGGTGAAGTGCCTTTTTCTTGGGAGCTGAGTTTCGGGCACCCGTGTTTCTGGAATTAGAATTTCCAGAACCTGAATTACCTGAATTGGAGTTCTGATTTGATTTTCTGGGGGAAGAATTTTCCTGACGGTTATTGGGATTCCGTCTTTGTTTATTTCCGCCGTTTTTTTGGTGCTGTCCTGTTTTTCTCAAAACGGTTTTCCTTTATAAAAGGTTGGGGGTAATTTCGAGGTATTCTGCATTTAAAATGTTTCCTTTAATTATTGATAAGGATTAATAATTTATTAATTATTTAGAGTCAAGTTTTCCAGTTCATCTACCAAGGTAGAAAATTTTGAGAGTGCTGTATTTACCGGCTCTGGTGAGTTCATATCTACTCCAGCACCTTTTAACAAATCAATGGGGTATTTGGAACCGCCGGATTTAAGAAAATTGAGATAGTCGTTCAATTCTTTCTCGCCACCGGAAAGCACACGGTCTGCCAATGCATATGCAGCTGAGATTCCTGTGGCGTATTTATAAACATAAAAGCTGAAATAGAAGTGGGGAATTCGAAAGCACTCCAGTGAAAGGCAATCGTCTAAAACCAGACCCGGACCAAAATAGAGTTCCAGCAATCCTTTATAAATTTCCTGAAAAGTTTCGATTGTAAGCGGCTGGTTATTTTCTGCAGCCTCATAAACCCTGTGCTCGAATTCGGCAAACATAGTTTGCCTATATAGCGTACCACGGAAATTATCAATTTCACGACAAAGTAAGTAAACCCGCATATCCTGTTCAATATCCTGAGACAGAAAAAACTTTGTCAACAAAGACTCATTAAATGTCGATGCCACTTCCGCAACAAATATAGTGTAGTCAGAATACAAATACGGCTGGTTTTTCCTTGAATAAAGGGAGTGCATCGAATGACCGGCTTCATGCGCCAGGGTGTATACACTATTAATATTATCCTCTGTATAGTTCATAAGGATAAATGGATTCGAATCGTAACAACCCGAAGAATAAGCGCCGCTTCTTTTTCCTTTATTTTCGTATCTGTCTGTCCATCTATCTTGCAAAAGCCCCGTGCCCACCAATTCGATATATTCGGCACCTAAAGGCTGCAATGCTATTTTAATTTTTTCTACCGCATCCTCATATGACATATGCCATTTGATATTTTTTACCAATGGCACACTGCAATCGTAGACATGCAATTCATCCAGACCCAATAATCGTTTTCTTAGCTCAAAATATTTATAAAGAGGTTTTAAATTCTGGTGAACCGACTCAATCAGGTTGTCGTATACCCCCTCGGCAATATTTTCCGAAAATAAAGCCTTTTCCCTGTAACCGGAATAATTTCTGGACCGTGAATAAAACAAATCCTTTTTTACGCTCGAAGAGAGCAACGTGGAATAAGTAAAACGGTGTGACTCATATGCTTTATAGTAAGTCTGAAATGCATCTTGTCTTATCCGCCGATCGTAATTCTGCATCAGACTCTGAAAATTGCCATGCGTTAAAGAAAGCGGCTCGCCATTTTCATCTTCAATTTCGCCAAGCTGAAGGTCGGCATTATCCAGCATATCAAACGCATCACGCGCAGCCCGGCCCATTTCTCCAGAGGACGCTAGAAGTTTCTCTTCCTTATCTGTCAGCGTGTGGTCCCGGTAGCGCAATACCTGTTCCAAGTGGAACCTATAAAACTCCATCTCCTTTTCTTCAAGGAATTGGGACATTTGATCTTGCGGGATTGCCATGATCTCCGGGCGAATGAAGCTGGATGCGCTTCCTGCTTCGTTGAGAAGTCTCATTGCTTTTTCAAAATTACCCTGATAAAAACTGTTGGTTTTGTCTTCATCATTTTTCAAGTGGGCAAAGGTATAAAGCTTTTCAAGCTTTCTTGAAAAGTTCATATCGAACTCAATGCACTCTTTTAGCTTTGCGAAAGATTGCGCAAGCGTTCCCTGGAAACTGACGTATCGAGGCAAGTCACCTTCCAGTGCTTCAAGGTCTGTATTCCATTCTTCGTTGGACGAATACAATCCTGACAAATCCCATTGGGATTGTTCAGAAATTTCATCTCGCGTCAGAGTACCTGCTTTAGCATCCATAAAATCAAGAGAGGTGGGAACAATACAATTCCCCCTGGTCGGTTATCACAAACCCTGTTCTATAGTTTTCAAATGAATTTCAAGCTTTGCCTGCTTTTCAGAAAGAGATGTCTTTCTTTGCTCGTCCTTTTCGATGACTTCAGCAGGTGCTTTCTTAACGAAATTCGGGTTGGAGAGTTTCTTATTTAAAAATATGAGGTCTTTTTCAATTTTTTTCAACTCTTTTTCTACCCGGTTGCGTTCTTCCTGGAAATCCATCATGCCTTCAAGGGGGATGATCAGGTCCATTTCTCCGAGGACGGAAGACGCAGATACCCTGGGCTTTTCTAAATTTGGGCCTATTTCCAGCTGTTCCACACGGGCTAATTCCCTTACATACCCCCCCTGATCTTGCAGTGTATTCTGGATTTCAGGGTTCTGAGTTTTTACTAAAACGTTTAGTTTCAATCCCGGATTCAAATTCATCTCTCCACGGATATTCCTGACGCCGGTAATGATTTCCATTATCACTGACATTTCTTTTTCTATTGCCTCATCGGTTTGTGATTCCCGGTATTCTGGAAACGCACTTACCATGATGCTATTTTCACTCTGAGGTAATTTTTGCCAAATCTCTTCTGTAATAAATGGCATAAAGGGATGCAAAAGTTTGAGAGCTGAATTCAGAACATGAATCAATACATTTTGCGCCGCTGTCCTTTCCGGTCCAGGATCTATCAGCTTGGATTTGGTAAACTCTATATACCAGTCGCAATACTCATTCCAAATAAATTTATAGACGGTCAAAGCCGCATCATTAAACCTGAATGCCTCAAGAGCTTCATTGACATCTTTCGTTGCCCGATTCAATCGACTCAATATCCAACGATCGGCATTTGAAAGAGTGGATTTTTCATCTAAAGCACATGAACCTTTATAGTCCTCCAGATTCATAAAAACAAATCGCGAAGCATTCCACAGTTTATTGCAGAAATTGCGATAACCTTCGATGCGATCTTCTGCCAGCTTGATGTCCCTTCCTTGCGCAGCGAAAGCAGCAAGAGTAAAGCGCAAGGCATCGGTTCCATATTGTTCCATCACTTCCAAAGGATCGATTACATTACCTTTGGTCTTGCTCATTTTCTGCCCTTCCGCATCACGGATCAAAGCATGTATATAGACATCGCGAAAAGGAACATCGCCCATGAACTTTAAGCCCATCATAATCATCCGGGCAACCCAGAAGAAAAGAATATCGAATCCAGTGCAAAGCACCGATGTTGGATAAAAACGTTTGAGCGTTTCCGTTTTTTCAGGCCAGCCCAAAGTCGAAAAAGGCCAGAGAGCAGAACTGAACCAGGTGTCTAGCACATCCGTTTCCTGAACCAGGTCGGTGGAAGAACAAGCCGAACAAGACTTTGGAGTCTCCCTGGCCACAACAATTTCATCGCAGCTTTTGCAGTTCCATGCTGGAATCTGATGCCCCCACCAAATCTGTCGAGAGATGCACCAGTCACGAATATTTTCCATCCATTCGAAATAAGTATTCTCCCAGAACTTGGGAACAATTTTTATGCTGCCATCCCGCACCGCTTTCATTGCGGGTTCGGCGAGAGGCTTGGCTTTTACAAACCATTGCTTTGACAAATAAGGTTCCACCACCGTCCGGCATCGGTAACAATGACCCACCGAATGGTTTAAATCTTCAATTTTAATTAATACCCCAGAATCTTTTAAGTCAGAGACCAGTTTTTTTCGACACTCAAACCGATCCAACCCTTCATATGCAGAACCTGCGAGGGAATTCATGGCTCCATCCGGGTTCATCACATTTATTGTTTCAAGTTGGTGCCGTCGTCCCAATTCAAAATCGTTCGGATCGTGAGCCGGGGTAACCTTTAAAGCACCCGTACCGAAAGAAGTGTCTACATAACTATCTTCAATCAATGGAATTTCGCGATTCAATACAGGCAGAATCAGGCTTTTACCTTTGTATTGATGGTAACGCTCATCCTCAGGATTGACAGCAACCGCGGTATCTCCCAACATGGTTTCCGGGCGCGTGGTAGCTATGACCAGAAAACCTTCGCCATCTTTAAAAGGATATTTTAAATGGTATAAATGCCCTTGCGCATCCTGATGTTCCACCTCAAGATCAGAAAGCGCAGTATGGCAACGCGGACACCAGTTGATGATGTAGTCGCCCTTATAAATAAGCCCTTCTTCATACAGGGTAACGAAAACTTCCCGGACCGCTTTTGACAGACCGTCATCCATGGTAAAACGGTCGCGCTCCCAGTCCAACGAACACCCGAGTTTTTTCAACTGACCGGTTATGGTACCACCAGATTCATTACGCCATTTCCATACACGCTCAACAAACGCATCCCGACCCAGCTCCTGCCTGTTAGTTCCTTCTGAATGCAGTTGCTTTTCGACCACATTCTGCGTCGCGATTCCAGCATGGTCTGTTCCCGGCTGCCAAAGCGCATTGCAACCCTGCATTCTTTTCCAACGAGTAAGGATATCTTGGAGGGTATTGTTGAAGGCGTGACCGATATGCAACCGGCCCGTGATATTGGGCGGCGGAATGACTATGGAAAATGCAGGAGACTCCCTGGTTTCATCCGCGTGGAAAAAGTTTTTTTCTTCCCAAAATCGTCCCCAGCGTTTTTCAACTTCACCGGGTTCGTATTGTTTGTCTAATTGAATCATTCAAAAATCACTTACAGCAGAAAATCTATAAACCCGCTCGGGCTTTAGGAAAGTAAATTCGGGAAACCCGAAATAAGCTCAATATATTTGAAATGAGAGAGGGCTTTTTACCAAAGAATTACCGATAAAGAAAGATATTAAATCCCAACCCGGCGATCCGCCGAGGGCAACCCATCAATGCGGCTTGGACATATATGATGCCTTTGCCCTTTTTATACAGTTCGCCAATACTTCCTCCCCTACAAGGGGTAGCGGTGCCGCTTACACCTTTTTGATTTTTTCAATCTCTTCACGGATGACCGATCTGGCAATTTCTGGAGTGATCTCGCGGACCACTTCCCGAATGGTTTTTACAATGATCTCTGAGAGACCCGACATCTCCTTTTGCAATGAAGAATCCAGTGATTTTTCAAGAACATGCTTGACCTGCTCTCCCGTAACCTGAATAAAACGGTCATCATTATTTTCATAGTCCATTTCTTGCAAACGGGAATCCTGATAATGAGTTGACTCAAATGAAGACGATCCTGTGATAGCATTCAAGTTTTTATTAATTTCATCAGGGGTGTGCGGCCGTCTTTCAGATTCTGAAAAAGCTCCGGGCGCCATTCTTTCCAGAAGGTCTTCCGGTTCAGGAACAATGCCCCCTAAAGCAGACATCTCTGATTCTTTAAAATCAGATGGAGCAACCGATTGCGGCTGTGAATCACCCGCCACAATTTCTTTGAAGGCAGAATCGAGATCATCGAGGTTTTCCATCTTTCCGGTTTGTACTTCAGCGTAAACTTCAAAGTCCTCCGAAAAAGTTTGCTCTTCCAGAACAGGATCTTCAGTAGCGGGCTCCGAAATAGGGTCCTGCAGTTCGGTTTCTACCTCTTGAATCATATCGCTTAAAATATCGTTGTCACTTGTAGCTTCGGAAACAGGGTCATGGCTTATTTCCTGTTCTACTTCTTGAATCATATCGCTTAAAATATCATTATCGCCTGCAACCGTTGAATCAGAATCGTTTTTAATTTCATTTTCCACATCCTGAATCATACCGCTTAAAATATCGTTGTCACTTGTAGCTTCGGAAACAGGGTCATGGCTTATTTCCTGTTCTACTTCTTGAATCATATCGCTTAAAATATCGTTATCGCCTGCAACCATTGAATCAGAATCATTTTTAATTTCATTTTCCACATCCTGAATCATACCGCTTAAAATATCGTCATCGATGACAGTGGATGGCTCTTCAACAATTTCTCCCTCCTCTTGCATTGAGGGTTCATCAATCTCAACAGGCAGAGGGATATCTTCAATTCCCTTCAAGGGATCTTCCGGCCCAGTTTCTTCGATGCCTTCGGTGGAAAGTTTTTCAACAGACTCCAGCAGTTCTTCCAGACTGGGCTCGTTGTCTACTGTGGGTTCTTCTTCAGCAAGACTTTCCTGCAAGGCAGGCTCATTTTCTGCTACGCTGCTTCCCTCCATAACCCGGGTCACCATTTGAACAATATCATCGGATTTGAATGGCTTTGAAATATGGTTTTCAGCCTGGCATTTTTTAAAACGTTCTTCGTCAAAATCTTCAAAGTCACTGGCAAGTAGCAACACCTTTATGCTCACAAGCTCAGGAGCTCCTTTTATTTTCTGGCACAACTGGAAGCCATCAAGCCCTGGCATATCGACATCTGCCAGAACGATGTCTGGCTTAAAGTCTGGAATTTTATCAAAGGCCTCTTGCCCATCACCGATGCCTTCTACTTCGGCATCTTCGTTTTCAAAAGCCATTGCTACAATTTTTTGAATGGTAATGCTGTCATCAGCGACAAGAATTCTAACTGTCATATAAGTCCATCCATTAGGATTTTTAAATTGGCGAGCCCACAGAGTGGGAAATAATTGGCATTAGAATTTCAAACCAATTGGGCATTTTAATAAGGCGATTGCAAAACCAATTCAGGAAGATTAAAGAAAAATGCCCAGTTTATTATATTTTCTTCTTCCCTTAACTACAATTTTTAAACAGCTAAGGGGTGCATTCTCAACCATTTAAGTATATCATATTTTCTGGAGACATTATAAAATTTAAGACAGGAAATTCAACCGATTGCTTATTCCACAAATATCTTGAATTAAAACCCATCTGTTGTTGCTACTTTTTAGTTAAAAATTATCGTTGCTTAGGAGAAATCTTGGCTTGATGCTTTTTTATCTGCGTAAACATTCAAAGGTTTATCATTGGAGTGCGTTAATTGTTTTTTGGCTGTCCCTGGCTTTTCCCTCCTCCTCTTTCGCGATCTACCTTCAACTCGATGGGATTGCGGATGTTAAAACCAATTTCAGCGAAGGTTGTGCTTCCATAAAAGACATTGGCAACCAATCAGAAAGGTTTGGGATCGATGCAGTCATTTTTGGGGATTATGCCAGAAATTCAATTGAGTTTGGCGCCAAGCCCTTTGAACGCATATTCAAAAATACAACAGAAGGTCCCTCCGTACTTGAACGCGGTGCTTCCGGGTTTATTTCCGAAATTAATGATAATGACCGCCAGATAAAAGAAACCCTTCTGATTCCTGGTGTAGAAACCACTCCCTTATACTTTTGGTCCGGCAGTAATTATGACAAAAACCTGACCGCACATAATTGGGACAAGCACCTTCTGATTGTAGGCATGTCGACCGCGCCGGAATACGAGCAACTTCCCCTTCAGAACAGCAATTTCTCTTTAAATTATACCGACCCACTACTAAACCAATTTATCATATTAGGGTTCTTATTTATGATGAGTGTTGGCGCGGTATACAAGGGGTACGTTCGAGTTATCACGGCGCCCTTGATGGTTTTATTTCTTTTATTGACCATCAACAACCATCCATTTCAAAGTTCTCCTTTCGATGCCTACCATGGTGATCAAGGAATGAAGCCTTATCAAAATATGATCGACTATGCGAATTCAAAAGGGGCGATGGTTTTCTGGAATCATATGGAAAGCAGGTCTGGCATTCGCCAGTTAGGAACAACACGTCTGGAGACGCCTCCTTTTCCAGATGACCTGCTGAAAACAAAAAACTATACCGGTTTTCAGGTCGTCGGGGACCACCCCATTCAACAGGCCGAAGCCGGGCAACAATGGGATCAGGTACTTAACGAATACCTGCAAGGCCAACGCGATCAACCTGTGTGGGGATATGGCGGCAACGACTATCTATGCGAAGATCAAAATGGCGATAGATTAGGATCGGTACGAACTGTTTTTCTTGTGCGGGAAAAAAATCGCGACACCCTGTTAGATGCCATGAGAAAAGGCCGAATGTATGCCGTCAGACAAAGTGATGACAATCGATTGTCCCTCGATGAATTCATCGTTGAAGATCAAAAAACAGGCCAACAAGCAACACTCGGGCAAGAATTGACTGCAACCGATTTTCCCGCTGTAAAAATAAAACTACGATCCATTAAAGGGGTAAAAAAGACGGCGCAAATTCAAATTATCCGAAACGGGGTACTCGCAAAACAGGAAACCGTTTCCTTACCCTATGAGTTAACGTGGCGGGACGTCGACAACAAACAAGAAGGTCGTGCTTATTATCGTGTTAATGCATCCGTGAATTCCATGGATCATCTGGTTTCAAATCCTATATTCGTAAAATTTTCAGATTCTCCTGGTGAGGTTGTTGCATCTTTACCTCCACCGACTAAGCAGCAAGCACCTGCACCGCCTGTAAGAACACCCGTTGCACGCAAACCATCTGCACCACAAAGTCGTCCGGTTGCGCCACCCACTATGCCAGAAATTTCCGGAGCAAGAACAATGGAAAAAGCAGAGGCACCTCCGATATCGGCACCGAGTATTTCAACACCCATTCTCGAAAAACCGGTGGTTCCTCCTCCAACTCCACCGGTTGCCCCTGCCGAAGTAACCAAAAAAGCTCCACCAAAAATGGTTCGACCCCCAGTGGACCCCAAAAAAGTTTTAAAAGTTATGGTGGATGGAGTGGCGCTGCGTAAAGGCCCTGGAACTGTTTTCCCGAAAATAATTAAACTGAAAAAGGGTGCTGAAATTGAATTCGTTCGCCGCACAAATATAAAGTTCAATAGTAAAAACTGGCTCGTAGTCAAACGCGGCAACCGCTCTGCTTACATCTGGGAAGGTGTCGTTCAGTGGGCAGAGGCTCGACCAACTAAAATGGAAACCAAGTAGCAATTTTCTCTCCCTTTACTCTCAATTGAATAGTTTTAATGAGTAAAATGTTCCTTCTCATTCAAGAATTCGAAAGGCTAAATAAGGAACAATATTAAAGAAAATTATACCTATCTTGTAAAAGGCTATTCCCGTGTAATGAATAGCATCAAACTTCTCCACCGACAACTTGAACCATTGCCCATGAAACCTATAAAGCCAGTCGTGGGCGAATATCAGCCACAATATCCAAACGAGCAATAATCCAACATTAATTAAGGAGCACCAAGCTAAAACATCACGAATTATCTCAGTTGTCATTTTAAATCCTCCCTACCTATATCGCCTTTTCCTCAGTATATTTATAAGACAAAATAAACCTTTTGTTTATTTCATCAATTTTTCGAATCGTTGAAACAATCTTACCACTTAGGAATAGTGGTTTATTTCGGTACCTTTGGTGAGTTGGTAAAGGAAGAGCGTTTTATCGGCACTGACTTTTTCGGGTGCCATTCCACGAATGCAAAATCGATAGGAAACAATCCGAACGGTTGGTTTTAGTTTTTTCAATATCTCCGGAAACAATTTATCCATAGCTTGATGGGTTAAATACATATAGACCACATCCGCATCTTCAGGATCAAAGTCAAAAATATTGCCACGGATGATGCTTACCTGATCGTCTACACCCCTCCACTTCGCCAGCAACCGAGCCAGCCCGACTTTGATCGGATCTATTTCAACCCCTACCCCTTTAGCGGAATA
>CAZECX010000089.1:0-14902 GCA_964510965.1 uncultured Nitrospina sp. | reverse complement strand
GTGTCGCTGATATTGTGCAAGAGCTGCATCGACAGGTTGAGTCCTTGAAACGCCAGGCCGCAAAAGCAGAGCGATATAAAAACTTCAAAGCAGAAATCAAAGAACTTTCCTTGAAGCTTTTTGCGGTAAAAATCAAACGGTTCCAGGCGCAGTTGAAAGCAATAGAAGAAGAACTCGAAGAACAGACGCAAAAGAAAACAGAATGGAGCGCCCGCCACGCTACCTTCGAAAACCAAATTGCCCAGCTCAATATTGAAATAGAAGAATCGCTGAACCGATTGAATGAGCTTCGTGAAGAAATTCACAAGCTGACCGCGCAAATTAGTAATAACGAGCAAACGATCACCTTCAAAAAAGAGCAACAAGCTGAGGCAAAGGAAGACATTGAGTCTGCCGCTAGCGAAATTACCCAGATGAATGAGGAGGTTGAAGGTTTATCGCACCAGACCGGAGAACAACGACAAAAACTTAGCGATACATCCCAGGAAATCAATGATCAGGAAATTACCCTGGAACAACTGAAAGAAGAGAGCGAGCAAAAGCGCGATGCCCTTCAAGAAATTCAGGACCGGGTTCAGTCTGGGGAAAGAAAAGTGTTTGAGCTATTTCAAGAATCGGCTGGATCAAAAAATAAACTCACCGAACTTGAAACTAAATGCCAGGGGATTGAGTCCCGCAAACAAAATCTTGCAAAAGAAAAAGAGGGAATTCTAAATTTAGTCCAAAACAATCAATCAACTTTGCAAGAACGCGAAGGATCGCACCAAAGTAGCATCGATGATTTGGAGCAGCTTAAGGAGCAACAGGAAAGGTTAAAGCAGAAAGTTCTGGAAAGTTCGAATCAGGCTCAGGTGCAGGGCGATGCTCATAGCGAAAGAAAAGAAGCATACTTTGATAAGGCTTCACTGTTGGGTTCACTGGAAAAATTGCGAACGCAATTCGAAGGATTTCATGAAGGCATTAAATCTTTAATGAGCCAACAAAATGGCGAGAGGATTCCTGGAATTCGCGAAGTCCTTGTCGATGTATTACAAACTCCTGCTGAGTATGAAACTGCAATAGAAACGGCTTTGGGGGACAAGCTTCAGAGTGTCATCGTCAACTCTTACTCCGATTCGATGGAAGCCATTGGCTATCTAAAAAATAATGAGTCGGGGCGAGGATTGTTTGTTCCGTTGAATCCGAAATCCACACCCAGCACTCCTTTGCATTTGAACGGCACGCAAGGCGTCGTCGGCAAGGCTCTAAATTTTATCAGTTGTGGAGATGACTACCGACCGGTCATTGAATTGCTGTTAAGAAATGTGGTCATTGTTCAGGACATGGATGTAGCCATGCACCTTCACCAAAACCCTGAGTTTCAGGGAACGGTGGTAACCTTAAATGGTGAAATGATCGAAGCGAATGGATTCATCACAGGTGGATCTGCCAAAAGTGAATCTTCACGATTGCTTGCGAGAAACAGGGAGATTGAAAACCTTTCTGAAAGCGTTAAGGAATTAAAATTAGGGCTGGAAGAATCGCAAGTGAAAATAGAGTCTGGCAAAAGAGCTTTAGTTGAACTGGAATCGCATCTCAAGCAAAAGAATGAAGAAGTTCATCAGAAAGAATTGTCCAACAACAACAGCCTCCGCGACTTGGAGCAATTGCGCCAGGAAGTGAAAAGGTTGGAAAACCGAGCTTCAACTTTGGATGCCGAGTCAATGGGGTTGACCCAACAACTTCAGGAATTGGAAAATGAGAAGGGTTCCCTGAACGAGCGGTTGCTCGAAATGGAACGAAAGAGTCGCTTAGAGGAGGAGTCACTTACAAGAGAACGAACCGCGCTGGAAGAAAGTCGGAATTCCCTGGAAGAAAAATCGGGGGAAATCAGCGGATTGAAGGTTTTGATCACTTCCTTAATTGGTCGACGCGAAAATACCCTTACAGAAATCAAACGACTGGAACTACAACAACAAAACTTGCAGCAACAAATTGAAAAGCGCGAGTCGGATAGAGTCTCCAACCAGAACCGAATTGTCGAAATCGATAACGATGTTTCTGTGTTAGAGGACAATGTATTAAAACAGTCCCGGGAAAAAGATGTCCTCAGCGATAATGCAGTGCAAGAGGAAGAAAGCCTGAGACAAAATGAAGATGCACAGAAGCAAATGGATCAGGACATCCGGGAGTTGTCCAGAAAGCTTCAGGAGATCACAGAAACTTTATCTCAGATAGAAATCAAACGTTCTGAGGCAAGGTTGCAAAATGCCCATATTGAAGAACGCGCATATGAGGATTTCAACGCCACTCGCGAAGAATTGTCCGCAGCCTATGATGAGAATATTGTTGAAAATGAAATCGAAGAGTCTGTCAAAGAGCTTAAGGAAAAAATAGGGCGACTGGGAGAAGTGAATCTTGCCGCTTTGTCCGAATTCGAAAAAACAAACGAACGTTACACCTTTCTTAAAGAACAGCAGGACGATTTGGCTGAGTCCATCGAGTTGCTTCATTCAACGATCGAAAAAATAAATTGCACAACCCGACAACGATTTCTAGATACGTTTGAACAGGTAAATGAAAACTTCAAGGAAGTGTTCGCCCGCCTGTTTCAAGGTGGTAAGGCAGAGTTGTCCTTGTTGGATGAAACCAATCCTCTCGATTCGGGAATAGAGATCACCGCCAATCCCATAGGGAAAAGCCTGCAAACCCTATCGCTTCTTTCCGGCGGAGAAAAATCGATGACCGCCATCGCCCTGATGTTTGCGGTGTTCAAGGTTCGCCCCAGCCCCTTTTGCCTGTTGGATGAAGTAGATGCTCCTCTTGATGAGGCCAACGTGGTGCGCTTCCAGGAGATGTTGAAAGAGATGGCAGTAAACACTCAGTTTATTATCATCACTCATAATCAGAAAACCATGACCTTCGCCAACGCCCTCTATGGAATCACCATGGAAGAAAAGGGTGTTTCTAAAGCCGTGTCCGTTCATTTCAATTAATTTCCTTTATATCCCTTCCGAGATTTACAATCCTTTTAGGCGGAGGCATTTTCCAATAGTGATATAATCATTGCCTCTTATTTAAAAGGAAAGATTAATGGCTGAAGCGAAAGACATTGATGACAGCCTGGATTATCTCCGGTTTTTTGAAAAGTACACGGAGAACCCGGATCTGGGAACCTTGATCCAGGAAAAAATCAGCACTGATAAAAAAAGTCTGGGGCTAAGTGGCTGTCAACTGAAAGAGGAAGATTTTAAAGCCATCTCCAGTTTTACTCCAATCAAGAATCTGAAGCACCTCAACCTGAATCAGACGGGATTAAACTCAGCGGGTTTGCAACCTCTCTGCACCTCCGGCGCATTTACCAACCTCGAAACGCTCACTCTTGCAAATAATAACCTTGATGATGAGGCAATCTTTTTTTTGTCTAAATGCTTGACTATGACTCACCTGGAAAGTCTTGACCTTTCCAGCAACGAGCTGGGTTCGTTAGGTGCGAAAGTGCTTTCTATGGCGGCGGGTCTTGGAAATTTAAAGCGACTGGACTTATCCTATAACCGCCTCGAAGGATTGGGGATAAAATCGCTGGTCGATTCACCTTTATGTCGACAATGTGTTGAATTAAATCTTCGCGATACAGGTATTGGCGATGAAGGTTTAAAGTTTCTAGCAAAAGCACCCCCTCTTGAAGCCCTGACCCTACTAAATTTATCTGACAATGGAATAACAGAAGTGGGAATGGAAACGCTTTGTCATTCGAAAGTATTTCCTAAACTGAAAACAATAATTCTCAATAACAACCATGTGGGGGATGACGGAGTTTACGCGATGTCTGAATCTCCTTTATTTGAAAATCTTGAAAAGCTGGTTATGCACAATAACGGTTTAACAACAGACAGTGCCATTTCCCTTTCAAAATCCAAAACAATTACGGGACTTCAAACTCTTGATCTGAACAACAATGACCTTCGTGCAGAAGGTGCAAAAGCCCTGGCGGACTCTACAAATTTCAAAGTGCTTGAAAACCTGGACCTGGGTGAAAACAAGTTGGGACAGGAAGGCGTCACGGCCTTGGCAAATTCACTGAACTGTTCTTCATTAAAATTCTTAAGATTGAGCAACAATAATATTTCTGATAAAGGCGCCGAGGCTCTGGCAAATTCAACCACCCTACTACAATTAGAAACACTATCAATTGAAAACGAAAACTGGATTCACGCTTCCGGTGCCAAAGCAATTTCCGAATCGAAAAATCTCACCAGCTTAAAACGATTGGTCCTGGCTCTAAATGCTATTGGAGATGAAGGTGCAATTTATCTCGCCAATTCTCAAACCCTTTCCGGTTTGCAATTTTTAAATGTGGCTGGAAATAAGCTCACGCCTAGAGGTGAGGACGCATTACAAAAGTCCACCGCATTGACAGGGATGAAAGTCCTTGAAATTGTTTGACAAAATTTCACTACAAAAAAATATCTTTTAAAGATCAACATTGATAGTAACTATTAATGGATGATTGATCATTTCCGACCCATTGATTTTCTTATTTTGAATGATATGATCGGTTACTCTCTAAATAAAAGATTATTTTGCTAATGGAAATGCGATGGATGAATTAAGGCAAAAAGTAATTGACTCTTTAAGCTCCAGGGAAAATGGTAATTCGGATTTTTTGAATTTGATCGCCTCGCTGGCAAATGAAGAAGGCGAGCATGTTTATGACACCCTCCTCAATGTTTTAACCCAGCTAGATTTCAGTCCGGAAGACGCGAAAAAAAATTGGCAGCGCATCGTTGAACACAAAAACCTGCTGGAAGAAAAACTGGGTCATACCGTCAGCCTGATGACGGCTGTTTGTTATTTCTTCAGTGATGTAGTGAAAAATATAAGCACGCCCGCTATCATAGAATTAAAAATTCTAGAAGAAACCAAAAAGCAATCTCATTCGGATGGATTAACCGGGTTATTCAACCGACGTTACTTTGATGATGCCATGCAGGGAGAAATGAACCGAGCGCAAAGATATGAAAGTTCTTTTTCTGTTTTCTTTATAGACCTCGATAATTTCAAAAAGCTCAACGATACCTACGGTCATCAGGCAGGTGATTTAACCCTTAAAGTTGTCGCAAAAATCCTTCAAGATATGAAACGCACCGAAGATACTGCCTGTCGTTATGGTGGCGAAGAACTGGTCTTAATTCTTCCTGAAACAGAGAAAATAAATGCGTTGGTTATTGCCGAAAGAATCAGAAAAAAAGTTGAGGAACAGGTATTGGAATTTGAAGGAAAAACTTTTGGAGTTACCTTAAGTGGTGGAATCGCATCATATCCTGCGGACGGAAAAGAAGTTCGAGAATTGGTACATGCTGCTGATGTTTCCCTTTATCAGGCAAAAGAAAGCGGTAGAAATCGAATTTTCATCCATGATTTTGAAAAGAGGCACTATCTTCGAATCGATTTCGCTGGCGAGGTACAGGTCAAATCTGTGACCCAGACCACAAGATCAAATGATCTTGATGTCCCGGCAATAAATGTTAGTTCTTCCGGAATACTTTTTGAAAGTCCCCTTGCATTGGAAATTGGAGAGCAAGTAGAGATTTTGCTATCGATTAAGGACCATGAAAAACCGATAACGGTTAATGCCCAGGTAGCAAGAGTGGAAAGATTCGAGTCGCATTTCGATATTGGAGTATCCTTTTTGGAAATAGACAACCCGGGGGAAAGTGAATTAGCCCAAACGCTTGCGCAAAACTTGGGAATTCCATTGGATAAAATCAATGAAGGAAAAGCCCATTAATTCTTAACTGCCAGAATATTAAATGTGTTCTGAGTATGCAAAATCCGATTTGCCAACCACGCATTGATTCCAAACCTTCGAGCACAATACTTTTCTGTTTTTACAATCGAACAATTTTCGTCCGTTAAAAATTTTTCAACACCATCGGGATCTATCCCACCAAATTGCCGTTGGTAGTCTGAATGGTGATATTCATCTTCTAATAGAGGAATATTTCGAATCCCCATTTCCATTCGATAGGATTTTTCATCCAGCCACGATAGACTTCGATGCAAAGCATAACGCATGGAAGAGGTGACTTGTTGCTTCAAAGGCTCAAAGAAAATAAGGATTTTTGCTCCTGATTTGAGTCTTTGGCAAGCCTTTCTCAATACCATTTCATAATCGAAAAGGTGATGTAGGACTGCGGAAAAAATAACCAGGTCAAATTCATCTTCGTTTCGTTCGATAAATTTTTCTACATCACCGACTGCCAGATGTGCACGATCCTTTTCTTTCTCAGAGATAGAATTTTTTAATACTTGAATCATTTCGCTGGAAAGATCCAGTCCAGTTACATCGAAGCCTCTTCGTAGCAATCTTAAGAACAGATATCCGGTTCCGCATCCGAGATCAAGAATTTTTGCGTGTGGATCCAATTGGGAGCAGATTTGATCGAGAGTTTTCTCGGCAATATAGTTTTGAAAGAAATTGGTTTGTTCTGGGTGGCGAGATAAATACAACTGGTTTTCGAGTGCATGAACGCGTCGGTTTTCTTCCAATACTTTTTCTTTAAGAAGAGCGGATGTCATAATAAGTAAATTTATATCACTTCTTGAATTTGATCAAAAAAGAAGCGCTTATCTGTTTTAGATGTTTCGCATTCATTGCAATTTGTACATACTTTAGGGTAGTTTCCTTTTTCATGTTGATCGCGCAGGGACTTGATTTCGGAATTATTCCACAAATCACTTACCCGTTCCGTAAATGCGTTTCCCAGTTTTAGGCTGGCATTATAATCCACACAGCAGGGGATGACGGTGCCATCCCAAAGGACAACCAATTTTCCATAGTCTTTTCCGAAGGGTTCCGGGCAAGGTTCTTTACGTGGACTTTGAATTAGTTTCGGTTGTGTTCGAACATGGTCGACAATGGATTCCCAGTGCTCGATATAATCGTCAACATCTTCTTGAGTCTCTTCTTCTACAGTAAAGACAACTCCCATGCTCAGCTCAGGTCTTTTAGCTTCCTTAGCCTTTTTTAACTTGAGAATATTTGTTTCAATTTTTTCCAGCTCAACCCCGCGGACTTTTTTAAAAGTTTCTGCCGAGCCATCAATGGAAAACCGAATTATGTTGAGAGGGCTATTTACAATTTTGTCGATTATCTTATCGGTCAACAATGTTCCATTGGTATTCATGACGATATAATCAACGCCAGCCTGATGTGCGTAATCAAACATCTCAAAAATTTCTTTATGCAGTAATGGTTCGCCCCAGTTGTGCATGCAAAGATGCTCCAGCTCTGGGGTATCATCGATTATCTTTTTAAATAAATCCAAACTCATGAAACCTTCGTCCCGAGTCATTCCTTCGGTTACAAAACAAAAGGAACAACGCAAGTTGCAGGTATTTGTCGGCTCAATGATTAGTGATGTAAGAGGTTTGACACGCATTATTCGATTACCTTTTCAACAATATAGTCAGGGCGTTCTTGAATTTGATGATGCACCCTACCCAGATATTCCCCTAAAAATCCTATGGACAATAATTGAACTCCGGCGAAAAATGCAAATACGGCCAGCAATACCACAAAGCCTTCAATTAAAATTCCGTTTACGATTCTTTGGAATAGTAAGAAAGCCATCATTAAAAACCCTAGTAACGCACCAAACAATCCCATATACGTTACCATGCGCAGCGGAAAGCTGGAATAGCCTGTTATCAAATCCCATGAGAGTTTCAGTAAATTCAAGAAACTGTATTTCGTATTTCCCTTTTTCCTTTCATGATGTTCAACCTCGATTTCAGCAGTGGGCAACCCCATCCAACTCATTAGCACGGCCATATAGCGGGATCGATCCTTGCAGGTTTCAATTTTTTTAACGACACTGCGACGAAGTGCGCGAAAGGAACTTAAATTTAATTTCACCGAATCCCCAAAAAGCATCTGCCCGATTTTCAGCAGGGAACGGGATCCGAGTACTCGTAATGCGCCGTCTCGCCGTTTGCGGTGAGTGGTGGTGACCATGTCTATATCCTCCGACATGGCATCAAGAAGTTTTGGGATTTCTTCCGGAGGATTCTGCAAATCTGAATCCAGTTGAACGATGATCTCCCCTTTGCTGATCCTGAATCCGGCAAGCACTGCGGCCTGTTGTCCAAAATTTCGGGTGAACTTTATGATGCGTAACGAGTTATCATGGGCTTGAAGCTGTTTTAATTTATCGTGCGATCCGTCTGTGCTGCCATCATCCACAACCACAATTTCGTAGGTTTGGTCCAATTCTTCGCAAACCGATTTGAGCCTGGAATGCAATTCTTCAATAAGCGCCACCTCATTGAATACCGGAACAACAATTGAAATTTCTACCTGATTATCCATATCTTCCGTGATTAAGATGAAGTTCTATTTGTATGCTGCTGCAACGCTATTTACTATTACGCTCTTTCCTTACTTCCTTCTGGCGTTGCCCGGCCAATATATTCCGACTGGCAACAACCGAGGCAGCCGGGGAATATTCCCTCTGACTTTAATTTATTGCGAAATCCTTTTATCCGATCAGAGTGCCAGGAAATAGGCCCACTTCCATTTTTAAGATTCCCCACTCTGTAATGGGGGCAACTGAAAACATCGCCATAAGCAGAAAAAGCAACCTTTGACCAGGGAATATAACAACGATAATCTTTATAGGAGCTTTTATTGGAATAGTAACGGACAATTTCCTCTGCGGTTATATAGTTGGGAGAAAATCTAAGTTTTGTTTTATAGTCCGAGCTCATTTTTTCGAGAAGTGATAATTGCCCCTGTAATTTTTCAGGGTCAATTTCTTCGACGGGTGCCGTGGGTTTATCCAAATGGTGATCCTGGTCATAATCTTTTCCATGCCAATAGGTTGCCGGACTACTCACTACAAAATTACAAACATTCACACCAAGCTTATTTGCGTATTCGTATAGAGGGGCAAGATCCATTACATTTCCCCGGTTGATCACACAGGTGAGATGGATGAGCGGAAATTCGGATTTCAATTCTTGTTTTCGAGAAATCAGTCTTTCCAATCCTTGTGTTGTTTTTTTAAAGGAGCCTGGAATCGTAGTGATGGCATCGTGGAGTTCTTCGCCTCCTTCAATAGAGACGCCCATATAAAATAACCCACAACCCCAAACAGACTTGAGCCGCAGTTGCATCAAATCTTCCACAACTTTTTGGCTCAAGGTAGTTCCATTGGTGATGATATGAACCTTATGGTGCTTAACCGCGAATTCAAGTATCTCCATGAAGTCACTTTTCATAAATGCTTCGCCACCTGTGAACGTGATTAATGAAAACCGTGGAAGTTTTGAGATAGCCTTTTTAACTTCATCTGCAGACATTTCGTTTTTATAGGTTTTATTCGTTTCCGTGTCGTCAATGATTTCGAGATAATGGCACATGTCGCAACGCAGGTTGCAGCGATAGGTCACCTCAAAGAATGCTTGAATGGGAGGTAAAGAATTCGCAGGCGCCAGATAAAACGGCAGAAAAGAATATAAGCGCGGTAAAATTTTTTGTAAAAATTTAAAATCCATTTTCTGATTTTCTTAAGTACAGCTGGATTCTGTTTGTTTTAAAATACCCAGGCTTTTTTCGCCACAATTAAACAATAAATCAATCGTCGACAGGAAGGGAACAAACCCCTCGTAGCGTTGCGGATATTCCGGGTGCTGGTAATCCTGATATTCCAAATCAATTCCTTGTTCAGAAAACTCTTTTTCTGAAATGTAGTTTTTAGCCGATTCTCCGCTCAGATATTGTGTTGCTCCAAGCTGTTTACATATTGAAATCAGTCTTTTTGTCTTATTGCCAGATCCGCCCAACTCGGAAGAGCGTAGAATAGGGGTGTCGATTTTTAATTGCCCTTTTAAATATTGGATGGTCTCTAAAGAAAGGTCTAACAAAAAATTCCATTCACTGTTAAATATTTTCTCACACCAGGGAAAATGCGAGTCGAAAAAGGGTGTTTTGGAATAATGGCATCGAATTGTTTCCAAATGTTTGCGCTTCCATGAACTCGAATTATCTATTTTTGTTTCAAGGAGGCTTTGTTCGTATTTATTCTTTTGAATTATCGGTACCGTCAACCAGACCGAACCTTCACGAACGCGAACCCGATTCCTGTTTCTCCAATCGCGGCGGGTGAATTGCACGTCATCGTACAAAACAAATTGATTCGACCGATGCATTTGCTCGAAAAATCCCAGCCAGGGCAAATAAGAAGGTTGAAGGATAGCTACCCGCATAGATTCAATTCCTGTTGATTGAGTCAAGAGCCCCAAAGTTCTTTCATCCAGATGAACCGTTCCCACCATTGGCGATTGTTTTTATAAAACTCGACGGTTTTTTCCAATCCTTCATCCAGATCTACCTGTGCTTGCCAATTCAGTAATTCTTGAGATTTATTTGTTGAAGAAATATGGCGCGAAACCTGCCCGGGGCGATCTTCGATGTAATTGAGAAGGTTTTCAGGTTTGCCCAGTTTTTCTAAAACCTTTCGCCCAATATCAATAACGCTTGTATCGCTGCCTGTTCCCAGGTTTATCACCTGACCTATAACCTTTTCTTTTTCTGCATGTAAAATTTTATCCAGAGCCTGACAGGTATCTTCGACAAACATCCAGTCGCGAGAGCTGTTGCCATCGCCATGAATCGTAAGTGGTTTGTCCTGTAAAGCGCTGACAATAAAATTTGGAATAGCCTTTTCCAGATGTTGGCAGGGGCCGTAATTGTTGAAAGGCCTAACGATCACCGCTGGCAAGTCATAAGTTTTTATATAAGAATAAATCAATCGGTCCGCCCCCGCTTTTGCTGCTGCATAAGGACTCATTGGATTCAAGGGGTGCTCTTCATCCATCGGATCGGTCAAAGCTGTTCCATAAACTTCTGAGGATGAAATGTGAACAAATAGTTCTACCGGATTGTTCACCGCTGCGTTTGCAACAACTTGGGTGCCAATTACATCTGTCTCAAAAAATATTGCGTTGTCATAAATCGATCGAGTCACATGTGACTCTGCAGCAAAGTGCACGACAATATTTGCTTCGGCAACCAGTTTGCTGACAATGTCTGGATGGGTGATGTTGCCGTGAAAAAAATCAAAATGGCAGTTGGATTTTAGGGAAGAAGAAATATTATCCAGATTGCCGGCATACGTCAGTGCATCGAGAAGCAAAATCTTGTAATCAGGGTAACAGCGGTGAATATAGTTTATAAAATTACTGCCTATGAATCCCGCGCCGCCTGTGATCAGTAATTTTTTCTTAAATTCGCTCATTTGGCTTCATGCCTTATAAGAAAGGTGAAAACCTCAAAATTTTCACCCGTGAATCATCACTTGGTACCATTATATACAAGGGTCCAATCTTTCTTTACGGGAAAATCGGGAAAATCCTTTAATTATAAGAAGAAAGAGGGTATGGAAAGCGGGAAAAAGGGCGAAATTTCACCCCATTTTAATAAAATTGCAAAATCTCGGAGAAGAGGAGGTGAAAACTTAAATCATACTGACCAGTTTGCTAATGGTTTTTTCGATCCCTTCCGCGACTTCCGAAATACTTTTTCCAACCATATAGGCAGGGGTCGAAACAATTTTATTTTTTTCATCGAATACGAATTCCGTTGCAACACATTCCTCATGCTGACTGCCCATTGCCTCAATCATGCTAATTCCATCTTTATCGTTGCCAATCGTCAAAGTGGGTTTGGCGGTTTCGCTTTCGTAAATTTTTGCCATCATCGCTGGCGCGATGCATAGCACCGCTTGGGGTTTCTGTTTGGCAGCGAACTCTTTTACTAATCGCATGACATCAGGGTGCACATCGCATTCATCGCCTTTTTCTGCAAAACTGGAGAGGTTCTTGGCTGCACCAAATCCGCCAGGGAATACCAACGCATCAATATCGTCGGCTCTGATTGCATTGATATCCCTTATTTCTCCTCTAGCTATTCGAGCGGATTCCACCAACACGTTTCGTTTTTCACCCACCATTTCTTCGCCATTGTGGTGATTGATCACATGCATTTGATCGATATCGGGAGCCATGCACACCGCTTTGGCACCGGCGCGGTCAATAGCCAAAAGGGTTATAACCGATTCGTGAATTTCTGCGCCGTCAAACACGCCACATCCTGATAGAACGACACCAATTTTTTTCATAGCAGTTTCCCCTCAAAATATTTAGGACTCGATAGAGATTATTTTTATTTGAAGGCCAATTCTACCATCCCCTACCAGGAGAGGCAACGTGTGGGCCGATCTCTAAAAAAAGCATAAGCAAATTACTTTTTTCTTCTTGGAAAAATTATTTGCCCCTGCGGCCGGTCGTTATAGGTAAACGCCTGTCTTTTCCAAAGGCTTTAGGAGTGATTTTCACGCCAGGCGGACCTTGCCGGCGTTTGTATTCACTCGCATCCACCAGCTTCGCAACCCTTTTTATATCTGCTGCGGATAAACCCGAAACCTTTATCTCCTCAACCGATTTATCTTCTTCAATATATTTTAATAAAATTGGATCCAGTAAATCGTAAGGAGGCAAAGAGTCGGTATCTTTTTGGTCGGGTCGCAACTCCGCAGAAGGTTCTTTCGTAAGAATAGATTCGGGGATGATTTCTTTGCCATCATTGACCCAACGGGAAATTTTATAGACCCAGATTTTTGGAACGTCTTTAATCACTGCGAATCCACCCGCCATATCGCCATAAAGGGTGCAATAGCCAACACTGAATTCACTTTTATTACCTGTTGTCAGAACCATCCATCCTTTTTTATTGGAAAGTGCCATGAGAAGGTTGCCTCGAATTCTGGCCTGCAGATTTTCCTCCGCCAGACCGGAATCGGTTCCCTTAAATATATTTTTGAGAATTTGATCGTAAGCCTTCATGGCCTTTTCGATGGGGAGCTTCATTGTTTCAATGCCGAGATTCTTTGCCAGATCCAAAGAGTCCTGAACACTGCCTTCAGAAGAGTAGGGTGATGGCATCAATACCCCGACCACGTTTTTTGGCCCTAAAGCTTTCGCGGCAATAACGGCGGTTAAAGCCGAATCGATTCCTCCACTCAAACCTAAAACCACTTTGGAGAAACCATTTTTAGAAATATAATCACGCGTTCCCAAAATCAACGCTGAGAAAATGTCCTCAACTTCTGATTTTTCGCGATAAACAGGAGTGGAGATCGGGGAGTATTTTTTTTGCTTCGATAAACCTGCCGGTAGCCGATAGGAACGTATATTGGTTTTTGAAGATAATTTTTTTTGGGGTTTTGGATTTAATACAATGTCGGAGAAAATCAGTTCTTCGGTAAATGAATTCCCCTGCGCAACTTTTTTCCCATCGGGTGTGACCACCAGGCTTTGTCCGTCAAATACCAGCTCATCTTGACCTCCAACGAGATTGACATAAGCAATATGGGAGCGATAACTACGGGCCCGCTGTTGAATCATTTTCTTCCTGGCCTTTCCTTTACCTTTGTGGAAGGGGGAGGAGGATATGTTTAAGAGTAAATCTACATTTCCTTTCCCACAAAGAATTTTTCCAGGTCCTGAATCTTCCCAAATATCTTCGCAAATGGTGATACCCAGTGTTGCTCCTTTTAATGTAAATCGAACAGGCGTTTTGCCTTCCAGGAAGTATCTTTTTTCATCGAATACGCCATAGTTTGGAAGGAGCATTTTTCGGCAAGTGCCCACATGCTTGCCATCTGATAGTAGAGCTGCAGAATTGTAAATTTCTTTGCCCTTTTTTTCTGCATACCCAACAATGGCTGTCAGTCCCTTAGAATGCGGGCTGATTTTTTCCAGAGTCTTGTAGCTTTGTTTTAAAAAACTATCTTTAAGCAGCAAATCTTCAGGGGGATAGCCGGTAACTGCCAGTTCAGGAAAAAGAACCACATCGGCACCCATTTTCCGAGCTTGTTTTAAATGTTGTTTTATCTTATTGGCATTGAAATTAAAATCACCCACGACCGAGTTCATCTGGGCTAAGGCGATTCTCAGAACGACCGATGAGTCAGGTTTTCCTGTTTTCGACGTCATTTTTTTCGAAGAGACCTGGGATTTCTTTTTATTTGCAGACATCATTTTCCTGTTTTCTGGAAAAAACATAGGGAATTTTATAGTGCCATCTATTTTCCAGATTATACTACAATAGATATTAATCCTGATTATCTGAGACAGATAAATTTTTTTGAAGACATTTTAATTATCCCACTTGAAAAATGACAGAACCCAATCAAGCCGAAGAAAGCATAAAACATTCGATCCGCAAAAATGGATTTCCTGAAAAAATAGTTCGGCTTCCCTTCAAGCCGGTTTATGATGCCTGCAAAAACCACGGTACGAACCTTTCCGATGTATTGGATAATTTACAGGAACAGCAAATTTTTGGGAAAATAATTGGTAACCATGTTGAGTTTCGCTCCCGAGAAAAGATCGATTTTAAACCGCCTGACTCTTCTTCCGCTGATGATTTCTCATGGATAAAAGGAGCGGCTAGTAATTTAAAAGGATTCCAGGAAGCCGCTAAAGACGCTATGGGGAAAATGACTCCTGAGCAAATGCAGGAAATTCGAAAATCTATTGAATCCATGAGCGATGAGGAAAAACAGAATATATTAAAAATGTTCTCCCAACGCTTCGATCCCTCATAATAAAAAAATCACTACTATATATCGAGGAAACAGGTGCTAATTTTTTCAAAAGACATTGGTCAAAGAGACCACATTCATGCGTTGGAAGGCAACCTTGAAGAATTAAAAAGTTATATGGAGTATCAAAGAAAACTTTTTCCCTATACCATTGTCAGAGCAGGATTGGACCTGGCTTATAAAGAGGTCGACGATATCCTCAATTTCATCGATAACGATTATCGACCACCCGCAGACAGCAACCGGCAGGA
>CAZECX010000088.1:0-15113 GCA_964510965.1 uncultured Nitrospina sp. | reverse complement strand
CAACGGATGATTTCCATCTACCTGAATTTTATCTCCCACTACTGCCTTTACCGTAAAAACAGTGCGAGTACCACCATCCCCTTGCCCTTCAAATTGCATTCCGGGCTGTATATCTGCCTCCTTCGGAAAATTCGCACGATCAACTTCAATCTTCAACTGGGGATTCAAATCACCGTAACCTTCAGAAGGAGAAACCGTGACATCCTTTTTGTCTCCTACTGCCAACCCTTCCAATTCTTTTTCCAGGCCCGGAACCATCTGCCCCACTCCATGGAGATAAGCAAACGGTTGATTTTTATCCGCCCGGTCAAGCTCTTCACCCTTTGAATTTTTCAGGCAATAACTCAAGCTAACAACAGAATTTTTCTTAATCATGGATCTTCCTTTCAAAAAAACAATGCCGCACGCATCGCTTTAAAAATCAATAAAATTAATTAGATATTTGCATTACCTTAATCTGGAAGGTCAAAGCCTTACCAGCAAGGGCATGGTTTAGATCGAGTGTGATGAATTCGGAAGTGACCTTAGTGATCAATGCTTTCCCCTGTCTTCCCTCAGGAGTTCTAAAAAATAGACTCATCCCTACCTGTGGCTCCTTGCCCTTGGGGATTTCTTTTCTGGGAACCTTTTTAACCAGTTTTGGGTCGGATTCACCATAAGCTTCTGCGGGTTGGACGGTGAATTTTTTCTCCTCTCCTACTTTCATGCCTTTAACGGCTTTGTCGAATCCAGCTATCACACCACCTCCACCAACTTCAAACTCCAAAGGAGTATTATGTTTACTGGAAGAATCAAACACGGTTCCATCACTCAACGTCCCCGTATATTCAAGGGTCACCTTATCACCATTTTTTGCACCCGCAGCTTCTAAAGATTGGGACGATAAACCCAGCGCCGAAATCAAGACTGTGAAAACAAAACCTTTAGACCATCTCATACCCTCACCCTTTCAATGATTTGGCTGCAAAAAAAATGACCATCTTCATAAGGATGGCCGATAAATATAAATTACCATTTTTTTTTGCATCATAACATTAATCAACACTTAAGAAAACCATCCTGATTTATTGGGAGGATTCTGTTTTAGAACAAATACTTACGTAGATAGCGGCGGTTTCATAGTTGATTTAAAATTTATAATAAAAAATTATCAAAATATTGGGGTTGTGATTAGCTAAGGTTATATATAAAATTGCCAAAGAAAAATTATTAAACTGAAGGAATATACGCAATTTTAAATCTTCTTAGTTCAAGTAAATGTTTAAGTAAATATAATTTTTTACCTTCCACCTTTAATTTACTTTGTCTTAGCCAAATCTTTATTAAAACCGTTTATAAAAATTTGAATTTCATTTAAGAGATGAATTTCACCAACCTTTTTGGTTTTCGATTAATAATCGCGGCACTCCTGATTTTTTGTCTGTCGTCTTGTGCGACTGGCACTAAAAAATCCCCTGTTTTTTCCGATGAAGAGCTAGCCGATATGAATGAAGAGGACCAAGCTCTTTTTTCTCAGGCTTTGCAAAACTCCAAAAAAAACCCAAAACAAGCCATAGAAACCTGGGAGTCATACTTGGAAAAGCATTCACAATCATTTGCAGCATATAATAATATGGGTGTTGCCCATATATACAACAACAGCTTAAAGCTGGCAATTAGAGCTTTTAAGAAATCTATAAAAATTCACTCCACTACTAGAGCCAAGCGAAATTTGATTTGGACTGAAAGGCGCTGGGCAAACCTCCGTGAAAAGGCCTGGGCAAAGCTCCGGGACAAGGAAGAACCACTCAAAATTCCAGAAGAGGTTGGAGAAATTAAAACCTACAAACCTTTAGAAGAAACTATTCCAGAGGGAAAATCCATCGATGAAGATCGTTTTGTGGTTCATCAAGAAGGTATGGATATTCTAGACTCTCCCGATATAACGATAACTAAAGAGGCTGACGAAAACTTAATTTTTCGCCTCACGCGAAAAGAGGCAACGATAATTGGATTACAAAGAGACTTTGATCTAAGCGTTGAATTCATTAATCCACAAATTCAATCGGCAGCTATTTCCAAACAGCTTTCAGATTTTGATCCGACAATAACCAGCAGTTTAAAACAGGATGCCAACACAACGAAAGACACATCTTCCTTCGCTGTTGACACTGCTACGACCACCATCAACCACACTCTAGCCTCTCAGGTTACTCAAAAATATTACCCAGGGACTACACTTACCCTAAAATATGATTGGGCCAGAGCTCAAACCAAACCCCAAAGTGGAGATAGTGATGAAATTTTCAGTTCAGACATAATTTTGGAAGCCAAACAAAGTCTGTTGAGAAACTTTGGAATAGATATCAACACCACAAAAATCAATCTCGCCAAAAATCAACGAAAACAAAGTGTTACCGATTTTGTAAACCGGGCCATTCAGGTAGTAGCAAATATCCAAAACACCTATTGGGATTTGCAATTTAACATCGCAAATTTAAAAGTCAGACAACAATCATTAAAACTAAATGAAAACTTATACAAACGTAAAAAGCGCGAAGTCGAGATTGGCGCTCTAGCCCCACTTCAATTGACAACTATCGAAGCCGATATGGCAGCAAAAAGATCTGACATCATTAGTGCAGAGCGCCAGCTGATTCAAGCGGAAATAAACTTTAAAAAAGCCTTAAATCTTCCATTTAACTTTCATGGCAAGACCTATCAAGTCCTCCCTCTGGATTTACCTCAAGTGGACAATATTCAAGTAAACCGAGATAAGTTCCTGGAAAAGGCGATTAGAAATCGCCCCGACTTAAATAAGCTAATCTTGACTCGGGAATCCCGAATGATGGATTTGCGTTTCAACGAAAACCAGTTATTACCCGACTTATCCTTATCCGGCAACTTGGGTTGGATCAGCAAGAAGAATGCTTTTGGAAAGAGTCTTCCTCCGGTAGAGAGGGGTGATCGGGGGCAACATGAAGTAAAACTTGAGGTCAGCTATCCTATATACAATAGAAGTGCGAAGAGCGACTTGGTGACCAAAAAACTTGAATTACAACAAACGGATATCAATATCCGGAAAAAAAAGCAGGAAATTTTTGCTGATATAAGTTTGGCTCTCACTACGGTTGATAAAAACTACAAGCTTTATCTTGCCGCCAAAGAAAGCACGCGGCTTGAGAAGAAAAAACTTCAAGCTGAAGAAAAAAAATTACGCTTTGGCCTCAATTTAATTAGGGATATACTCGATGCCCAAAACACACTAACTAATCAACAGTTGAGCTTGCTTCAAAGCGAAATTAATTATCAAAAATCTCTAACAGACCTGTACTTGAAGCAAGGCTTGTTTGAGCCGGTTCTTAATATCGGCATCCCAGATATTAAGAAAAACTTTGAAAAATAAAATTTTTTTACTAATAATTTTGTAACAAGAATTTAATGGTCATATTTCGATGATTAAAGAACAAGTCAGACCACTGTTAAGTGAAAGCCCCTTATTTTCCATGCTGGAAGGAGAGCTATTGGAGCAAATGCTTGACAAATTCAACCTGGAAAACTTCGATCTCGGAAAGATGGTCATAAAAAAAGGCGACCCTGCCGATTCGATGTATCTGATTCTTACCGGAAGTGCCAGAGTTCTTGGAGAGGACTACCAGGGAAATGAGTTAACCCTGGCCACATTAAAAAGAGGAGATATATTTGGAGAACAGGCCTTATTAAAAGATGAAAATCGCTCGGCTTCAATTAGGGCCTCATCAGACCTGATGGTTGCAAAACTGATGAAAGAAGATTTTACAACCATTGTTGAATCCAATGCAGAGGTAAAAAGCTATTTAAATAACTACATGTCTCATACGGGTCTGAATAACTTTTTGAGACAATTCACGCTTTTTTCTGCGATGACTGCAAAAGAGCTAAAGACTTGGCTCGGCTATTTGGAAAAAAGTGACTATGTGGATGGCCAATACATTTTTTATGAAGGAGATGAGCCAGACAATTTTTATATCATTATTGATGGAAAAGTCGAGGTTGTTAAGGAAAAGGAGGGTGAGGAAGAAATCGTTGCAACCCTGAGTGAAGGGAGATTCTTCGGTGAATTAGCTCTTCTCACCAATAAGGTTCGCGCAGCAAGTATTAGAGCTAAAGGCAATCTCACCGTTTGCAAGCTCTCCAAGGAAAGGTTTGACAAATTACTTTCGAAATCTGAAAAATTAAAAGAAAAAATATTCAATGTCATTTCTCTTTACAATATGGACCTGGCTCCCGAGGACTTGGGTTTTGATGTCGTAAAATCTGCCCCTCCCCCTCCCCCACCCGCGCCCGTTCAAGATGAAGAGCAAACTAAAAGGGTGCTCAGAGATCCTTACCAATATGCTCCCACTGGACTATTAAGAAAGATATTCAAAGGCAAAAGGTATCCCTTCATAGAACAATACGAAGAAATGGATTGTGGAGCTGCCTGCCTTGGAATGATATGTAAGTATTATGAAAAAAATGTCAGCATCACCCGGATGCGAGATCTTGCCAATGTCTCACAAGAAGGCGCAAGCTTACTCAGCATGGCAAAAGCCGGAGAGCAGTTAGGTTTTAATACTCGGGCGGTAAGAACGACTTATGAAAATCTGATGCGCAGCAATCTCCCCGCCATTGCTCATTGGATGGGATACCACTATATCGTTGTCTACAAAGTTGAAAAAGATCGAATTCTAATTGCTGACCCTGCCATAGGTTTGAGATGGTACACCCGAGCCGAATTCGAAGAAGGATGGAACGGACTGATTTTAATTCTAGAAGCCACGGCCAATATTGAGAACATAGAAGAGAAAAAGACTTCCTTGATGCGGTTTGTGCCCATTGTTCTCAAATATAGGGTTCTTCTTCTGGAAATTCTGATGTGCTCTGTTCTCACCAGCATATTGGGGCTGGCCAGTCCCATATTCATTCAAACCATAGTCGATGAAGTAGTCGTCCACCAGAACGTTACTTTGCTGAATACCATTCTTGCAGGCATGTTGATCATAGCTATATTTAATGTCCTTGTAGATAGTTTGCGTACTTATTTGATCACACATACAGGGAACAAAATTGAGCTGACGATGTTGACCAATTTCTACAAACAAGTCCTGGCACTTCCGATGAGATTTTTTTCCACGCGGAAAGTGGGAGATATCATGGCTCGTTTTGAAGAGAACGATAAAGTTAAGGAGCTTTTATCGGGTACTACAATCAGCATGTTCATCGATGTGACGATGATTTTTGTCTATATGGCATTGATCTTTTACTACAATTCCAAGCTTGCAATGCTAGTCATGTTGGCTGTTCCCGTGTTTTTTTGTATCACCTATTTTTTCATTCCTATATTTCAAAGGTTAAGTCGAGAATCTTTCCAGCGTGAGGCCAATACGCAATCCCATATGGTGGAATCGATCACGGGAGTGCAGACCATTAAATCGCAAGGCGCAGAAGTTTTAAACCGGTGGAAATGGGAAGGTCTCTTTGTCAAATCACTCAAAACAAGATTTCGGTTTGCCATGGTGGACGTAGGTGCCGATGGACTCGCAGAATTCTTCGAAGATGTGTTTACAATTGCCCTTCTTTGGTATGGAGCCACGCTGGTCATGGCAAATGAAATGTCCATCGGGCAATTGATGGCATTCAACGCACTTGCTGGACAGGTTCTGGGGCCGGTCAGCAAACTAGTTGAGCAATGGAATGACATTATAGAAGCCCTCATATCTGTGGAGCGGATTGGAGATGTTTTTGATATTGACCCTGAATCCAATCCCGCAGACGACACAAAAGTCTACCTTCCCTCAACAATTCAAGGCCATATCGTCTTCGATAATGTTTCATTTAGTTTTGGTGAAGGAGAACAAATGATTTTACGCAATGTCAGCTTTGAGGCATTGCCAGGCCAAATGATTGCTCTCGTAGGCCGCAGTGGTAGCGGAAAAACAACATTAATAAATTTACTGTTAAATTTCTACCAGCCCAATTCAGGAAGGATTTTAGTTGACGGAGTCGACATAGCAAATGTAAATGTAGAATCTCTGCGTCGACAAACAGGGGTTGTTCTTCAGGAAAATTTTCTGTTCCAGGGCTCGGTTCGAGACAATATCGCTCTTGGGGTGCCAGACCTCCCCTTCAATTCAATCGTTGAAGCGGCCACCATGGCTGCGGCACATGATTTTATTAGCGGGATGCCCTCCGGCTACAACACCGATGTAGGAGAACGAGGCTCCAACCTCTCAGGCGGACAAAGACAGCGTGTCGCCATTGCCAGGGCACTGATAAAAAATCCAAAAATTTTAATATTTGATGAAGCAACCAGTGCGTTAGACAATGAATCTGAAAGAGCCATTCAAAAGAATTTGGGGTCGATCATGCAAAATCGCACCTCTTTTGCAATTGCCCATCGCTTGTCCACAGTTCGAAATGCCGACATGATTGTGGTTTTAGATAAAGGGCTGGTGGTAGAAACAGGCACACACGATGAACTGATGAGTTCAAAAGGATTGTACTATTTTCTCAATAGCGCATCGCTGGAATTATGACGGTTTCTTAACGTTTTCAAACGAGCATTGAATTTATGGCAGCAGATGAAGAAAAATTAGAGGGTTCAAACCCAACGGGCAATCAGCATGCAAGGCCTACAGAAGATGACGAGGCATATTCCCCTAAATCCGAGGAACTGCTCAATATGCCCTCTTATCTCGCAAGAGCGTTATTGTATATCGTTATTGTTGGAATTGCAGTGGGCATAGGTTGGGCTTATTGGGGGAAAAAAGATGTCGTAATCAAAGCCACGGGTCAGTTGATACGAAAAGGTGATGCGCAAATAGTCCAGGTGGGTATCAAAGGAGTGGTGCGCACCGTTTTAGTTAAAGAAGGAGAATCCGTTAAAAAAGGCCAGATTCTGGCACAATTGGATACGTCTAAGGAAAAGATCAATACTCAAAAGCAAAAGAAGGCTTATGACAACCTAGTTACGAAAAAAGCATGTGAAGAAAAAGCTCTTGATCTTCTTTATTTAGCCGATGCGTCCTTTGAAGAAACCAATACCCTTGAAAGGAACGTTTTACAAAACCTTTCCTTGCTCTGTGATGAACGGCATGCCCGGCCTATCACCGCTTTTAATAGCGCCATATCTGCTTTCAAAAAAGCAAAAATTCAAAGCCAGAGCTTTTTCCCTAAAGAGCAGGCCGTTCAAAAAAGTTCTTTAGAAGCTAAAAAGAAAGACCTGGAATTAAAGAATTTAAAATTACAGGAAGCTGAAAGAGATATTCTAAGGGCTAAAGAAGAATTAGATATTTTTACTATGCGCTTTGAACAAAAAACCGATTCCAAAACAAAGCTGGCAGAGGCCCAAACAAAATACGATGAAATATCAACTCAAATCCAAAGCCTGGAAAATGAGATTCAAAAAACAAAAAGAGTAATCAAAACAAAAGAACAAAACAAAGAAAATGCCCAGAAAAATCTGGACAGGCTAAAAGTGGAACTTGATATTTCCAAAGATAACTTTGCAACAGGAAAAAGTGACACCCTGAAACTCTTGGAAACACAAAAGAAATATCAAGAGGCAAAGCTTAAAATAGTGGAGCTTAAAGGCAATCTTAGGACAAATAGTGCTGAAATAAAAAATAAACAGGACAACCTTAAAAGAGCAGAATTAGATCTGAAGCGATTTGAAGAAGAAGCCAAAATGTATACTCAAATGGTTGAGGAAGGCTTGACTGACCGCCTCAAATTTCTGGAAATGCAAAGAAAATATGATGGCGGCAAGGACAAGGCCCAAACAGCCAAAGGTGAATTAGAAAAACTTCAATCACAAAAAAACCATACTCTTGAGAAGTTAAAAGAAGCGCAAGCTGATATTGGCCGTATTGAAGAGGAAATGGTATTCAGTAAACAGGCCAAAGTCAACAAAACTACTGACAAAATCAAACTACTTGAAACCCAGAGAAAATACGATGAAGGATTTGAAAAGGCTCGTTCTTTGATGAATGAAATCGAGACTTTGAAAGCTTCTATCGAGCAAAAAGAATCCACCCTTGGACAAAAGAAAAATAAACTGACTCAAGCTGATCTTAATTTGAATCTAGCGAAAAATAACATGAAAGAAGCCACTCCAGACAAAATCAAACTCATAGAACGACAAAGAAAATACGATGAAACCATTACAAAGAGAAACGGTCTGCGCGGAGAGATCAGTCAGGCGGAGAGCGAAATTTCTTCTCAGAAGATCAAATCAGGGGTGGGGATTGAAAAAAATAATGTGACATGGCAGGAGGCTCAGAATACTTACTCGCAGGCAATTATCAGTTTTAAGCAGGCCATTCTAGGTGCTAAAAACAGAATCAAGGCAATAGCCGGTGGTTTAAATCAAATGGAAGCCGATATGAAGATATTTGATCTTCAAAAGAATTTTGCGATGCTCAAATCACCAACCGATGGCGTAGTGAGTTATGTAAAACCCAAGGGCGCAGGTGAAGTAGTTCGCGCAGGTGAAACTATTTTTTCGGTGATCCTTTCCGGCCAACCTTTGATGGCAAAGGTCAGAATACCGAATAGAAGCCGGGGGAAGGTTAAAACGGGGCTTCCAGTAAAGGTTAAAATGGATTCCTTCCCCTTTCAAAAATATGGGGTCGTGAAGGGAAAGCTGGAAATGATTTCTCCCGGCGCCAAACGGGATAAACGTGGATCATTTTACGAGGGAAAAATTTCTTTGGAAAAAGATTTTGTAACGAAAGGCGATCAAAACTACAGTCTGATCACTGGGATGTCCTTAACGGCTGAAATCATTGTCGAACAAGTCACCATGATTGATAGCATGCTGAAACCCTTTAGAGCTTTAAAAAAAGGTTGATGTTGTTTAAAAGTTAAGGTTTAATCAGTTCAAAATTCATTAACAGAATAGGTATGCCAATATCAATCCTTTTGGGGAGGGGAAATTATGTCTGATCTAGCGGGCACCAAAATTGGAAAAGTAAATGATGAAGACTTAACACTTGCTGACCTTTCTTTTACCATTAAATCGATTGACGAAATGAGCGTCACCGATCTTTTAATCGAAAGCAAGCTTGTTGAACAAGCAGCAGAGGGCCTGGAAGTTTCTGTCACCTCTGACCAATTACAAGAAGCGGCAAATGCCTATAGAAATGAAAAAGGCCTTTTAACCAAAAAAGAAACCGAAGAATGGTTAGAGTCAGAAAATTTATCTTTGGATGAATTTGAACGCAAGGTTCATATTGAGCTTCTCAAAGATGGTATTAGAGATAAGCTGGGAACAGAACAGGCTGTAAACAAGCATTTTGCTGAAAGCATGACCTCTTTTGATCGCGCAGTGGCTTCTGTAATCGTACTTAATGATGAGGGGCTTGCCAAGGAATTGATGAATCAGATTGAAGAAGGGGAAGAAGAGTTTGCAACTCTGGCTGCCAAACACTCAACAGATCAGGATAGTCGCGGTAAGGGTGGAAGCCTGGGAGTTGTGTTCAGGGAAAATGTCGACGATGCCCTGGAAGTAGAAATTTTTTCAGGAAATACAGGCCTAAAGGGTCCGGTCAAAGTAGGCAATAATTTTTATATTGTAAAAGTAGATGCATATTACAAGGCAGAACTCGACGATAATACTAAGGAAACCATCAAAGAAGCGCTGATGCAGGATTACCTGTCTGAGAAAAGTGAAAACAGCACGATACAGCTGGATTTTCTTTAGTCCATTTCATATTCAAACATAATTAAAGGCCCCTGAATCTATCAGGGGCCTTTTTTTATTTAACACGGGCTTGAGCCATGAAACTCTTTCAAAGTTTTTTCTTCTGGTTTGTATTTTTAATCGTGTTGTACATTCCCTGTGTTTCGGAAACTTCAATAATCCAACAAAGCAACAATCCAGCAAAAGGCCAGCAGGAAAAGTTTAAAATATTAGACCAGGGTCTGGACTATCAAGAACAAGGAAATTTTGGAGAAGCAATCAAGGCATTTAAATCTGTTATGGCAAGAAATCCTGATTTTGCGCCAGCACCTTTTCATTTGGGCCTTGTTCAAACAGAGCTAGGGTTTCCCGAGACAGCACTAAAGTGGTATGAACGGGCTTTGAAAATTGATGACCAATTTGCAGATGCTCACTTTCAAGCAGGTGCAGCATTGCTTGAAATGGGACAGCCTGAAAAAGCTAATCACCATTTGAATAAAACCGTTTTACTCGATCCAAAATTCGCAGATGCATTTGATCTATTAGGTGTTACTTTTCAAATGATAGGGGATATGCAATCGGCGGAAAAACATTTCCGACAAGCGACTCTTCTCGACAAAGACTTCAATGAAGCCCAAATACACTTGGGAAAAATCTTATTGAGTCAAGAGCGACTTAAGGAAGCAAAGGAAATATTTGAAAAGGCCGTTGAAATTGACCCATCCTCGGATCAGGCTTATCGCCTTTTGGGGTATACATTATTTAAAATGTCCAAGGAAGAAGACGCGAAGAAAATTTTTAGAAAAGCAATGGAAACCCAGGAAGCAATATTGCCATTTGGAGATGAGGGGCGTTGAGGCAGGCTGAATATGTTGTTGGGATTAAAATAAAAAAGGCGCGGGGAAAATTTTCCCCACGCCTTTTTACATCGTAAAATCTTAACCTCGGCGCCAGCCTGTAAAGCGAACACGGCGGGCATAACCATATCTCACATATCGAACCCGGATTCGTCTGCGAACCACCCTTCGAACGGTTCTATAACCATAGCGAACCTGGCGGAATCTGTAACCACCGGTAATTGCGTCCATTTCGTCTTTTGAAAGTTCTTGTTCTGGTGCGGCCAAGTCATTAATATTGATGGTAGCCATTGTGAGTCTCCCCTTTCGTTATAATTATTATTTTATTTCCCTGTTAATTCCAAACAACCCGAGATTTCTGTTATATTTTGCGCTGAGCTGTATTAGCTAAAATAGCTAAGTTAGTCATAATGTACATTCAAAGAGGCGGTTTGTCAACACTTTTCAGAAAAAAATAAAATATTTTTTAAATCCATATTTTTCAATATTTTATGCAATTTCTTTTGATGATTAAATATGAATTTTTGATAAAAGGGGGGAAAACAATCTTTTTAAATTGAAAAAACACCTAAAAACATAATCAATCTTTTCCTGAGTTTTTCTCTCTCTTTAACTCCTGATAAAGATCGATATCAAGTATAACGGCCATAGGGCGACCATTTTTTTCAATTAAGACTGGATTTTTTTCATAACAAACTTGGTGCAGCAGGTCTCCAAACTTGTTTTTAGCCTGGGTGGCTGAGACCATGTTCAAGTCATCAATTTTTATACTGGCCTTACGATTGATCTTGGGCATGTTTTATACAATCCTTGATTAATAGAGGGTGCTTTGATGAACAACTATCACAAAAATACATTATCACTGAATACAAATTGTATCATGGAAGTTTATATTAACTATTATGATTCCATTATTAATACAAAACCATTCTCCTCTAAATAATAAATCTTTATAGTATAGATTTAACCTTACCTATCAGCAACACATCGAAAACCTACATTTTCGAAAAAATCATTGGGGTTTGCCTCCGTCCTTGAAAAAGAATAGCGGTAAGCCTCCAGGAAGTAATGACCCGCTTTTTGGAAACCGTTTCCCCTTAGAACTTTAAACACTTTTCCAAAACGAAACTCTTTACGAGTATTTCCTGGGTACGGGAGGTACCAATCCAGTGTCCATTCCATAACATTCCCTGAAAGACCCATAACTTTATAAGGACTGGAATCTTCCGGGTAGGATGTGACTGGCATCGTTTTCCGATCCCCCTCTATCCCGACATTGGCTTTACCTTTAATAAACTCCTGGCCCCAGGGATAGGGCAATCCATCAGGACCTCTGGCGGCTTTTTCCCACTGCTCTTCGGAAGGAAGCTGCTTATCGCTCCACTGGCAATAAGACCATGCTTCCCACCAGGTTACCTGCGTTACCGGGTGGTTGCCCTCCCCTTCAGGAAAAACTCCCTCCTGCCAATGAGCTGGCAGATCCGTGAATTGATTCGCTTCTAAAAAACGGCTGTACTCTTCATTGGTCACTTCATATTTATCAATGTAATACGCATCCAGAAAAGGCTTTCGCTCGGGATGCTGATCCAAATAAAGAGGTTTTACTGCACCAATTTTCTTATGAGTGTCTTCACTATCTACCTTATTGGTTCCCATAATAAATTCACCCGCAGGAATCAGGACCATTTCCTTTTGATCCTTTTCGGAAACCTTAAACGAGGCATCACTTTTCTTATCGCAATCGCAGCATCCCCAAAGGAATGACAAACACAGAATGAATGTTGTATAGTTTTTAATCTTATTCGAGACCTGAGAAAACGATCATGCTAGCAAAACTCTACTCATTTTCGCAACAGGTAAGATGGATCGCCATCATTCTTACCCATTCCATTTTGCTCGTTGGAAGCGCTATAGCATTCGAAAAACCAGTTACAAAGAAAACATCGGGAGAACCTTACCCTCATATTTTAAAGAAAGAAACTTTTACTATAAATACTAGGAACATAAAAGTTCTCAAAGAAAACGGAAAATACCTATGGATCGGCACTAGCAATGGACTGCTTCGCTATGACACTCAGGGAAAAGAAGAAATCCAAGTCTATGACAATACAAACAAACTGCTGAGCAATGGTATTTTCTCAATTGCCATCGACAAAAAAAACTTGCCTTGGGTGGGCACCTATGGGGGCGGACTGAGTCATTTCAATGGATCCAATTGGATAAACCAAAATACCCCTGATGGAATAAACGACGCTTTCATTTATGACATTGAATTCGAAAAGGACAATATTTGGCTGGCAACTTGGAGTGGAGCAAACTTTTCAAAATGGAAATCTAAAGATGTCTGGAAAAGTCTCACCGTCGAAAATTCCAATGGTGGCCTGATTGACAACTGGGTTTATGCAGTGGAAATAGAGAAATCGGGGCGCATCTGGTTCGGTACCGAATCAGGAATTTCTACATTTTATAAGGGAAAATGGAAAAATTTTAATCACTCCCACGGACTCGGAGCCGCTTATGAAAAAGTAAAACAAGATAACAAAGCTATCATGTCTCTATTTCAAGGACAACACCACGCCACCCAAGCTTCACCTGCCATCCCAAATGTTCAAACCACAGATTACAAACCCAACTATATTGTCTCCATGCATCTCGACAGGAAAAACCGGTTGTGGATTGGCACCTGGGGAGGAGGATTGAGCCTGCTCGACACAAAAAGCTTTACCTTTAGAAATTTCACCACTCAGGACGGTTTGCCGGGAAATTTCATTCTGGCGCTCGAAGAAGACAGGTCGGGTGGATTATGGATAGGTACCAACAATGGATTGAGTTTGTTTGATGGAAAAATGTTTCAGAACTTTGCGCGGATCAATGGACTCGAATCAAAATTCATTTTCAGCCTCGAGGCAGCAAAAGACCACTCCTTATGGATCGGTGGTCATAAAACCCTCACACGAATCATTATCGATCCCACCACAGGAATCCCTCTAAACATAAACTGAGCAACCGCAATTCATTCGTCGATTTGCGCTTTTTGCAAAGTGCCGCTGTAATCGATATATACTGATTTCCACTCTGTAAAAGTTTCTAAAGCAACGGTTCCCGCTTCGCGATGTCCATTGCCCGTACCCTTGGTCCCCCCAAAAGGGAGTTGAATCTCCGCTCCAATGGTGGAGGAATTAATATAAGTAATTCCTGTGTCCAGGTTTTCTATGGCTTTAAACGCACAATTGACATCCTGTGTATAAATCGCCGAGGACAATCCATACTTTGAATCATTGGTAATCTGAATTGCGTGGTCAAGGTTTCTACAGGAAATTACGCTTAGGACAGGACCAAAAATCTCTTCCTGTGCAATGCGCATTTTGGGTGACACGTCTGCAAATAACGTTGGTTCAAAGAAGAATCCTTTACTCAGACCCTTTCCCGAAATACAGGAGCCTCCTGCTAAAAGCTTTGCGCCTTCCTCTACACCGATCCTGCAATAGTTATGAACCCTTTGTCGTTGTCCTTCATTAATAAGTGGGCCCATTTCCATTTTCCCATTGAGTCCATCACCCACTTTTAGTTTTTTGATTCGCTGAAGAAGCCTATTAGAAAATTTCCTGATCACTTTCTTGTGAACAATGACGCGACTGCATGCCGTACACCGTTGTCCAGATGTGCCAAAGGCTCCCCATAGAACTCCTTCCACAGCCAAGTTCAAATCTGCATCATCCATTACGATGATCGCATTTTTACCGCCCATTTCCAGAGAATATTGTTTCATCTGTTTGGCGCAATGTGCAGCAACAATGCTTCCTGTGTCGGTGGACCCTGTAAAAGAAACCAGGTTCACCTTTGAATGATCCATTAGAGGAGTTCCCACATTTCCCCCTGAACCCGAAACCATATTCAGCACTCCCGAAGGAAGACCTGCTGCCTCACATATTTTTACAAGGTTATGAGTGGAAAGAGGTGTGTCACTGGCAGGTTTAATTACAACTGTATTGCCACACACCAATGCGGGAATCAACTTCCATGAGGGAATCGCCATGGGAAAGTTCCATGGAGTGATCGCAGCCACGACTCCAACTGGCATACGGACTGACATATTAAACTTGTTATTCAGTTCAGAGGGGACGGTCTCTCCAAGCAGTCGTCGACCTTCGCCTGCCGTATAATAGGCCATATCGATCGCTTCCTGCACATCACCACGGGTTTCCTTGATGATTTTACCCATCTCCCGTGTCATATCCTGCGCTAATTGTTCCTTCCGTTTCACTAACATCTCTGCGACCCGGAACAAGATTTCTCCTCTTTGAGGTGCCGGTGTGTTTTTCCATTTCGGTAGTGCAGCAGAGGCAGCCTCAACTGCTTCGTCAACGTCTTTACAGGTGGATTGCTGAAACCGGCCTACTACCTCGCGAGTATTTGCCGGGTTGATATTGTCAAAGGTATCGCCACTGGAGGATGATTTCCACTTTCCATCAATGTAGTTTTTTAAAACCGGCACTTTAGCCATAATTTCACCTCCGGTTATTTAAAATAGGAGCCCGTTGGCGTGTTGAAAAATTTTTCAAGCGGAATGGATT
>CAZECX010000087.1:0-15277 GCA_964510965.1 uncultured Nitrospina sp. | reverse complement strand
ACATTTATAATTACATTTTTAGTTTTTTTTGGGATTCCAATTTCTCCAATATTTGCTTTAGATTATGAAAAAGAAAGTGATGGACCCAAAGAGCATTACACGGTTCATTTGGATGAAATTATTGTTTCCACACCCATGCAGGAAAAAATTTCCAGTTCTGCAAAACCGGTGACCGTTTTACACGATGATAATTTACGTATGAAAACCGGCAGTACTATTGGCGAAACGCTTCAAAATGAAATGGGAGTCCATGGACAGTCTTTTGGACCGGGTGTCGGGCTTCCCGTTATCCGTGGCCAAGATGGCCCCAGGGTGCGGGTCTTGAACAACGGTCTGGGTACCAATGATGCTTCTCAAGCCAGTCCTGACCACGCTTCAACTGCAATTCCTTTGACTGCAGAGCGGATAGAGATATTGCGCGGTCCTGCTACATTGCTATACGGCAGTGGAGCCATAGGAGGTGTGGTTAATGTCATAGATAACCGGATTCCGGAATACGTTCCCGACCAAATTGTAGGAGGATCGGTAGAGCAAAAATACAATTCCGTTTCTAATAACCGTTCGACGGCGGTAAAAATCGAAGGTGGAAAAAATAAATTTGCCTACCATTTCGACGGGTATTATCAAAAAAATAATGATATCAAAATCAAGGGCGATGCAATTGATGCTACGCGAGCCCAGGTCAGTCAATCTGGTTTGGTTGTCGCTGAAAATTCCAATGGCTTTATTGACAATACCGATGCCCAAAATTTAAGTGGAACGGCTGGGTTTTCTTTTGTGGGTGATTCCGGGTTCTTCGGGTTTTCAGGAAATATTTTAGATATGGAGTACGGGGTCCCGCCCGGAGGAACTGCGGGGGGTGAAAAAGCCCGGGTCGACATTGATCAAAGAAAACTCGATTTCAAAAGTGAGTGGAATAAACCTGAGGGATTCTTTGAAACTTTTCGAACAAAACTCAGCTTTACCGATTACGAACATATCGAAAGCCTCAAGGCTATTTTTCGAAATGATACTTTTGAAGGGCGTCTGGAGGCTCCACACAAGCCCATACTTGGAATGAAAGGGGTGATGGGATTTCAGGTAATGACAAGCCGGTTTTCCGCTTTGGAAATATCGACCGCAGATTATGTTAATCCAATTACCAGGACAAACAGTTATGCCGCGTTTATTCAGGAATCGTTTGATGTGGGGGCGACTGTGGCTCAATTCGGATTGCGTATAGAGCATACCACTTTGAACTCGGAATTGCGCGCAAACCCAAATCCTGGTTTTACACCAATCAGCGTTTCTGTTTCAGATCTGTGGAATATTGACGATCAAAGTTCCATAAACCTGGCTTTGACTCGGTCGCAAAGAGCTCCTCAGGTCCAGGAATTGTTTTTTGCGGGAGGGCATGACGCGACAGCCTCTTTTGAGAGGGGGAATCCTAATCTAAAAAAGGAAACATCCTATAATATTGATCTGGGGTACAAATTAAATTCTGAAAAAGTGGCTGCTGAAATAAACCTGTTTCATAACTGGGCAAATGATTATATTTTCCGACAACGAACCGGCGCTTTAGTTGCAGGTGATCCGGAAGTAATTTATCAACAAGGCAATGCCACTTTTATGGGTTATGAAGCTCAGTTTATTTTCCATGTTTGGAAAAACCCTTCACAAGATGTCGATTTAACCTTGTTCAGCGACTACACCCGAGCCCAGTTGAACAATGAAGGTGATATTCCGCGAATTCCACCTCTCCGCTGGGGCTTCCAGTTTGACCATAGGTATGGAAACTGGAGTTCCAACCTGCGCCTGACCGTGGCTGAAAGGCAGGAATATTCAGGAGTAAATGAAGCGAGCACACCTGGCTACACATTGCTCAATCTAAATACGCATTACCACATCGATAATTTTCACAATGCCGATTTGGTTGTTTATGCGAAAGGAAACAATTTATTAAATGAAAATATCCGAAACTCCGCCTCGTTTTTAAGAAACTTTGCGCCGGAACCCGGGGTGGGAGCTGAAATCGGTATTAGAATTGACTACTGAATCAAGATTCTAGATTGCCCGATTTTAAGAGGGAAAAATTTTGATAGGTTCCTGACGATTTATCCGAAGGACTTCCCAAGGAAGTTCTTCGGGTTCTAATCGTCATAAATATATTAATGGTAGGTTTTCCCAGTCATCCGTGCTAGGCTGGTTAAGTAATAAAGGGTTGTTCAGTTTTTGTGTAAGTAGTTTCTTTCTAGTTTCTCGCCTTAAGCAAACCTTGCAGTTTGGTTTTTTGTGGTTCTCTAAAAGTTCTTGCATCCATTCAACCCCATTCAAAAACAGGGAAGACTTTATCCAGAATATCTGGAAGTCCATTCCCGCCAATTAGCAGGAGAGTAATATGGCAGTAGGAAAAGTAAAATGGTTTAACGAAGGAAAGGGTTATGGATTCATTGAATCTGAGAGTGGAAAAGACCTTTTTGTTCATTTCTCAGAAATTCAAGGCGATGGTTTCAAGACGCTAGCAGAAGGTCAGGCAGTCGAATTCGAAGAAGGGATGGGCCAGAAAGGTCCACAGGCAACCCAGGTGGTTGGCAAATAAGAACGCATCTTTCCGCAGAAGTTTAATTCTGTCGGATTTTATTTTGCATTCTACAAAATGGAAGGCTCAGCCAATTGGCTGGGCCTTTTTAATTCTCTTTCTGGATTCAATAGGTGCGCGATCATACCCCTCAATCTTTTCAGGAGGGGATCTTAAAATGAAACTTTGTTCCTTCTCCGTCCTTCGATTCAAACCAGAGCTTTCCCTGATGATAATTCTCAATAATATCTCGACAGGATAAAAGGCCCAAGCCGTTTCCATCGCTTTTTGTGGTGTACTTTTCCTTTAAAATTAAAGGTTTGACGTTGTCTGGAATTCCTGTTCCTCTGTCAATAACACTTACTAGGACACTATCTCCTTGAGCCTGAACCAATATTTCAATAGTTTCGTTTTCCTTTGAAGCGTGTCCGGCATTTACTATTAAATTCTGCAATACCCTCTTTATATCAATATGATTAAATTTCGAATTGAAAATTTCGCCTGAGAAAGTGGTCTTAATATTTTTCGTGCTCAAGTATTGATGAAGGGCGATTTCTTCAACAGTCTCCAGGACAAGAACCTTCATGCTTGCGGCGGTTTTTACATATTCGGATCTGGTTCTTGTCCCACAAATCAAGGTTTGGTCAATCAGTGTTATCAAATTACTTTTAACCAACCGCATTCTATTTAATCCTATTTCCTGCTCCTTCCACCCATTTCGTTTGTGTTGGTTTCCACCAATACCTCCCAAGGCTTTTAAAACCTGTTCCAAGCGCACCTCAGAAATACCCAGTGGTGCTAAAAGATTTCTTATGTCATGGACCAGGCAATGTAATTTCTGGTGTTCAGAGGTAATAATATTTAAATGATTTCGGGTCCGTTTCGTAAGGGTTTGCATCATGGAAAATAAAGCCTGGGGTTCGGGTAAAATATAGTTTTGAAAATCCTCTGCATCAATTTCCAATAAGGTAACTTTGCCGATGGCTTTGACCGAAGCGGAACGCGATTGGGAATCAATCAATGACATTTCTCCTAAATACTCACCGGGTCCTGAAGTGTCGATATCTTTCTTCAATTTATAAACCAGGAGTTTTCCTAATAGGATCACATACATCTTGGCTTCAATAGCTCCTTCATGGAAAAGCACATCCTCGTCATTTAGATGAATCTCCTTGCAATGTTCTGCCAGTTTTTCCAAGGTGTTTTTTGGGAAAGAAGTGAAGATGTCAATTTTCTTTAGCAATTCAAGTTTGTCTGACATTTTTTCCGGGGGGGTTATAGATAGTTATTTTAATAAAAAATTGAGCTCAAAAACCCCGCTTATTTTGCTTTTAAGTCAACAGAACCATCCCAGTCTTGAGAGAGCTGGGTTGAATCCAGATTATCAATTCGTTGGACCATGCCAAGCGATGCTTTATCATCGGGTCGATGTGATTGGGCTAGTATAAACTCTTTGCGCGCTGTTGAAAAATCCCTTGCCAGGTAGGCCATATAAGCCCTTTGATAGGTTTCGTAATAATTTAATTCTTCAGAAGTTATTGGATGCGAAGTATCTCCATAAACTTCAAATATTTTTACCGACTTTGATTTTCCTTTTACTTTGACGACATCTAAAATTCTTACGCGAAAAAAATCGGGCTGCAAATTTTCAAAGGTGGATTCCGAAATTATCAAACGCGTGTCATAAAATTTATTAGCGGTTTCAAGACGGGCGGCAGTATTCACCGAATCCCCCATAACAGAGTAATAAAAAACTTGTTGGGAACCCAGGTTTCCAAAAAACATTTTTCCTGTATTGATCCCCGTACGACAACCTAACGGAGGGAGGTCTCTGGAATTTATTTCGGCTCCCATTTCCAGTATCCGCCGATGCATTTTTACCGCAGCAGAAACGGCGCGATGGGAATGGTCCTCCGTGGGAATCGGAGCACCAAAACTGGCCATGATTAAGTCTCCTGCATATTGATTGATCGTTCCATTTTCATCAAGAATGATTTGCGTCATCTCTGTAAAATACGCGTTCATGAATTTTGCTAAATCTGGAGGCGGGAGTTTTTCAGAAAGCGGAGTAAAATTCTCCAGGTCCTGGAAAATTACAGTCATATTCCTTTCTTCTCCACCCGATTTAAGGAGTTCGGGACATTTAATCAATTCATCCACCATGACGGGGGAAAGATATTTGGCAAAAGCCTTCTGAATAAAACGCTTTTGTTTTTCCTCAAAGTAGAGGCTGTATATTGCAATTCCAAAAAAAACAAACCCTTGAGTGAAAACGGGGTAGGTCGTGTTCAACCATATCCCCTTTTTATAAAAGAGATAAAAATCTACTAAAAGGTACCCACTCAATCCCACCAGCAAAAATACAACCATCGTTTGCAGCCGGTACCGCAAAAAACCAATGCTGAACAATAATCCAGAAATAATGATGACACTCAAGTCCAAAGTAGTAATCCAAGCAGGTCTTGTTAAAAAATCTTTGCTCAAGATGCTCTCGATCACGCTCGCGATAATCTCCACTTCGGGGAAGGAGGGGGAATAGGGCGTCGGGTAATTATCATGAGTTCCAGCGGCTGTTCCCCCAACCAGAACAATTTTATTTTTCAATTGATCCTTGTCTACTTTTCCGGAAAGGATGTCGGTAGCGGAAATATGCTGGAAAGTATGAGCAGGTCCGTAATAATTCACCAGCAAATCTCCGGCGGAAGTAGTGGGTATTTGAATATCACCGAGTTGAAGGTTTTCCACACCCAAGGTGGACAAGTTTACCTCCAACTTCGACTTTAAGGCCTGCTTAAGAATATGGAGAGATAACGGCGGCACCAGGATATTTTGCAGCCTCATAACCATAGGAGCCTTACGAATCGCCCCATCTTTATCTTGTATATAATGAGCATATCCCGTTGCTTGTGAGGCCTGGATAAACTCAGGAAGACTAATTTCCAAAGATTCTATGCTACGCAGAGAAGTATATTCATTCAGATTTTCATCACCCGGGAAATTAAGAAAGCTAGAGGGTTTCAGTACATCCAAAACAGGATTTCCCACAGAGTCCACTTTTTCACCGGACTCATTTTCAGAGGGATAAATAATATAAGCCACAACAGTGCGTTCTGATGCGCGGATCGCTTCAACGAATTTTTGATCCGATCCACCCGCCGATTCCAGCCAGTGGGAAAGCGTCTTCCGGGAAACATCTTCTTTTTGGTTCAGAGCCTGTTTCACCGTTGCTATAGATATGGAGGTATCTTTTTCAGGAAAGAAAATATCATATCCAATCACTTTGGCCTCCGCCTCGACAAGACGATTGACCAAACGGCCTTGATGGGACCGCGGCCAGGGCCATCGGCCCTCAACATCCAAACTTTTTTCATCGATGGCCGCAATAACCACTTCACCTGAGACAGGGCGCTCACCACGTGAACGAACCTTTAAATCATAACTTTTCAACTCCAGTAGATAAAAAAACTGGAAATCAGAAACATATATGAGGAGGGATGCGATAGTTAAAAACAATCCAACTGTAAAGTTATTTAACTTTAGCAATTTTATTATCTCCAGAAGCTCGCTTAAAAAAGAATTTTAGCACGACTCCACTTGGATATTGAAAGGCTTGTGGTCGGCAGTTTGGGGAACTGCTTTAATATGCTGGTGGGTGGTTCATTGTGGCCTCACTAAATCAAGGTCAATACAGATATTTTCTAATTCTCATATGCAGATCATCCGGGTCGGATGGCTTGGCAATAAAATCCAGAGCACCTAAAGTTTTCGCCTCCTGATTACTTTCAGGTTCACTATTAGCAGTGAGAATCAAAAATGGGATATCTTTCAGTTTGGGGTTTTCTTTTACTATCTTCAAAAATTCCAGACCGTCCATAACCGGCATATTCAAATCAGATAAAATTAGATCAACAGGATTATCCTCCAGATAATCCAATGCTACTTTCCCATTTTCAACGCCTGTTATTTTTTCAAAGCCGATTTGTTGAAGCTGTACAATGCAGATCTCCCGTTGAATATCCGAATCCTCCACAATAAGAATATTTCTAAGCCCACGCTTGAGAATGATTTCTACATTATCTTTGAGATTGCTCGAAGAAGATTTTATAAGATTGTCCATCGCGCCATATTTCATGGCTTCACGGTTTTTATTTTCATCGTTATGGGGAGTCATGAAAATAAAGGGAGTGCCTTGAAACGAAAAAGTTAGTTTAACGGTTTTTAATAATTCCAAGCCATCCCCATCTGGTAAATCCCAATCAGATATTACCAGGTCAATGGAGTGGTCATTTAAAATTTTCAGAGCCTCCTCCGAGTCCTTGGCATTATGAACATTTTCAAATTCCAATTTTTCAAGCTGGGCAAGGCAATCCTTCCGCTTTTCCTTGGACCCTGTGACCACCAGAATTTGTTTATCGTCTTGCATTTAGTTCCTCTTGCAGATTCTTTCCTGTGGATGGAATATCTGCCAAATTAGACCCCCTGTCAACCGCTAAATACTTTCCGACTGTAAAAGGCGGAGACGGTCTCGGGGTCGAAACGAAAACCTGCTTGCTAGGGTTAATATTGAAAGTAATTTGGAAAGAAAACTTTTCAGGAGGGGAAGAATTGAAGCCCGCCTAGTCAAAAAATTAAAAAGGCTTAATTTTATTTATTTTGGGAAAGGTTTAGGTTTTCTTTTGGTAGAAGCTCTTCAGCTTATATGGCAAGCTGAGGCAATTTCCCTTCCCCTGCAACTTGTAACGAGAAAGACAGTTTTGCCGCCAATGCGAATGGGGAAAATGGGGTGAACGACGGGATTCGAACCCGCGACCGCTCGGACCACAACCGAGAGCTCTACCAACTGAGCTACGCTCACCATTTTTTTATGTATTCCGACCAACAGATAAGAGGCAGATTTTAATCCATCCCTAAGCCTTTGTAAAGAAAATGGCAAAACTATTTGCATGTAAGTAAGTCACCCTGAGGTTCTTGATGGGTGATGAGCCCTGCTCCCTGCTTCGATGAACTCAGCATGACATAAAAAAATCTCATACAGCCTGTTATTTAATTACGCGCAGATGGCTGCGGTCCCTTGGGGTTTTAGGTCCGGTTTCGGGTGCAGGTTTGCCACTTGTTTTCAAGGATTTTAATTTTTTCTCAGGTTTTGCTGTTGGTTTTTCTGTTGGTTTTGCCCCTGTTGGGCCTGCCATTCCAGTCAATACCTGATCTGCCAGATTCATATCTTCTGGGATGCTTTCTTCCCACACCTGCCCGTTTTTCATATTGGGATCATAAATCGCCCAAACCGCTTCAAAGGGCAGTCGGCATTTATGCGGCCTGCCGTTAAAGGCCAGCGTTGCGGAAATGGCGTCTTCGTTTATTTCGATGGGTCGTCTGAAATTCAAATTGAAAATAAGATTTAACGAAGAATTGGATTTCTGATTCTTCGGAACATCCACCTCCGGCAGGCGGGCATCGAGACAAACCATTGCGTCACCCGATTCCAGTAAAAATAAAAGAAAATCGTATTTTTTCTTGTTGAGCGTTTCCATGATCCAAAAATAACATACCACTGGGCGTGGGGCCAGTATGCAATGAATTTTTTTTGCAAGCGAGGCGTTTTGGCGGCTTAACGCGGACTTGCACATTTCTTCTCCTGTCAGGAGCGTGGGAGGCAAGCGGCTACCAGGCGTAGGGTTAATACAACTACTTATAAAATGTCAAAATAGAGATTATTAGGCTTTCCTATGTATCTTGCCAGCATTTCCTCAGGGCGCCGCCTTGTGTTAACATGCGAGATTCTTAACCAATATTTCTGAGGACGGAAATTTATGCGTGGATTGATGTGGGTAGTTTTAAGTGTTTGGTGCTGTTCCGGTGTGGCTTGGGCGGAGGAGTCTCGAACCGTTGAGGTATGGAAAAACCTGTTCACCGTAACTCACGGGGAAGGGATCGACTCGAACACCACTTTTCTTATAACTCAAGAAGGGGTGGTTGTAATTGATACGGGTTCCACGCCTGCTGAAGCCAGAAAAGTGAAAGAAGCCATTCGAAAGCAAACACAATTGCCTATTTTGTACACCATCAACACGCATTATCACGGCGACCACAGTTTTGGCAATCAGGTGTTTAAAGACAGCCAGACCATCATTGCGCACGAAAATGTTCGCAAAGCTCTGACAGGAGAATCTGCTAAAGACCATTTGGCCATTTTTAAGACTTTCAATATTCCCGGAATGGAAGAAACAGTGGTCACCCCACCGAATATGATTTTCAAGGAGAAAATGGATATCTATGTGGGTGGCTACCATCTTGAACTGATTCATGCGCCGGGTCATACCGATGGCGATTTGTTTATTTATATCGCTGCCTTGAAGACGCTCATCACGGGAGATCTGGTATTGAATGGAAAGATTCCTCATATGGGAGATGCCAATCTTGAGGACTGGAATAAGTCCCTCAATTATCTGGGGGATTTGGATGCGGAGATTTATATACCCGGTCATGGCGAGTCGGGAGGGAAGCCCGTTCTCATTGCTATGAGGCATTACCTGATTGAGTTATGCAATCGCGTTAAAAAACAGATCGAAAAAGGGAGTTCTTTAAAAGAAACTCAGGACGCAGTCCGGCCGGTATTGAAGGAAAAATATAGAGGCTGGAAAAAACTGGAATGGCTTGATGGTAACATCGAACGTGCTTATATAGAATTCAGCGTGAAATAGAGGCTTCCGTTTTTTCAAAAACCATGTAGGTTTCAAACGCTGCATCCAAATCCAAAATCTTTTTCCCCCTTGGAATTTTATTCAACCACAAGGGCTCATATGTTTTTCTTACAAGGAGTAGGGCTTCCGGTTGTTGAAAAAGCTCAGTAGTATTTTCGTACACCTCTTTGATCTTCCCATCCATATAGTAGAAAAGATCTTCCCTGATTTCTCCAAATTTATAAACAGGGCGGTTATTTGCAACTTGTAATATCTTTTCTGCAAAAGGCCGTATGGATGTATGTTCATTTACCATTCTTGCGCCTGGACCATACACAAAAAGGAGTGAAACAAATGCCCAACCTGCTATCACTGCGCTTATTTTAATTCCAGATTTTTCATGCAATGCTCGTCGAAGGGCGTTCCAAAAAATCATCATGCCTGCAGCCCCGACAACTAAAAGAAATGTAGAAGGCCGATGTTTGTCGTAAAGAAGCTGGCCCATCCAGAGGTCTCGAGAATTTAGAATTGCTGAAAAGGAATTAAAATTTAGTTCGGGTAGCAGGGCTCCGAGGGCAAGAACCAGAACCAAACTCAGTATGATTCCCATAATGATCCAGGAGGGAAGAGATAAACTCATTTTATATTCGGAACCCACTCGCGAAAAAAATACAGCCATGATAACAGCTGCCATAGGAAATAATGGCAAAAGGTAATCTCCTCTTTTCCCTGGAAACAATGACAGAAAAATAAAAAGTGTTGCAAAAGCAACGATGCAGAATTTCCAGGGGATATCCTGATTTTTCATTCCATGCCAGATAGCGAATGGCAGGAAAAGGCTCCAGGGTGCCATGCTACTAAAAATTTGCGGAACATAATAATAGAATGGTTTCGGGTGAACATGTATGGACTCACTCCCGGATATTCTGCCGGCCGTTTCTTGATAGATCATATTGTAAAATTCTTTTCCCCCATCAATCAGTCCAAATACGAGCCAGAGTCCTGCCATCCCTAAAGGAAGTAAAAAAATATAGCGCCACGGTATATAAAAGGATTTATTTATCCTGCTAAAAATAAATAAAGCCAATAGGGGAAACACCAAGCCCAAAGGGCCTTTGCTCAACACAGCAAGGCCAATTGCTATACCCGCAATCCATTTCAAGGATTGTTTTTCCTGGCGTGATAATTCCCACAGAACGACAAACGCCAGAGTGATAAAAAAAGTGAAGAGCATGTCGATACGGGCATGGCTTCCCAGATATGCAAACCGCCAGCAGGTCGTTATAATTAATCCAGCAAGGCAACCAATGACCGGGGAAAACTGCCGCATCCCCAGGAAGGTAGTAAGAAAAACTGTTCCAACACCGGTCAGAACTGAAGGGATTCTAAGGGAGATTTCATTCACCTCTCCCATAAATTTTGATGACAAAAGTCCAGACCAATAAAATAAAGGGGGTTTGGTGCGCAGTTGTTGCGGAGTGATTTGCGGTAGCCACAGGTTGCCACCGCGCATCATGTTTACTACGGGAACCCCTTCGCGTGCTTCCCTCTTGGATAAGTCGGAATGAAAAATGGACCAGGAAAAAAGAAACGCCGCCAGTAAAGCGGGGCCTATTAACAAATAGGGATTTAACGACTCATCATTAGAGGTGAGAACGGACATAGAAAAATTCCCCCTCTACTGAGGGGGAGAGTGAAAAGGTAAAGTATGAGGCGTTCGTGGTGTTGCCGCCTTATGCCAAGAGGCCTTTCTTTTTCCAATAATCCCGAAGCGATGTAGATGCATCGAGACAGGTGTCCAGGTAGGTATGGTTTGCCGGAATCATGGGCATCACGTGACCCTGGCTCTTGTCATTATATGGATATTTCACATCCAATACATAAGGCCCTTTATGTTTGAGCATACGTTTCAATGCGGGAACCACCTCTTTTGGATCAGAAATGCTTTCCGACTTGATTCCAAAAGCGTGGGCAACTTCGGCAAAGTTGGCATCTCCAATAAAGGTATGACCTCTGAGAGATTTGTAGAACCGGTCTTCCCATTGCGCGACCATCCCGAGATGGGCGTTATTGAGAACAACATTTTTTACAGGAATATTTTCAATTTTCAAAGTTTGCAATTCCTGGATATTCATCAAAAAACTTCCATCCCCTTCGATGTTGATCACCTGTCGTTTTGGGAAAGCCACTTGGGCGCCCATCGCTGCAGGCAGACCATACCCCATTGCGCCCAATCCAGATGAGCAAAGCCAGTTGTTGGGATTATCAAAGTCCAGAAACTGTGCCGCCCACATTTGGTGTTGTCCAACTCCGACCGAGAATATTGCATCTTTATCGGAAATATTATTGATGTGATGCACAACACATTGCGGAACAATCTGCCCTTTTATGCTTTCAAAGGATAAAGGAAATTCTTTTTTCCATGCCTTGACTTGTTTAATCCAGGGCTGAATATCTTTTTTCGGTTCTACATATTTATCCAAAACTTTCAGCGCTTCTTTTACATCGCCTTGAATGGGAACATCGACCATTATGTTTTTGTTTATTTCTGTTGGATCAATATCGATTTGAATGAACTGGGCGTTTTTACAAAATTCTGCCAGTTTTCCTGTGACTCGATCATCAAAACGCACACCCATAGCGATAACCAGATCGGCATGGTTGATGGCAATGTTTGCGTAAACCGCGCCATGCATTCCCAGCATTCTCAATGACAAAGGATCATTGGAGGGGAAAGCTCCCAACCCCATAACGGTCGTGGTGACGGGTATGCCGGTTTTTTTTGCAAATGCTCGCAGTTCCTGCGAAGCCTTGCTGGCAATGATGCCACCGCCTGCATAAATGATAGGTCGTTGCGCTGTTTGAATTGCGTGCGCAGCTTTCTTACATTGCAGCACCGACGGACTCAAGTTGGGTTTATAACTTGGGCAATCAAATTTTACCTTGAAATCAACAACGCTTTCCTGCTGTTGAATATTTTTTGGGATATCAACAAGTACCGGTCCCGGTCGTCCCGTCCTTGCAATATGAAAAGCCTCATTAATAATGCGGGGTATATCCGCAATATTTTGGATCATGTAACTGTGTTTTACCAAAGGAAAGGTAGAACCCATGATGTCGGTTTCCTGAAACGCATCACTTCCCAAAACCGTGCTGGGAACTTGTCCCGTGATAGCGACCATAGGAATGGAATCCATTTTGGCATCGATAATACCTGTGATCAGGTTCGTTGCACCCGGTCCGGAAGTTGCCAGACAAACGCCGACATCACCAGTGGCACGTGCGTAGCCGCCTGCTGCAAACGATCCCCCTTGCTCATGTCTCGGCAAAACCATGCGAATTTTTTTTGATAACGTCAGGCCCTGATGGATTTCCATAGAGGCTCCGCCCGGGTAGCCAAAAATTACTGTGACTCCTTCGTTCTCAAGAGCTTTTACGAGGATGTCGCGGCCTTTCATGGGGTGTCCGGAAATTTTCGGAGACTTTTTTGGGGCGACCTTTTTCTTCACTGAACTTTTATTTTTCGTAGTCATTTACTTGCTTATTGTTTAACTGACCCAACAGATAAAGAGGCGCTTGCTCCTCTTTTGCGGCGTAGGCCGATGGCTAGTGGCCCCTTACAGGGGAAGCAAGAATAGTGAGCCTATAGTAAAAAGCTTGGCAGCATCTACTTGCTTTACGAGCATTGACCTTTAGCCCGCACGGCTAGTGGTGAAGAAAAACTTTAGCGGAATTACCCCTTGAAGTCAAATCCATTCCTGCAAAAAACTCTTTTTTGTCAAAACGTTATGAGAAATACAGGATCTCCCCAGGCAGAAAATTGGCAGCAAAGTCTACCCGCTGTTCATGGCTTTTAATATGATTCCTTCGCGCAGACTGTACTCGCTCACGGTGAGCTTTTCACAAGCAAATGCACGCATTGTTTCCAAAACAATTGCGGTGCCCGCAATGATCAAATCTTCACGCCCTCGTTCCAAAGGTTTTAATAGCAATCGTTGGCTGAGAGACTTTTCTTTAAGATCATTGAGAATAGATTCTGCTTCCTGGCGAGAAAATATGGAGCCGTGAATCTTTTCTGGATCGTAAGGATAAATATTATCTTTTAATGCTGCAAGCGTGGTTACCGTGCCCGCTGTTCCTATTAGCAGTTCAGGGGAGAACGCGTCCAATTTATTTTTCACCACTTGCAGTTCCGTCTGCAAATGACTTTGCAGATTGCTAAATTCATTTTCATTTACCGGATGTTGAGTGATAAATTTTTCAGTCAATCTCACTACACCTAAAGAGGTGCTGCAAAAACCATTTATATTTTTTCCTTCAGACAGAATGAATTCGGTGCTGCCGCCTCCGATATCCAAAGTAATTGCTTTGCGGTTTTCGTGAGGTAATTTCCAGTACACTCCTTCCAGAGTGAGTCTGGCTTCCTCTTCCCATGAAATGATTTTAATGTCTATGCCCGTTTCCTTTTTGGCCAGACGAACGAACTCCTGTCCATTTGAAGCTTCGCGAACTGCACTGGTGGCAACAGCAAATAGAGGAGGATCGCCATTCTCCATACAGATTTGGCGAAATCCGGAAAGCACCTTTAGTGTGGCCTGCATGCGGTGTTCTACCAGCTTTCCTTGAGTGTCCATGCCTTCACCCAGGCGGGTGATGTCTCTTTTGGAAACGAGCAGCTTGAATTCCTGTTTGCCTGTAGACTCAAGGATAAGAAGGCGAACGGTGTTTGACCCGATATCAATGGATGCAATTTTTTTCATGAAAAATTAAATAGGGAAGGCTTTTTCACTATCCATGGTGAGAAGCAGGTAGAATCCCAAAACGGTAAAAAGCAGGTTGGGACCCCATGCCGCTAGTATGGGGTCGAAGGTTCCTCCTTTTCCCAACGAAATGCTCATTGCATATATAAACGAAAACACAAACCCCATCGCAATATTGACCCCGACACAAAACAAAAGGCCGCCATGCCTGCTGGATCGAATGGACAAAGGAATTGCCAGCAAGGCCATAACCACGCTGATAAATGGATAAGAAATATTTCGATGCAACTCAATCCATTTCATTGTGGTGTCTTTACCTTCCAGGTTTTGGGTTTGAATTTTTTGGTATAACCCGCTAAGGCTCATTTCTTCAGGCCGCCTATGGGCTTTCGATAAATTTTTAGGAGTTTCGGGGGTAGCTAAAAATTTTCTATCAAAATATTCTGTAGATTTAATTCCCGCCTTATCGAATTTTCGGATATAGCCATCTATAAATTCCCATTTATTGATCGACCATACCGCTTCCTGGGCATCAATGCGTTGGATGATGGAAAGATCTTTGCCTGGTTTTAAGATTATAACTCCCTCCAGTCTTGATTTGTAGTGATCATAATAATCGATATTCCAAATATCGCCATTGATCGATTTGAACCAGAGGTTTTCAGTTGGAATTTTTCCATAGGACGCTCGCGCTTGAATTTTTCCCATAAAAATGTAATTCATTTTCTGATTGGTAATGGGGGATAAAAACTCGCTACTGGCCAGGACCATTAATGCAATGACTAAAGAGGCGCCTATGATCGGAAAGGTGATACCCGTTATACTTATGCCGCAGGCTTTCATGGCGGTGAACTCATTATTTTTGGCAAGCGAGGCCAGGGTGATTACAGTTGCAAGAAGAACTCCCTGAGGGGCCATGTAAAATGCAATGAAGGGAATTTTGAAAACATAATAGGAGACCAAATCAATCATTGGCGCGTCTTTTGCCAAAAACTCATCTATTCGTTCAAAAAAATCCACGATTAAAAAAATTCCAATCAATCCGCTGGCAGTTAGCAAATATATTTTTACAAACTGACCCAAAACATATTTTTTTAACATTGTCATAGGCTGACTTTTATTAATATTTGGATTTCAAGTCGCATTTAATGTTGGGATGGCAGAGTTCAGTGCTGGAATTAAAAATTCCAGGTCCCTGCGGTTTTCAAGGGTCTTCCTTACATATTCCAAGGTTGGCTCGATATATTGTAGATAGCGATCATTGCCTAATACTTTAGATT
>CAZECX010000086.1:8368-15339 GCA_964510965.1 uncultured Nitrospina sp. | reverse complement strand
CCTCAAAATAAATAGCGGCGATTCTCATATGGACATTCGGTTGTTTTGACAGTTCAGCAGGAATCCCCTTGTGATTTGACATCTCGTTTTTGTACGCTGGCGAAGAGACATTTTGAAGTTTTTCAATGCGCTCTTTAATAAAAGGGTCGGTCTGCTTTAGTTTTATAAGGAGGCGGTACTCTTTAAGAGCTTCTTCAAATTTTTCCAGTCGTTCGTAAACCCAGGCAAGGTATTTTCGGGCTTGTAATAAATTAGGCTTCAAAATAACTGCCATTTGAAATCTCTTTTCCGCTTCCACCAACTCATTATTTTGCAATAAAGCACGGCCCAGATAAAACTGCCCTAATGGATTATTGTGTTCCAATTTGCCAGCCTGAAGATACATATCTTTCGCCTGATCCCATTTGCCCTGCTCTTCCAAAACGGTTCCCTTTAAAAAAAGGGCGCGGGAGCTTTTTGGGTTGATATGACTTACCCTTTCATAATGATAAATTGCAGAATCTGCTTTCCCCTGACTGGCGAGGATATCTGCCATGTCCATATGAATAGCTTTATTTTTTGGAAACCGTTTTAAAGCTTCTTGACCGGCTTTAACCGCATCGTCCAACTTGCCAGCGCGTAATAACAGGCGCACCTGCTTTTCAAAAAACTTTTCGGTTTCTGGGTCGTATTTTACGATCTCTTGATAATGCAAAGCCGCTTTTTCAAACTGAAAATTCTTTTCGGCTTCCAGGGACATGAGAAAATGGAAATACGCACGCGGATCTTTACTTTCCAGAGGTTGAGATTGTTGTCTTTTCTGTTCAAACATTTTCGCAGCATAAGACATGGAAAGATCTAAATCCTGGGCTGGGGTCTCAATCTGATTGCCAACGGTTGAACAGTTAGAAAGGAGTAAACAAATAATTCCAGATACAAGAACTTTTGCTGCGGACAATCCGCTCCTTCCTCTAAATTTCGATGAAAAGAGATTTTCCATTAACCCATTCCTTATAGTTTCTAATATATTTTTCATTTTAAAAAGAGGGTCTAGGTTATTAATTTAATTTTACCAACCAGTTGTTTCCCGGCCCTGCTATTGAATTCGATAATAAATTTTTTCTTCAAACTTTCCAAGGCCGGCAACCATTCTGCGCCTTTAACCCGGACATGCAGCGTACCTTGGGAGATCTTATCTATAGAGGATATTCCTGATATTTCTTTCCCAACTATAAGGTTCCATTGGTAACCTAACCATTCATTCTGATCCTTTTGTAAATCTTCTGGTAAAGAATCAATTAAAACAGAACCTATATCAGACCAGTTTCTATTAAGGTTTTGCTTTCTTATCATACCTAATAATCCGGACAAAGTTAACCCTACTCAGCGTAGGGGAGTTAATAGGCCCAAGGCTATTTTGCAAACAATCCTTATAATGCCTTTTGACCGTGCGACTTCCCCCTTTAAAGGGGTTAATGATTGGGCCCTGATTTTTATTTTAGCTATGTTAAGGCACAAATAAAAGAAATAACGCCTTTAAATTATCCGCCTAAGAAGTTAAAAAGCTACTCATGACCGATCAGACACCTGATGACAAACGGCTCATCTAACTTGAGCAGCGGGTTTATCAATTGGAAACCTGTTATTAATTACTTCCCTTCTAAATCAGCAATAAATCTCCAAAACTTGCTCGACCACAAGAAGAGCTTGAAATGGAAAGATTAATAAAGCTGGTTAATGACCATGGAGGTTCTCCTGAGGAATTCATCCAGACCCTTGAAAAAACTATCAAATCTTTCATCGGCGATACACCCCAATTCGATGATTTGACTTCCCTGGCCTTCAAAGCGATTTAACTTTCTCTCCTTTCATATCTTATAAGGGAGTTTAAGTCCCTGAAAAGCCTTAGCTTAGTATGAAATATTGCTATTTGCCTCCTGCGTAAGTGGGTGATATGATTGAAATAACGAGGGGTATACTGTTCACTTAAACCCTTAAAATTTAATAACTGTATGTCTCAACCCATAAAACTTTCTATACCCAGTCATCCAAAATACCTGGGTTTGATACGAAAAGTTCTTCAGGAACTTCTGGATTCCCATGAAGTCCCTGACGAAACGGCCAGACGTCTCATTCTTTGTGTAGACGAAGCCTGCTCGAACATTATCAAACATAGTTATGAGGGCTCCTGTGAGGAACCTATCGAGGCCACATTTTGTTTTGATGGCGAGGATTTCAAGGTCCAGATCAGGGATTATGGCAAGCAATGCGACAGCAGCCAAATCAAGCCGCGTTGTCTCGACCAAATAAAACCGGGAGGACTGGGCACGCATTTCATCAACGAGATCATGGATGATGTCAGCTATTGCACAGAACGGGCAAAGGGTACTTTGCTGACCATGGTTAAAAAATTAAAAGGCGAGTTAACTTCGGTTCAGGAGAAGAATAAAGAATGAGCATTGAGTTGAAATTAGACCACTCTGGGGAAAATACGGTGACCGTATCCATCCAGGGAGACATTGACATGAGCTCTTCTACGAAAGTCCGCGACACTCTAACACCCTTGTTCCAGGAAAATAATAAAGCCATCATTGTCGATTTATCCGGGGTCCCCTACATCGATAGTTCTGGCATTGCAACGCTGGTCGAAGGCCTGCAATGGAGCCATAGCAGCCAGAACAAATTCCGGCTGGTCTCCCTGACACCGGGGGTCAAAGACGTTTTCGAGATCGCGCGCCTGTTAACCGTCTTCGAAGTTTTCGATACAAAAGAACAAGCCCTCGTGGAGTAGCCTCCACGAACCATAGGTCAGGGCTATATCAAGCGAACGGTAAAGGCTGGGCTTTTAGATATAGTTTACTTGCATATTTTTTGCCTACCCTGTGAAGGGGATACCCATGGGTCAAATGATGCTGAACGATAACCTTTCCACTTAAGGATATTCGTTCACAGGGTTTAATTTGCTTTCCACATATGGGGGCATCGAGTGAAGAATTATGGTCAGGTCATTTTTTGGATCAATAGGCAGAAAAGGATTCGGACTTGTTGACACGTCTGCGGATTTTTTCAAAGAAATCAGCGGCCTGTACTACCTGACTCGAGCCACCCTATATTGCACATTCATAGAGCCGCTAAGAGGCAAGCCAAATAAATGGCGTCCTGTATGGACACAGATGGAAGAGGTTGGCGTTAAGTCTACAACCATCGTATTCCTGGTTTCATTTTTGATCGGTGTCATTCTAGCGTTTCAATCAGCCCATCAGTTAAGCCGACTGGGTGCTTTGGAGTTTGTAGGTGCGCTGGTTGGTGTTGCCATACTAAGAGAACTGGGTCCCTTGATGACGGCGTTGGTTATGGCCGGTCGCGTGGGAGCGGCGTTCACCGCAGAAATGGGAACCATGAAAGTTTCCGATGAAGTGTTAGCCTTGGAAACAATGGCGCTGAATCCAGTTAAGTTTCTGATCACACCCAGGTTCCTCGCACTTTTGATCATGTTGCCCTGCTTAACTATTATGGCGGACCTCATGGGTATATTGGGAGGTTTCCTTATTGGCACAACCACACTAGGAATTGACCCGGTGGTTTATGTCAACAACTCCCTCGATGCCATGGTAGTGAAAGACGTTGTTACCGGATTGATAAAAAGCGCCGTGTTTGCAGTAATCATTGTAATGGTTGGTAGCTATATGGCTTTCATCATTGAGGGGGGAGCAGAAAAAGTAGGACAAAATACGCGCACGGCAGTTGTCGTATCCATGATCCTGGTGATCATTGCGGATTTAATTTTTACATCTTTATTTTTCTTTGTATTCTGATGATAGAAATCAAACAACTCAGGAAATCATTTGGAGAAGGCGACAAACAAATTGTCGTGCTCGATGACTTCAATGCCCATATGGAAAAAGGGCAGATCACTTCCATCATCGGTGGTAGCGGCAGTGGCAAAAGTACGGTCCTGAAACATCTTATTGGCGCATACACTCCCGATTCAGGGGAAATCTGGATCGATGGCGAAGAAGTCAGCCTTTTAAAAGGGGAAGCGGCGAATGGTGTAAGAAAAAAATTCGGCATCATGTTTCAGAGCGGTGCTTTGTTCAATTCCTTAACGGTTGAAGATAATGTCGCTCTTCCCATGCGGGAGCATACAGAGCTAAACGAAAGCACCATTCAAATAATGGTAAAAATGAAACTGGAAATGGTAGGGCTAAGAGGTGCAGAACATCTCAAGCCCGCACAATTGTCTGGGGGTATGGTCAAACGCATTGCTCTGGCTCGGGCGATTGCACTCGATCCAAAAATCGTTTTCTATGATGAACCTTCAGCTGGCCTCGACCCCATCTCCATTGGAGTGATCGACAAATTAATCATCGACCTTAGCCGCAAGATGGGAATCACATCGGTGGTGGTCACTCACGAAATTCCCAGTGCCATGAGAATTTCTGATAAAATCATCATGCTGTTCAAAGGGAAAATTATTGCCTCCGGTTCGCCAGAAGAAATCAGGAACAGTGACGACCCGAGGGTCCAGCAATTTATTGAAGGCAGTCCAGATGGACCCATCCCGTTCAGTAAAAGTCAAACCGATTATGGAGATGAACTCAAAGAAATGAGTCGTGTATAACCATGGAATACCGTTCATCAGAAGTTAAAGCCGGATTATTTATTTTCATAAGCATGGTCGGACTGGTTGCCATGATCTTTATGATGGGAAATATTCAGGACTATTTTAAACCTCGTAAAATGCTTAAAGTAGTTTTCAATTTTACAGGGGGAATGGAAGTGGGTGCCCCGGTTCGGTATGCAGGTTTGGACATCGGCTCTGTAAAAGATATTGAATTACTCGGTTCAAAAGAAGAAAAAGGCATGGACCGGGTAACGGTGATTGCCGAGATCAACCCTTCAATTATTATCAAAAAAAATTCAGTCGCCATGATTAAAACCGCCGGTCTGATGGGTGGACTTTATATAGACATTCGACCAGGCACCCAAGGAGCCCCTGAATTAGCGGAAAACGAGGAGCTGATGGGGCAAGACTCTTTTGAAATAGCTAAAATTGGAGATATGGCAACTGAAGTTATTTTAGAAATCCGGCGTTTTACCAAACTTACCGAAGAATTGGTTACAGAAATTAGCTCCACTCTCGATGGCGTTCGAAAATCCGTTTCACATATCGATGCTGTGGTATTGGAAAACAAGCCTGCTATTAAGGCAAATTTAGATAACGCCCTGAAAGTTTCGGGAAAGTTTTCCAATTTTATTGATAAAAATAGCGGCAGGCTGGGTGACACTTTCGAACACGTGGCTTCTGTTTCAGAAAAAGCAGACAAGTTGCTGACAGATAAAGATACTGAACTTCGAGAAATCATAAGTCAATTGCACAATATGTCGCGCGAAATGGAAATCTTGATGGCAGATACACGGCCTGGTGTAACCAGTTTGATCAACAGCATGGAATCTAATGCACAAGAGATCACCACCGATATAGATCGCACTGCAACCAGCGTTGCGCAAACTCTAGATCAGGGAAACTCCATTATGGTTGAAAATCGCAGGAGTTTGCTGGAGCTCCTAAAAAATATGAACGAAACCTCTCGCAACTTGAAATCTTTAACTGAAGACTTAAAACGCAATCCGTGGAAACTGGTCCGCAAATCAGATGATGTTCCCGTGGTACCGGCTGAAGTTTCCATTTCTGGAAAACCGGATACGCGAATGAAACGTTTAGATAAAGTTTCAAGCAGGTGAACATGCCCAATATTCAAAAATTTTCAAACAAGCTTTTTTTATGTTGTGCTTTATTTTTTGGCTGCACAAACGTACCCGCGCCCATCGACAGCCATTTCAATAGAGGCGTTGAACATTACGACAATAGGGACCTGGCCAAAGCCATTGAAGAATATAAACTGGCTATAAGGAAAAACCCAAAAGACACTTTCGCCCTATACAACCTGGGCGTAGTTTATCAGGATCAGGGCAAAAATGATCGTGCAATGGAATTGTATCAAGATGTGTTGAAGCATACAGAAGACACCTTCAGCCGAATTAATTTGGCATCAATCCAGTACTCACAAGGAAAAAAAGAAGAAGCTTTTTCACAATTAAATACTGCGGCGAGAAAGAATCCAGACTCAGCACATCCTCTGAGTGTTTTAGGAGAACTTCTTGAAACTGAAGGTAGGTTAGACGAGGCAGAGCAAACCTATTTAAAAGCCTTAAACGTGGACAGCAAACATTCGGCCAGTCATTACCGCTTGGGCCGGCTGCTTCATAAAAAACAAAAATTCGATCAGGGAACGGAACATATTTTAAAAGCTGTGGATATCGAACCCGAAAACCCTGCCTATCTGGAAGCCTTGGGAAACGAGTTTGAAAGATCAGGAAAACTCCTGGAGGCTGCAAATAGCATGGAACGCGTTTCGGTGCTTGAACCAGACCGGTTTGAGATTTATGTACGACTTGGCGATATCTATAAAAAGAAAAAAATGTATCAGGAAGCTCTCACCCGCTACTGGTCGGCTCTATCGATAAAAGGTGATGAACCCTACATCCACCGAAGTGTGTTGGAAATTTATAAAGCTCTTTCCGATCTTGAAATTGAAAAACTAAAAAAGCTGGAAGGACAGAGTTCCTTCGCACAATCGAATTAACCTGGTATGCTCCCACGCCTCCGGGTAATCTTCCTGGGAATTTTTAGCCTACTCCTCTACTTATTTCTTACCCACATTTCAAAAGAGTTTAATTGGGGAGAAGGTTATTCCGAACGTCCCATTCTCACTTATCTGGCAATTTATTTTTCACTTTCCCTGCTTTTCTTCGCCGCTTGCGCCATCCTCTTAAAACAACCAGAAGACCAGTTTATATTCTGGGCAATGATTATCTTCGGTCTGTTATTTCGATTTTCTATTTTGCCCGCCCAGCAGATACAAGAAGACGATGTGTATCGTTACCTTTGGGATGGAAAAGTTTTTTCTAATAATATTAATCCTTTCGAA
>CAZECX010000086.1:0-8358 GCA_964510965.1 uncultured Nitrospina sp. | reverse complement strand
TCTGAAGTTCACGAATTTAAAGAATTACGAATTCAGAACCCTGAAACTTATTACGAAATTTACAACGAGAGAAATGAAAGGGAACTGGAAAAACTTTCGGCATTGAAATGGGAAACTCCAGAATCCCTAAAATATCTTGAAAGAGTGAACCATCCCGGGGTACCCACCATTTACCCTCCCATGGCCCAGTTTGTGTTCCTGGCCGTTCATTATATTCAACCCGATAGCATTTTTGCCATGCGGGCCGCTTTCCTGTTATTTGACGTTATGACATTCTTCTTCATTGTCGGGATTTTATCCAAGCTGGGACTGAATAAAAACATGAGCGTGGTCTACTTTTGGTGTCCACTAATAATCAAAGAAACGCTCAACTCAACCCATTTGGATATCATTGGCATTTCATTCCTATGCGGTTCGATTTATTTTTTGGTTCACCAAAGGCACAGTCTTGCTACTTTTTTTCTTGCTTTGGGTTTTCTGGGAAAATTGTATCCTGCTATTTTGTTTCCACTTTATTTCCAATCCTGTTTCCAATACTCTCGCAAAAAAGAGGGCAATCCCTGGTTGCCACCTGCAATTAATTCGCTGCTTTTTGTCGGAATAATTTTTTTGGGTTACCTTCCTTTTATGGGGATAGGACTGCAGATGTTCGATGGCCTTAAAGCATATTCACTTTACTGGCAAAGCAATGACAGCATTTTTGCATGTCTGGTTTTTATTTTCCAAAACCTGCCGGGGGATTTAAGCAATATTTCTTTTTTTTCCAATCCCTTGCCCATATTGCTAAGCAAACTAACCGTAGTTTGCGTTTTAATGGGAGTGCTTATCTGGCTTTTGTTGAAAAAAACGTCGTTGGTTGAAAACCCGCAAACATTTTTGAAACAGCTTTTCATATTGATGGCTTTGGTGTTTTTGCTCAGCCCCATTCAAAACCCCTGGTACCTTTGCTGGGTCGTCCCCTTCTTATGTTTATTTCCTCTTCGGTCGTGGATCCTTTTAACAGGTTTCGTCGGACTTTATTACATCGACTTTTATTTTGATTATCAGGAAATACAATCTTGGACAAAATGGACTCCCTGGGTTGAATACCTTCCGTTCTATTTCCTATTAGTTTGGGATTTCTTTAATAAAAATAAGATGTTAGAGAAACAAGGGGAGAAGTAAATCTAATAACAAATTTAAACTTGTTATGGAGGATCGGAATGGTTATAGTCGGAACGATTGAAACCCGCCGTAAACTGATGGAAATTCAATGGCAAACATTACGATAGACGAAGTTAGAAGATTACTCATTACCAAGAGTATTGAGAATTCCAATGGAATGGATTTTTCCGGTTTGGATCTATCGGGATTGGATTTTAGTGGGTTGACCATTGCTTCCGCGAATTTCAGCAACACCCGATGTATAAAAACTAAATTTGTTAAGACTTTTATCGCCAAAAGTAATTTCCAAGGCGCAAACTTGACGGAAGCGGATTTTACCACCGCGAACCTTAGAGAAGCAGATTTAAGCCGGGCGACTCTTGAGAACACCACCCTTAGCAGGGCTAATTTGACAAAGGCTAATTTGGCCGGGGCGAGATGTATAAAGGCAAGCATGACATTCGCGAATTTAAATAGTTGCGACCTAAGCAGGGCCAACCTAACCTCTGCATCCCTTCACGGGGCCGATCTCACCAAAGCAAATTTGACATCCGCCACCACCAAAGACACCACCTTCAAAAACGCAAAGTTCATTGGCACTATAGGTTACAAACCTTAGGCCCCTTCTAGACCAGTTCCAAAAAAGATCGAACCTTGCGTTCGGTGTACTCATCGAATCGGTTCTCCCGATCAAGCAGAATGGCATGAATCCCTAAATTTCTAGCGCCATCAATATCTGTTTTAATCTCATCTCCTATGTGGCAGGCTTCGTGTGGCTGGACACCACTGAGACGCAAAGCTTCTTCAAATATTTTTTTATCCGGCTTGGCAGAACCCACTACCGCGGAAGGAAGAATAAACTTGAAATGATCTGCCAGTTCTAAATTTTCCAAGGTCGAGGTCAGTCGCGAATCCCAATTCGAAATAACACCTAAAACAATTCCCCGTTCTTTGAGTTTTTCAAAAATTTTAGACTCGATCACATCTTCATAGATCTTCCAATTGGAACCATCTCGAAACACTTCAAAAATCAGTTTAAAATATTCATCGAAACGGTCGAGTCCTCCCAAAGGTTGAAAAACTTCAAACACCAAATCTTTCCAGAATTTTTCTTCTGCTTTCGCACCGGACTTATTGCCCAAAGATTCGATACCTCCCATTTTCTTCCATTGCGCCCGAAACCTTCGGTTTAATTCTTCAGCTTCACCAGAAAAGCCAAAAGCTCGTGCATGTTTGGCATAAACATCACCCACCGAAGGGTGAACACGAATCAAGGTCCCCCCGACATCAAAAAAAACAGCTTTAAAAGAAGAAAGCGGCACGATCAAATTTCCTATATTGTTATTTATTTCCCCCCTCATCCTAACCTTCTCCCTCCAGGGGAGAAGGAATTTTTACTCCCTCTCCCTTGAGAGGAGAGGGTGGTTAAAATATGCTCTCCAACTTACTCCCTGCCTGCATCTTTTTTCAATTCAGCAACATTATTTTTTACAACTTCAACCTGATGTTGCAAACCAGCCTTTTCATAATATTATATCGCCTGGTCGTAATGGGCGAGAGTACGAAGCATTACACCTGCTTCATTTAAATAGAAAGAGTTTTCGGGAACCAACTGAACCGCTTTTTCATATAACCGCAACGCTTCTTGGTAATCAATACGTTCTTCAGCCAGTTTAGCAAGCTGGTACGCCGCCTCAGCCCCGGCTTCGGCTTTGGTTGTGGCTTCCCGCAATATCTGCTCAAATAATTCTTCGGCTTTTGAGGAATCCCCTTTCTCTAGTTTTTTGTGGGCCTGCGCAAGTTGATCTTCAGGAACCGCGTTCTTTATCTGTTCGCTCTCCAAAGCCTTTTCTGTTTCTTCTAAAACATTTTTCCTTTCTTCTAAAGCTTGTTCTGTATTCGCCAGTTTGGCTTCAACTCTTGATAGTTCCTGTTTCAAAATATTTATTTCAAGCACTAACTTCTGATCTACTTGGTCTTCAGGATTCAATGACTTTTGAATTTTCTCAACGAGTAATTTGTTTTTTTCTTCAATTCTTTTTATTAAATTTTCTTCACGGCTTTCAAGCTCTTTTTTAATTCCTTCTTCGCTTAAACCAACTTGGACAATCTGGGTTTGAGACGAAACAGGTTGAGGAGATAGCGCTTGAGGAGTTTGGGGTTCTGCCGAGTTAATACCCATCTCAAATTCATCCGATTTCAAAAAGAAATTTTTTACACGGCCTTTATTGATCAACGCACCAACTACAATGATACCTAGGGCAATAATCAAGGCGGTTTCGGTTCCACTCATGCGGATGTCCTGAAAAATAATAAAGAGTTTCTGTAACGTAACAGAAAATATTCTTTATGCCGAACGAAATATTTTAGGGAAAAATATAGTAAATCACCCCTGCCCTCTTTGGGAAAGAGGGGGATCAATTAAAGCAACCCCCTCAATCCCCCTTGTAAGGGGGATGGCGACCGAGCTACGTCATCGCGAGCCGCACAGCGGCGCGGCGATCCAGTATTTTTCTTCTGGATTGCTTCGTCACCGTTGGTTCCTCGCAATGACGCTCTATACAATTATTTCTAGAAACTTGAGGATAAATGTCTCACTATAAAGGAATCGACCTATTAGGCAGCAGGGCCTAACCTGTAAATTTTTTGACAATCAAAACGGAGTTGATGCCGAACATGCCGAAAGAGTTGTTCATGATGTAGGTTACTGAAGGGAGTTTTTCTGGAGTATTGGCAACGAGATTGTTGACGGCACATTCAGGGTCCAGATCATCGAGGTTGATGGTGGGATGAACCATATTATCTTCAAAGGCGGGTAAGTTACCGGACAGTTCCAAAGTACCCGCTGCACCCATCGTGTGACCGATAAAACTTTTCGTATTGTTGACGCGGGTTTTAGAATCATTGCCGAATACATCGCGAATGGCTTTGGTTTCCTGAATGTCTCCCATCTGAGTTGCGGTTGCATGGGCATTTAGAATATCGATATCATTGGGTTTGAGTCCAGCACGATCAAGTGCTAATCGCATACATTGGGTTTGCCTACCTGGATCTGGCAAAATAAAATCGATGGCGTCGGAATTTGAGGCATAGCCTACAATTTCCCCATAAATTTTGGCGCCGCGCTTTTCGGCATCTTCCAGACGTTCGAGGGTATAAACGCAACCGCCTTCAGAGCAAACAATTCCGTTTCGGTTTTTATCAAACGGGCGACTGGCTTTGGTCGGGTCTTCGTGTTCGGCCAGTGCGCCTTCACTTTTAAAGCTGGCAAAAATTCCGAAGGTATGGATGCTTTCGGAAACACCACCGGCTAATGCTTGATCCACTTCTCCCAGCCGCAACATTTGGGCTCCCTGAATGACTCCCATATTACCTGCAGCACAGGCTGCCCCAATGGTGTAATGCGGACCGGTGATTTTCATATTCAAAGTGACTTCACCAGCAGGGTTGTTTGACACAGTTCGGGGATTATGATGATGTGACCAGTACTTCACATCGTAATCGTATTTGCTGATGTTGTAGACTTCGTTTTCAGTTTCTACGTTGCCGTGTTCTGTGGTTCCCAGATAAACGCCAATTCGTGAACGGTTGATCGACTCGAGGTCAAGTCCCGAGTCGGCAAAAGCTTCTCGTGAACAATAAATAGAAACCGAACCCACACGGGTTCCGCGACGACGTTCCTTTTTTTTCTGGTATTTGAGTTCGTCAAAATCACAAACTCCGGCAAGCACTTTGCCCATATAACGGGTTTCGTACTCCTGCACTCCCGAAACACCATTGAGAAGGTTGTCGCGAAATTCTTTCAGGTTGTTTCCATTAGGGGCTGTTAATCCGATACCGGTTATGACTATGCGTGAGGTAATCATTTTAGTTAACCGTTTTGGATAACAAGGCTACGGCGTATGCGGCAATGCCTTCTTCCTTGCCGGTGAAACCCAGTTTTTCTGTTGTTGTAGCTTTAATATTTATTTGTCCGATGTCTATAGACATTGCCTGCGCAATATTCTTTTTCATATCTGGTAAAAAAGAAGCCAATTTTGGTTTTTGCGCTACGATGATGGTATCAATATTGGAAACTGCGAACCCTCTGTCTCTACAAAGAGCAGATACTTGTTCCAGCAAAACCATGCTGGATATTCCTTTCCATTGCGGGTCTGTATCGGGGAAATGCGCACCAATATCCCCCGCACCGACGGCGCCTAAGAGTGCATCACACAATGCGTGCAGCAAGGCATCGGCATCGGAATGGCCATCAAGTCCCGTCGAATGCGGAATATCAACACCGCCGAGGATCAGCTTTCTTCCAGCAACCAGGCGGTGTACATCGTAACCATTACCAATACGAATTATAGGTGAGTTCATTATTTATGTACGTAATCCTCGGAATGTAAATCACCCCAGCCCTCTTTAAAAAGAGGGAGCAAAAATTCTCTCAAATTCTTTCTAAAAAACCCATTGGGAAAGTTCGCCTAAAAGAGTTTGACCTATTGCCTCCCAAGTGTGATAACCCCCTCAAATTTTTTCATGCCCCGCAGGGGTACTAATGGGTGACGGTGATTAGTTTGGTAGTTTCTTCGCGAGCCCATTGATCGGCATTCAAGACATCTTGCAACTCGTTTAATGGAGATGGGCTGTGGTTTTGCATGACCATACGAATGATTTCGGCGATATCTTTGTAAGGGATAAGTTCATCGAGGAATGCCTGGACCGCGATTTCATTTGCGGCGTTAAGTACAGCGGGCACAGTCTGCCCCATTTCCATTGCATCAATAGCCAACTTCAGGCAGGGGAACCGTTCAAAGTCGGGTGCTTCAAAAGTCAGATCGCCCATGGTTGCTAAATCTAATGAGGGCAAATCGCATTCAAGCCGATCTGGATAAGTCAATGCATAGGCAATAGGTACACGCATATCTGGAATACCTAACTGGGCCATAATGGATGTATCGACAAATTCTATCATCGAGTGGATGATACTTTGAGCATGGACAATAATTTCAACTGGAGTATTGACACCAAACAACCATTTGGCCTCAATGTATTCCAGTCCCTTATTCATCATGGTGGATGAATCAATAGTAATTTTCGCTCCCATATCCCAGTTCGGGTGATTGAGTGCATCTTTTACTGTTACGGATTCCATTTGGTCCAGACTGAATGTTCGGAAGGGTCCCCCCGATGCAGTCAGGATAATTTTTTTGATTCGCTCTTTCTTCTCGCCATTTAAAGCCTGAAAAATAGCACTGTGTTCGCTGTCAATAGGAATGATTTGCGAATTGGTTTTTTCTGCTTCCCTGAGTACCAGCTCACCGGCAATAACAAGAGTTTCTTTATTCGCCAGGGCAAGGTTTTTACCCGCTTTCAAGGCTTCGATAGCAGGTAGGAGACCCACACTTCCCACAACACCGGAAACAACTACGTCTACCTCCGGCAAGGTGGCGACTGAAAGGGAACCTTCTTCACCGGATAAAATCTCAACATCCAGATCAGCGACTCGTTCTTTTAACGCGGGAATCTTTTTGGTATCGAATAAAGCTGCGACTTGGGGCTTAAATTTTCTGATTTGTTCTGCAAACAGGTCAACGTTGCTCCCTGCTGACATGGCAAGAATTTGAAAGCTTTCTGGATTTCGTTCAATCACATCCAGCGTATTCACTCCAATGGAGCCTGTAGAGCCAAGAAGAGATATTTTTTTCATATATTAATAACCAGGATTAGCTGGTAGTAACAATAAAAAGCCGGGCCCGCAAATAAAAGGCTATCGATGCGATCTAAAACCCCTCCGTGTCCCGGAATCAAGGTTCCAGAATCTTTGACCTGACAATTACGTTTTATAAGCGATTCTGCTAAATCGCCGAACTGACCGATAATACCGCAAATGAAAGCCACAATCAAACAATGGATTAGGGGAATCTCATTGAAGAACAGGCTGCTCACCAGCAAAGCCGCAATTAAGGTTCCGATAACATTGGCCACAGCCCCGGCAATTGTTTTATTTGGGCTAACAACCTCAAGTAATTTGGTTTCCCCAAATTTTCGGCCTCCATAATAGGCCATTATATCTCCGGCCCAAATAAACAATAAAATAAACACTACCATTTGCCGCCCCCCCTGCATATTGCCAATTAGAAGGAAGTATCCGCCCAGTCCAGCCGTATAGAAAATACCAAACAGGGTATAGGCAATGGAGTCGAGTGCCACGCGCACATTTTTTTCTCTGAAAAACCAAACTATAAATAATGTGAGAGGAATAAAAATAATAAAACTTGGCAAATATTGAGGCTCAAAAGAATAGACTAAAAGAACAAGAAAGCTCAAAGCCAAACCTTCAATAGGAAATCCGCTCACGCCTGCATTGGCAATCATAGAAAAATATTCGTAAGCGGCAACCAAAGCAATTGACGCAATCAAAATAAAATATAGCCAGGAGTGCCCATATAAAATAATTCCGATCACTATGGGAATTGTTATGACTCCGCTGATAACACGTTCCAAAAATTTCTCCTAAATGGATTAAAAGTCTATTTCAGTGTAAAATGAAAGGGGGAAATGGGTTTGCATCCTGGATCATTAAAATTTTTACTCAGGCTTTGGCAATTTGTTCCTGGGTCATTCCAAACCGGCGGTCTCGACCTTGATAATCAATGATGGCTCTTAAAAAATCATCTTCAGTAAAATCGGGCCACAAAACATTATTATAATGCAATTCAGTGTACGCACTTTGATAAAGAAGAAAGTTACTGATTCTCCTTTCTCCACTGGTTCTAATTAAAAGATCCGGGTCGGGTATAGGATGCGTCGAAAGAAAAGACTCAAACAATGGCGAATCGATTTCCTCGGTCGAAATTTTTCCATCTTTTACCATCTGAGCCACTTTTTTAACAGCATCCATAATTTCCTGTCTGCCACCATAACTCAAAGCCAGAGTAAGAACCATTCCCGTATTATTTCGTGTTTCATCAATTGAGTATTGGATCAATTTTTGAATGGGAGCCGGCAGGTCTTCTATGTGCCCAATGGTATTGAACTGAATATTTTCTTCTTTCATTCTGTTCAATTCTTTTTTGAGATAATAATCCAGGATTTTCATTAGGGTACCGATTTCGGAGGAAGGGCGGTTCCAATTTTCATCAGAGAAGGAATACAGGGTCAATGCTTCGAGATTGAGTTTGCAACCCAGAGTCACGATGCGATCTACTACTTTTACGCCTGCCCAGT
>CAZECX010000085.1:0-15356 GCA_964510965.1 uncultured Nitrospina sp. | reverse complement strand
AATTATGGCGGGAGAAATTCTAGCTATGCATTTACTCACATTGCACAATTCAACATTTTATCAAATCTGGATGAAAAGTATCCGCCAAGCCATTGAAGAAGACATCCCCTTTCCTTTTTCATGGAAGGATACAGCCGATTAATTCCCGACTTCATGACTCACTAATAATCCCATGGATTTTGAATTCATAAACATCATAACCCGACCGCTTAGACAAAGAGGCCTGGGCAACGGCTTTTAGAATTTCTACTTTTTCCGAATCCATCCATCCCATGAAACGATTGAATATTTTTTCAGGGAAATAGAGAGTCAAATTCAGACGGGCTCTTTGATAAGTAAATTGCGCCCCCGACCGCATAGGGTTACTGCGAAGCGGTTTGTATTCAACATGCCCTTGAAGCATATAATCTGCAATCTCGCGCCATTCCTCGCCAATCTTTAACAAATTTTCTCTAATAAGAGAAAGATACCGCCCTGGTTCGTAAAGTTCATAGGTGTAACTTTTCATAGGGTTTTTATCCAATCAATTTCGCTCGCAAAGCAAGAAAAAGAGGAATCTCTTTTCGCGAACGGTTTTCAGCTTTTGCTCTTTTTCCCGGTTGACTCTTTTTGTTTGATATCCATTCCTCCAACCCATCTACAGCAAAACCAGCATTCGAAAGCGCAGAAAAATAACTTTCAAGGGGTCGATGATAAGTAAGGGTAAAAGAATCTTTATCTGCAAAAGGAGGTGTGAGAATGGGAACATTAGTTTCTGTTCTGTAATGATCCACCCTCCGATACTCTATCTTTTTCTCTTCATCCCAACCCCAATGTGTCTGTCTCGGAATGCGAAAACAGGGGTGTGTCATCACCACAACAAAATGACATTGGGGTTTTAATCCAATGGCTGCATTATTAAACAACGCTTCAATATTTTCAATGTTCTGAATGGCCATTAAGCAAGCCATTCCATCGAAGCGGTCTTTTTCAAAGTTTTCAGAGTTTGCCACATCGCCAACACGAAAACGTACGGAAGAACTCGACCGAGATTTAGCATGATTTATTAGTTCTGCTGAAGAATCGAGCCCTTCAACACGCATCCCTTTTCGAGACAAAAACCTTGAAAAAACTCCCTGCCCGCAAGCCAGATCCAGTATTCTGTCGCCCTTTTTTGCGTTCAGCATTTCCAGCACGCCTGGCATAATAATATCTTTTTGAAAATCTGTGCCCTGCGAGCCAACCAGCGAATCATACCAGCGCGAAGCTTGATCCCACATAGTGACCGGCTTTTTCGAAGGAACTCTTTTCGCAGGCACTCTTTTAGCTCTTTTCTTTTCCGGTTTTCTTTTCAAAATTTTTCCATGATATTAGATTCGCTCTCTGTATTTTCTCTACCCTTAAACCAAAAAGTTATCTGGTTTTCAAACTGGCGGGTTCGTATAAAATCATTTATAATTTTAGCAGTAAGAAAAAATAATTTCTTCGCCCTACAACCCAATTCCTGGTTAAACTCCCCTATGCAAAATTTAAGATCCCAGCAGACATTTGGAATTAAATTTCTTCTAACTCTTCTTTTTCTACTCACGGTATCCTGTGGGACCTCGAATCCCTTTAGACAAAGTCAGGAAGAACTAGATACAAAAATTGAAATTTTCAACTCTGAATTCGAAAGCAAGGCATTGGATCGAAGCTCGAGATTTATCCACCCCGATTATCTGGTAGAGTTCCAGAAAAAATCCTTGGACTTCATTAATAATGTAACCATTTTTGGAGCCACCACCCTTGATTTAAAACTTCTCAAAGATGACAAGCCCGTTATCGTCACTTCTTCCCTCTTTGAAACAGATTTCGACAAAGCGGAGCTGACGATACGCTATCAGCTCTCTGTTTTACCCAGCACAAAATTAAAAACAATAATCGTGAAACAAGAGTGGGTTAAATTCAATGATGTCTGGTTTGTGATCCCAAATTTAGATTCATTTTTAGATTGAACTTTAAACCCCACCATCCATTAAAAATTAAAGGATCACTTCAACCGCCTCGTTTAAAGAAATAGTGGTGGTGGTCACCTTACAGTTAATCCCATAAAGTTCTACACCTTCTTTATCTGCTCGTCGAAGCCATTCGCCAAACTCAGGATCAATTTCATCGTTACAGGTGATGGATTTTGTATCTTGCCTCTGTGAAACAAAAAAGACTGCCGTGCGATAACCTTTCTCACAAAACTCAATCAATTCCTTGACGTGTTTTGTTCCTCGTTTTGTTGGTGCGTCGGGGAATCTGCCAATACCGTCTTCCACCAAACTAACGGACTTCACCTCGACATACGCAGAATTCCTTGGAAAACCCAGTCGAAAGTCGAATCTACTGTTACCTGCCTTAACTTCACTCGCAAAGCTAGAATAGCCTTTTAAAAATGGAAGCGATTGTTCCATCAAAGCATTCGAAACCAGAGAATTGGCGAAGGCCGGGAATACCGAAACCCAAATAGAATCGTGCCGAACCAGGACCAGTGTGTAATCTGTTTTGCGTTTATCACTGGGTTGATGAACAAGTCTGACCTTACGATTGGCAAGCAACAAACCAGGCAAACGTCCAGGATCAGGAACATGGGCCAGAGTTTCCTTGCCTTCAATCTCAACACGCGCAAGGTATCGATTGGGTCTTTCCAGAAACACTCCATCTACAATTTTGTCACCAAATTTCATAAATTTGATTCCCTGAAGGGAAAGAGTAAAAAACAGAAATAGAAGGTCGAGGTCTAAGAATGAACAAACTGCTTAGTGATGTTCGCTATCTTTTCCTGCTTCCAGATTGACGGTTTTTTCAAGATGGAGCAGATTTTCAACAGAGGGAGACACGCGGTCTATGAAGGGTTTCGGGTACAACCCAATCAATAAGATCAAAAGGCATGCAGGAAGAAGAAGTTTAAATTCACCAGAGCTAATGTCAGAAATATTTTCAGAATTGGGTTTTTCTTGCATGGACCCTTGAAACATATAGAGCATATACATAGAAGCAAATATTATGGACAATCCACCCATTAACACTAAAATGCTTGCGAGACCTGCCAATAAATGTGAAGTCCATACGCCCATTAAAATCAAGAACTCACCTACAAACCCATTTAATCCAGGCAACCCCAATGCAGCCAGCATGACAAGCATGAAAACTCCATAAAGAACCGGCATGGATTTACTGAGTCCACGCAGCTCGCCCAGGTTTCGCGTGCCCATCCGGAGCTCAATAAATCCAACAATTAGAAATAACGCAGAAGCTATAATTCCGTGGTTGACCATTTGTAAGACACTACCTTCAATTCCTTCTCCATTTCGGGCAAAAATCCCCAAAACAATGAATCCAAGGTGACTGATACTGGAATAGGCGACAAGAGCCTTAATATCTTTTTGCGCAAGCGCAATCCAAGCACCATAAACCATTCCCGACGCAGCCATGAACCCAATGACCAAAGCCATACTTTCAACCGCTTCCGGGAAAAGAGGCAGACAAAAGCGTAAAAAACCATAGGCGCCAGTTTTAGACATAGCCCCTGTTAAAAGTATCAATGCGGGAATTGGACATGCGACATAGGCATGCGGCAGCCAGCTATGAAGAGGAAACACCGGAACCTTGATGGCAAAGGCCACAAAAAAGAATAAGAACATCCAGATCTGCATGAACGGGTCGATATGAGTATGGGAAAGAATGCGCAGATCAAAAGTCACTTCATGTGTTGCACCGTAATGAACCATGGTAAGAGTGAGGATGGCAACCAACATCAACAAACTACCCACCAGAGTGTAGACCACAAACTTCATAGTCGCATAAACACGACGCCCCTCACCCCAGATACCAATGATAAAATAAGTGGGTACCAGCATTAACTCCCAGAACACATAAAACAGAATGGTATCCAAAGCCAGAAAAACACCCAGTGTGCCTGCTTCCAAAGCCAGCATCAGAGCCACAAAATTTCTAAGATCTTTTTTCTGATTCAGTGATAGAAGAATAGATATAACGCCAAGGAACGCCGTCAAAACAACAAGCAATAAACTTATGCCATCAACGCCCACAAGATAATTTATATGAAGAGCGGGCACCCAATGCAAATTCTGGACGAATTGCATTTCCGGGTTACCTGCATCAAAAGCAAACAATACCCATAGAGAAATAAGTAAGGTCGAAGAGGCAGCACCGACACCTGCTGTCTTAATAAGTCCGGTATTATCACGAGCAACAAAAATCAACGCCAGTGCCGTTACAAGAGGAATGAAAATAATGAGAGTTAACATTTTTCTCTACAGAAAAACTACAAATAATAAAATAATTACCATTCCAGCAACCATGTTCAATGCGTACGAACGCACCCTACCCGACTGCCAGAAACTAATTCCTCGACTCACTTCTTTGACCTGAAAACCCAACTCGTCAACGGCAAAGTCAATCCCCTGCTTTTCAGCTTTTTCTTCCATAAAAGCCCCAATCGCTTTGGTGGGCTTTACGATTAACAGGTCGTAAATTTCATCGACATAATATTTATGGAATAACAAATCATACAAAGGAGCAAACGCTTCTTTCATCAATTCTATGCGATCTTTACTCACCTGATACACTAAGGCTGCTGCGGCGATACCACCGATTCCTGCAAGAAGAGCGATCGTTTCCAAAACCCCATCATGGAAATGATGCACCTCTCGCCCAAAGACTGGAGCAAGAAATCCATCTACCAGGGGGCTTAAAAATCCTCCACCCAAGGCCAGGACCGCCAAAATAATTAAAGGTAATGCCATCGATGTAGGCGATTCATGAGGGTGCGCCTCTGGACTCCTCGTTTCACCAATAAACGTAGAGAAATAAACTCGGAAGATATAAAAAGCCGTCATGCCTGCAGTGACAAGTGCGATGGCCCAAAAAACAAAATTCCCCATGTCCGCATGATAAGAACTGAGAATAATCGCTTCTTTACTAAAATAACCACTGGTAAGAGGAAACCCGGCCAATGCCAGAGCCCCTATTAAAAAGGTGGCGTGGGTCAAGGGCATGACCTTTCTAAGTCCACCCATTTTTCTGATGTCCTGCTCCCCATCCAGCCCATGGATCACACTTCCCGCCGCTAAGAATAACAGCGCTTTGAAAAACGCGTGTGTCATCAGGTGGAACATACCCAGGCTGTACACCCCGATTCCCATTGCCAAAAACATATAACCCAACTGACTCATTGTAGAATAAGCGATCACTCTTTTGATATCGTATTGCACCATTCCCATCGTACCTGCAAATGCAGCTGTCAGAACTCCAACCGTAGCAATCAGGTACATTGTGAAGGGAGCCAATTCATACAGAACATGGCAACGAGCAATGAGATAAACCCCCGCAGTCACCATAGTCGCAGCATGGATCAATGCACTTACTGGAGTCGGGCCTTCCATTGCATCAGGTAACCAGGTATGCAAAGGAAGTTGCGCTGATTTTGCAAATGCACCAACAAGAAGTAATAGAGTAATTAATAGAATTTGATCATCATTAGGACGAAATGTTTCAGGAGCCGCAGCGAAGACATCTAGAAAATTTAAAGTTCCGAAGGATTCAAAAATCACAAAGGCCGCGATAACCATGCCAACATCGCCGATGACATTCATCACAAAGGCTTTACGTGCTGCAAGTACCGCACTGGTTTTTTCTTTGTAAAACCCTATCAACAAATAGGAGGCCAGACCAACTAGAGCCCATCCAACTATAAGGAAAAAGAAATCCGCTGCCGCAACCAAAACCAGCATGGAAAATATGAAAAGGTTTAAATAAGAAAAGAAACGTGAGTACTCAGGGTCATCATGCATATAACCCATGGAGTAAACATGAATTACAAACCCGACTCCAGTCACAATTAAAAACATGAAAACAGAAAGGGGATCAACCAAAATGGCAAGATCCAATTTGAAATTTGCCGCCGAAATCCATTGATATAACACATGAACTTTTCCTACCCGCTCTTCGGCAGGCAGAAAAAGCAAATCACTCAACGCCACCAGCGAAGTGAGAAAAGATGCACCCACAGAACCACAACCAATCAACCCTGCCAGTGTCTTAGAAATTCGATTCCCATACCAACTGAGGAAGATAAACCCAGCTAAAGGAAATAATAAAATGAGCCAACTGCTTGCAAACAAAGTTTAACCTCTCAGCGCATTGATATGATCCACATCCATTTCGTGCCGGGTGCGAAAAATTGTAAGAATGATAGCCAATCCAACCACCACCTCGGCGGCGGCAACAGTCATAATAATCAAAGCAAAAATCTGACCATCAAGGGAATTTAAAAAGCTTGAATAAGCAATCAAAAGAAAGTTCACCGAATTGAGCATCAACTCAACCGACATGAACATGATCAACGGATTTTTGCGGATGATAAAACCGCAGGCTCCGATACAAAAAACGGATGAACTCACAAGCAAAACAAATTCCTGACCCATATTTATCGCCTTTTTAAAGGAGCAAAAGAAAATTTTGCCAGACAAATAACACCCACAGCAGCTACCAGCAACAAAGCCGAAGCCAGTTCAAAAGCCACAAGATGTTTAGAATATAGTTCCAACCCTATCGCCTTGGCAGTACCAAAGATTTCTGGATTGACTTTTCCTTCAATCTGCTTAGTCGGGCCTACCGTTGCAGACAAATACAGTTCACCCAACAAAGTAAAGATAAATGTAAACGCAATCGAACGTTCAAAAGTGTGTTCTTGAATTTCTTTCTTCCCGCCCAGCAAGGCGATGATAAACAGAAACAAAATCATTACTGCTCCTGCATAGACAATTATCTGAACAACAGCTAGAAACTCAGCGTTATAGAGAAGAAAAAGCAATGCCAGGCAGATCATGTGACTGATCAGGTACAGCGCACAATAAATAGGTGAGGAACATAAAATGACCCCCAGGCTGGCAAGTACCGCAGTAATCCCCACGGTAAAAATTACTGTATCTCGCGTGAACTCAAATACAGTTGCTAAATCAAACACACATGCACTCCCTGAAAATATCGTCTTTTTTATTAGTGGCGTTAAACCGAACGAACTCAATTAATCCGCTTTATTTGTTTACCCGTTCTGTATTACCCAAAACATTGACACGAAACTCATTGGGCTCCGGATAAACCAGAAGGTCTTGCTTTTCCATGATGTAATTATCACGATCGTAATCCGCCAGTTCGTAATGCTCTCGCAGAACCACTGCATCCACCGGGCAGGCCTCTTCACAGTAGCCACAATAGATACAGCGTAAGAGATTGATCTCATAAACCTCGGCATACCGTTCCCCTTTGGAAACTGGGTTTTCCGGATCATTCTCTGCGGACACCACATGAATACAACCCACGGGGCAGTTGATAGAACATAAACTACAACCTACACATCTCTCTAATCCCTCTTCATCCCGATTGAGAAAATGACGACCCCGATACCGCGCGGGCATGGTGCGTTTGACTTCAGGATATTGCAACGTAACCGGCTTGGTCAGCATATTGCGGAAGGTCACGCCCATTCCAATCATTAAATTTTTAATGCCCGCAAAAGTAGCTTGTAACATAGCTTCTCCCGGTATTACAGCACCTTAATCGTGCCGGTGATTAGTAGATTTAATAAACATAAAGGCAGCAAAACTTTCCAACCGAACGTCATTAACCTGTCATAACGGATTCTAGGAAACGTAGAACGCAGCCATATAAAAACACATAAAAGGAAAACCACTTTGGCAGCAAAAGCGACAATCGGCCAAACCGGAACTCCATAAGTATTCCATCCACCCAAAAACAATAAAGTAACCAAAGCGCTCATAGTCACCATATTGATATATTCACCCATGAAAAACATGGCAAATTTCATTCCTGTATATTCCGTATGAAACCCGGCAACCAGTTCCTGCTCCGCTTCTGGTAAATCAAAAGGAGCGCGATTGGTCTCTGCTACCCCGGCAATAAAAAATAAAAGAAAAGCCAAAGGTTGAATAAGAATGAAAGGCACACCCTCTTGGGCTGTCACCATATCCACCAGGCTTAAAGAGCCGGTGAGGATAATAATACTCAACGCCGACAGCCCCAAGGTTAACTCATAACTGATCATTTGAGCTGAAGAACGCAATCCGCCCATCAGGGAATATTTATTATTAGAAGACAGCCCGGCGAGCACCATTCCGTAAATGCCCATCCCCGAAATAGCGAAAACAAATAAAATTCCGCTATTAACATTGGCGCCCCACAACTCGATATTCTGACCGAACACTTCAAACGGCGCACCAAAAGGAATCACCGCAAATGCAACAATCGCCGTAAACACAACCACGGCAGGCGCCAGGTGAAACAAAAACTTGTCTGCCGAAGATTGAATGATCGATTCTTTAAAAAGCAATTTGATTGTATCTGCCATCGGCTGACCAAACCCAAACGGACCCACGCGATTGGGACCCAGGCGCACTTGAAAACGGCCCATCAATCGCCGCTCGAGCCAAACAAGAGCCGGCACAACAGACATTATGGCCACAGCAATCACTACCGCTTTAACGCTCCCCACAATCAAAGGAACGTTGTCGGACAAAGATTGAACAGTGAAATCCCACAATTCATTTAAAAACTCAGTGATCCAATCCAAACTATCGTTCTCCAGGAAATCCGATCAAACTTTTTTAATATCTACCCAAGCAGGGCTGCCATCAAGATTTACCAATCCATTCACACCTTGCTCATCAGAAATTTTTGGCACCACCACACCGCCAACCAAACATCGGTTATCAATTGTGACCTCGGCATCTACTTCCATTCCATTTCCAGAAAGGCGAATAACATCTCCATTGGCAACCCCTATATTCGCCGCATCGGATTCATTGAGAAAAGCCGAAGAAGGTTTAAAATGATGAGCCAGTTTTGAGGAAGCATCCAGAATTTTATCGTGCGCAAACAAATAGGTCGCCACACGCAATCTCGATTTACCGTTACTGCTCTCAGTGCTTGCAACGTTGTCAGGAGAAATATCAGCACCTGACACTTGTTCCCGATTGCATCCCAATTTGCCCACCAACCTGCTATTAATTTCCTGGTACCCTGGAACCTTTTGTGAAATCTCATTCAAAACTTTAGCAACTCGCGAGTAATCCGTTTCATCTCCCAGCTTTTTCAACATCACACTGATCAGTTTCCAGTCGGCAACGCTATTGGCATCCAAAGCCATTCGTCTCGCCTGGACCCTGCCACCAATATTGGTGGTCGTGCCCTCATCAAAACCCGGGCCATTGGAAGGCAATACGATTTTCGCAAGCTGAGTTGTTTCCGTTTCCAGCATGTCATGTACCACTAACAGATTCAGATTCTTTAGTGCTTCAACAACTTGAGTCCCACCGGGAAAGTCTACAACGGGATTGGACCGATGCACCCACAGCGCTTTTAACTCACCGCTTTTTGCCTTCGCAATCATTTCCAAAGCGGTCAACCCGGCTTTCGTGGGTGCAGTTTCCCCCCATAACTCTTTAACCTTTTCGCTGTCTGCAACCGGAACACCGCCCGGATAATAATCAGACACAAGACCCATATCCATCGCACCAACAGCATTTGTAGCCGGTGCTGCAGGAATAGCACCACACTCTACCGTGGGAATTTTTGCGATCACAGAAAGCAGGCGTTTAACCCGAAGAGCCGCATCCCCCGAAAGCGCAGCGGGATTATAAATCACGCAGATTTTCATGCCCGATCTCACCGCTTCCACCAATGACTTCATTTCATCTGCAGAAATTCCCGTTGGCCCAAGGTCGGAAGAGAAATCTACCGACTCTCCAAGTTCTCGAGCCAATCCTTCTGCAAGCGCATCAACAGCAGAGGCTTCCGAGCCAACTTTATATTTCAATTTCAGGCCAGCATATTTATCCAATGCTGTATCCTGATCATTTAGAGAAAGAAGTTTTGCACCACATCGAGAAACCGCTTTCTTGATTCTCAGGTCAAGAATCGGCAACTCTTCGGTAGGGTCACTGGCAATCAATAAAACGATATTAGAATTTTCAACCTGTTCAATATCGTAATGGTCAATCGGCAACCCCGGAGTGTCCTGATACGACTTGTGATCGATATTGTTTGTCCCTAATAGTCGAAACAATTTCTGATAAAGATAACTCTCTTCATTCGTTGCATAAGGAGACCCCAGAAACCCGATGCTTTCAGGTCCATGTTCATCCGCTATTTTTTTAAATGCCTCTATCACTTTTTCAGCAGCCTGTTCCGTTGGCGCATCGATGGGAAAGTTTGGAAAGGATGTGGGCTCGGTTTTCCCCACACTATTTTCCCGAGCAGCAGTCACCCGATTTTTACTTTCCACGAAATGATGCCCCCAACGCCCCTTATCACAAATCCAGCCGTCGTCCACCGCATCATTGGGTCGGGCTTCAATACGCATTAATTCATTCAGTCGGGACCCAAAAGTAATATTGCAATTACAACCACAATTCGCACACAAAGTATCTTGATTGGTCAGATCCCAGGTACGCGCTTTGAAACGAAAATCCGTATTCGTCAAAGCCCCCACCGGGCAAATGTCAATTACGTTTCCTGAAAATCGATTGTCATACGGTTCATTATTGAAAGTATTGACCTCGTTATGAAATCCCCGGTTCAGCATTACCAAACCGCGGTCCTGCTCAATACGCTCACTGTATGCCGTACAACGTTGACAGGCGATACAACGTTCCCGGTCAATTGTAATTACCGGACTGAGAGGCGCTGCTTTGACATTGTTGGCGCGGTGAAATTCCATTCGAGTATCCGGCGGACCATATTTAAAAGTATTATCCTGAAGTGGACACTCGCCGCCCTTATCACAAACCGGGCAATCAAGAGGATGATTGAGAAGCGTAAACTCCAGCACACCCTTCTGAGCTTTTTCAACTTTATCCCCAACCGTGTTAACAACCATATCGGGAGCCACATCCATCGTGCAGGCGGTCATCAGTTTCGGCATTTTTTCTACCTCAACCAGACACATGCGACAACAACCTAGCGGACCGATTTTTTCGTGATAACAGAAAACAGGTATATCCACATCCACCTGTTTGGCAGCATCCACCACTTTTGTTCCCTTAGGAACAGTGACTGATTTCCCGTCAATCGTTAAAGTAATTTCAGACATAATGTCCTCAATAAATTCCAGTTCCCTTTATCAGCTGGCTGCACCAGCGGGAACATTTTTAAAATATTCTTCATAGTCCGAGCGAAAATGTTTGATGCTGCTCACGACCGGAGCCACACAAGCATCGGCAAGCGGACAAAAAGTTTTAAACGCCATGTTGTCGCAAATATCTTCCAGTTTTGTGATGTATTCCAATTGCCCCTTATTTTGCATGATGCGCTCCACAATCTGATGGAGCCACCGGGTTCCTTCACGGCAGGGTGTACATTTGCCACAGGACTCGTGCATATAAAAACTAATCAAACGCAATGTCGCTTCCACAATATTGATACTGTCATCAATAACGATCAACGCACCGGAACCGAGCATAGTTCCTTCTGCTGCCAATGATTCGTAATCGTAGGGAACGTCTACCTTATCTGCCGGTAGCATGGGAACAGAAGAACCACCGGGAATAAAAGCTTTAAGCTTATTATCGTTTTGAATTCCACCCGCGAGGTTATAAATGAGTTCGCTTGTTGGTGTCCCCAATTCAATTTCATAGTTTCCGGGTTTTTTAACATGTCCGGAGACACTCACCAGCTTGGTCCCTTTACTTTTCTCTGTTCCTAAAGCCGCATATTTTTCCGCCCCCTCATTGACGATATAAGGAACAACGCAGAGCGTTTCAACATTGTTGATAACCGTAGGTTTTGAATATAATCCTTCGACCGCGGGAAAGGGCGGCTTCATCCTCGGCTCACCACGACCGCCTTCAAGAGAATTGAGCAAGGCCGATTCCTCTCCGCAAATATAGGCGCCCGCACCTAAATGCGTATGCATTTCCAAATTAAATCCAGAGCCTAAAATATTTTTCCCCAGATAACCTTTTGCACGCGCCTCATCCAAAGCTTTGTCCATAATGATACTCAGGTCATGAAACTCACCCCGCAAATAGATATAGCCTGTTTCAATTCGGCAGGCATAAGAACATAAGATCATCCCTTCAATCAGAAGGTGCGGGTTTTTAAGCAACAGCTCCCTGTCTTTACATGTTCCCGGCTCGGACTCATCCGCATTGCAACAGAGATAACGAGGAAAAACATCTTTCGCGAGAAAACTCCATTTCAGTCCAGTTGGAAATCCGGCTCCCCCACGCCCCCTCAGGCCTGATGCCTTGACCGCCTCAACAATCTCTTCGGGCTTTTGGGCAAACGCTTTTTTCAAAGACTGGTATCCACCGAGCTCCTCATACACCTTCATCGTATGAAGCCCTTCTTTATTGATATCTTTAAATAAAATCTGAGTCATAAATCAATCCAGTGAGTCGATGATCTGATCGATACGCTGCTCCGTCAGGTTTCCATAATAAGTATCATTGACCCGCATCATCGGCGCTTCCGTACAAGCTGCTAAACACTCTTCTCGATGCAGGGTGAACTTTTCGTCAGAGGTGGTTTCCCCCACCTTAATATTCAGTTTTCTAGCTGTGTGTTCAAGGAGCTTGTCGCAACCATTCAACTGGCAACTGATATTGATACAGAAAAGGATCATGTATTTACCAACCTTCTCCGTGTGATACATCGTGTAAAAAGACATCACCGACTGGACATATGCAGGAGAAACATCCAGCTTCTTGCCTATAGCAACCATGGCCCCCGGACTCACAACCTGATCTGCCCGCTGAACCAGAGTCAATAACGGTAGCAACGCGGAAGTGTTGACCGGATACTTCCCAAGAATGCTACTGATTTCTTTTTCCTGATCTTCTGAAAATTTATATTCCGACATTTTTTATAATTCCCTGGAACTACAAGAGAAAAAAATTAAAATAAAAAACAGATAAAATATCTGCCTGCCAAACCGGTTTGACCTGTTGCCACTCGCGCCAGCGAGTTAGCGGTCGACTTCACCCATTACAATATCGATGCTTCCAATGATCCCAACTACATCTGCGATATAACAACCTTCCATCATTTTGCACATTCCCGGGATCGCCATAAACGAAGGCGCGCGGAGCTTGACCCGTGACGGAACATTGGTTCCATCGCTGACAATGTAAAATCCGACTTCGCCTCTTGCACCTTCAATCGGCACATAAGTTTCGCCTTTTGGAACACTGATTCCTTCCGACACCAACTTAAAGTGATGGATCAGAGCTTCCATACTGGTGTGCAGCGTTTCGCGGGCTGGTAAAGAAACTTTATTGTCCGGGGCCTTGTGGTCTCCCCCAGGAAGATTCTCCAAAGCCTGTTTGATGATGGCTCGACTCTGCCGCATCTCTTCGACCCGTACGCGATAGCGGTCAAAAATATCTCCGTTGTTTCGTACCGGCACATCAAAATTATAGTTTTCGTAGCCACTGTAAGGCTGCGATTTACGAATGTCCCAGTTCACTCCCGATGCCCGCAAAGCCGGTCCACTCAGACTCCAATTGATGGCTTCTTCACGAGTGAAGGCACCGATTCCTTCCGTACGGTCCAGCCAGATTGGGTTCTTGGTGAGTAGCCTTTCGTATTCGTCAACTTTTGCAGGAAGGTATTCGATGAAATCGCGAATACCATCCAACCAGGGCCGGGTGGCATCTTTAGCAACTCCGCCGACGCGAATATAACTCGTCATCATACGAACTCCCGAAATCTCTTCATTGAGATCGAGAATCATCTCGCGCTCTCTCCAGCAATACAGGAACACCGTCATCGCTCCAATATCCAACGCATGCGTTCCCAACCAGACAAGGTGACTGGCAATACGAGATAGCTCGCACATAATCACCCGCAGAGCATTTGCGCGATCAGGGATTTCAACTCCTAGCAATTTTTCAGTACTAAGACAAAAGGCAAGATTGTTACCGGGCGGATTGAGATAATCCAACCGATCCGTCATCGGGATGACGTGTACATAACGTTTGTTCTCGGAAGTTTTTTCGATGCCCGTATGCAGGTAACCGATTTCCGGCTCAGCGGTTTTGACCACCTCGCCATCCATTTCAAGGATGACACGAAACACCCCATGAGTACTCGGATGTTGCGGACCCATGTTGAGGGTCATCGTATCTTTATCGCGCTGCAGCAGTCCCTGTTCAGTTACACTCACGAGTCACCCTACCGAGTCGGTGGTTTCGATTTGACCAATTCGCTTTTAAAATCCCGATTATGAGAAAAAGCAACGGTCTCTGTTGTTAATGGATAATCTTTTCTTAGCGGGAATCCCTCCCAATCCTTAGGCATGATCAATCGCTCCATCGTTGGATGGCCCTCAACATTGATTCCGAACATATCGAACAACTCCTGTTCGGGGTAGAGTGCTCCCTTCCAAAGATTAGAAACTGTTGGAACCGAAGGGTTGTCTTCATCTATGCCTACACGAACTCTTATGGAATGCTGGTGGTCGATGGAGTACAACTGATAAACCGCCTCGAAACGCGGCTCTCGTTCTTCCAGCAAATAGTCAACGCCGCGCACATCGGAAAGGTAATCAAATTTTAAATCCGCATCGTTTTTTAGAAATTCAGCAACGGAGGGCAAAGAATCCGGCGAAACAAAAATGACTGCGTCGCCCTGCGGCAAATCCGTATCCTGAATGGCATCGGCGAGGCCTGCCTTTACCTTCTCTACAATTTCCTCACTCGTCATGCCACCCTCTTCTTAGCCTTGTCAGTGCCCGCTTCCATCATAATTTTTTCCTGGAGCTTGATAACGCCATACAGCAACGCTTCAGGACCGGGAGGACATCCGGGAACATACACATCTACCGGCACCACACGATCCACCCCCTGCACAATCGAATAATTATTGAAGACGCCGCCACAGGAAGCACAGGCTCCCATCGAGATCACCCATTTAGGTTCCGGCATCTGGTCATAAATCTGTTTGAGGATGGGTGCCATCTTTTGCGAAACACGGCCCGACACAATCATCAAATCTGCCTGCCGCGGCGAGGCACGGAAAACTTCAGCGCCAAAACGTGCAGCATCCCAACGGGAATTTGCCATTGCCATCATTTCAATAGCACAACACGCAAGACCAAAAGTAGCCGGCCATAGGGCATTTTTTTGCGCCCAACCGACTACTTTTCCCAACTTAGTAGTTAAAACAGTGTCATATAAGGAGCCGGAGTACTCATAATCCATCGCCTCCACAGCATCCTGAACATTCAACTTCAAGTTATTTACTTCGTTTTCAAATGCATCGACCGCTTGATCAATCAATCCCATTCTAATCCTCCTCGTCCCCAAATG
>CAZECX010000084.1:0-15757 GCA_964510965.1 uncultured Nitrospina sp. | reverse complement strand
CACGCTCATAAGTGGAACCTGAATGCAGAGAACAACCTGATAAAATTCCCAATAAGATTAAAAACGGAATTAATTTATTCGACATGAATATCTCCAGAAAATTGATGGTAATTTTACTATGCTCAAATTCCATATAAATATTCTACCTCAAAAAAAGTTCTCTAAAATTTCTTTATTTTTCCTTGAAATGATTATAGGAATGGCTTTTAATTGACTTTTTAAAGGTTTTTCCTTATTATTGATAACTATTCTCATTATTAGAATGGCCAGCAGGGATTAAACCCTCATCTACAGACCGTTAACTTCCCTATTACTCCAAAAGTTCAATCGGATATCTAAATTATGCATCGTTTAAAGCCATTAAAACTTATTTTAATTATAGGAATGTTTGCCCTCCTAATTTTTGGAAAACCTTCCATAACAGAATCTTTCAATCAAGAAACTCAGGACAAAGTAAAAAAAATTGTCATGATGTTGAATATTGCTGCCAAAGAGTTTGAAGAGGGAGTAGTAGATGGAAAAGTGGTTGTTGCCCCTGAATATGAAGAAAGCAAAATTTTTTTACAGCAGGCCTCTGAACGATTTTCAAAAACCTCAGAAAAAATTCAGAATCAGGAAGAAGCAAATAAGATTGAGCTCCATTTCCCCGATTTATTGAAAATGATCGAAACAAAAGTAGATTCCCGGGAAGTCTGGGAAAAGGTGAATCAAATAAATTCGCAATTAATCACCACTTTTGGAATTGAAATCAATAAAGTTCCTGTAACCCCAGTTTCATTAGCAAATGGAAAAAAGATTTTTGAAAAAAATTGCTCCGTTTGTCATGGGTTAACAGGGAATGGTGATGGACCTAAGGCTAGCGAGCTTGACCCCTCCCCTGCAATCTTATCTGACCCTAAATTAACGGGTGATAAGAACACTGTTGCTTACGATAATTTCGAAGTTATCAATGTTGGAATAGCTAATACTGGAATGAAGTCCTGGGCGGGCATATTGACCGAAGCTCAAATTTGGGATGTCACTTATTATCTGCGTACTTTTTCTAATACTAATGTCCAACTGCCACCTGTGAACTTGGAAATGGCAGCGATAGAAAATGAGGCGGACACCAAAAATATCGATCAAATAGGGAGTGAAATCCGCAACCTCCTTCTAGAAAGTTTAAACAAATATAAAAATGGGGAAAATGAGGATGCAGCAGAAATTGCATTCGATGCCTATTTGACTTACGAAAAAATCGAATCCAATCTAATAACCCAAGACAAACCACTTGGTGTAAAGCTTGAATCTGCCTTCAGTCGTTTCCGGGGCGAAATCAAAAGTGGCGCTCAGCTGGAAAATGTTGAGAAACTACACGGTGAAATTATTTTAAATCTTTCCCGGGGACTGGAATTATTAAAAAAAGAGGTTGGTTTTTCTGGTTTGTTTATACAATCCTTTTCCATTATCGTCCGTGAAGGTTTTGAGGCAATCCTTATTATTGCAGCCCTGATCGCTTTTTTAAGAAAATCAAGAAACGATGCCCATGTAAAGAATATACATATCGGAGTTATTGTAGGAATTTTAGCAAGTTTTCTTACTGCCTATATCGTTCATGAAATTCTCCATCTAAGCATGGCCAACCAGGAAGTTATGGAAGGCTGGATAATGCTCGTTTCTGTCGCAATTTTATTCTGGGTCAGCTACTGGTTGGTTTCAAATATAGATAATAAAAAATGGCAGAAGTACATTAACCAAAAGATGAGCGGTGCTCTTTCAGAGGGCAATGCTTTCACTCTAAGTGCCGTAGCTTTTATTTCAGTATATAGAGAAGGATTTGAGACCGTATTATTTTATAAAGCGCTTTTTTTATACGCAGGAGAAACAACAGGGGGGATTGTCCCGGGATTCCTTGCCGGTTGTTTGGTCCTTGCAGGGGTATTTTACTTAATAAATCACCTGGGAATGCGAATTTCAATTAAATGGTTTTTTGGCTTCACCAGTGTCTTACTCTATTACATGGCATTCACCTTCATGGGAAAAGGTATTCATGAGTTACAAATGGGGGAACAGTTTTCTATGACTGCTGCTGAGTTTTTACCCAGCATTTCCTGGCTGGGAATGTACCCCACATGGGAAACCTTTGTTGGGCAGGCGATTTTATTTGCTGCTTTTGTTTTTGGTTTGATTTACACCTTTATCATTAAAGGAAAATCTGGTACCCAGCAATCAAAGGGGGAATCATAGGAGTTGAAAGGAGGTTCAAGAGATTTAGGGGGAATGCATTAATGTAAAAATCTTTTGTCTTTACCTTTGAATGTGGTGGGATGGGACTGGTCGCGATTCATCATATCCATCTTTTTATACTCTTCCCAGTTATCGCGAAATAAATTGAAACCAACAAAGTCCAACGCTTGCATGATTTCCAATTCGGAAACCTTTCCCTCGCCAGCATCAACATCTCTAATGGCTTCTTCAATTTGCTCACAAAGGCCTGCAAACCGCTCTTCGTCTTCAAACATCATAAAATCTTTCATAAAGTCAAAACTCATTTTCTGCCTCCACCAAAAACTTAGCGATTCTTCAAATTCTCTTAAGATAGTTTAGAGTAAAAATTTTTTACTGCAAACATAAATTCTTCAATATCCTGCTGGATTTCTTGGAACCCCCGTTTTTCCATACGCTGCACGGAAAAAATGGAACCTCCCAATGCCACAGCATCAGCTCCGGCTCCCAGGTAATCTTTAATGTTTGACGGGTTGACTCCACCAACAGCCATCAATTTTATCTTATCAAAAGGACCCTTAATGGTTTTGAAATAAGCGGGTCCCACTTGCGAAGCAGGAAAAACTTTAACCATGGTAGCACCGGATTCCCACGCTTTTTGAATTTCAGTAGGAGTCAATGCTCCAGGAAAATAGGCTGTTTTATTTTCTACACAAAATTTTGCAATCTCTTCATCAAAATTTGGGGCAACGATATATGTAGCCCCTGCATCAATGGCTTTTTTCGCATCCTCTACAGAAAGAACCGTCCCAGCACCAACCTGCAGCTGGGAGTATTTAGAATTGATTTTTTTTATAAGGTGAAAAGAGTTGGGGGTATTCAGAGTAATTTCCAGAAACCGAAGGCCTCCGGCAAGAGATGCATCTACCACACCCTCTAGAGATTCCTCATTCACCCCTCTAATAATCCCGATAACGGGCTCAGATTCAAAACCAGGTAGATCAAAGACCATCCGTTAAACGTTGGCTTCGGAAGTTAGTTTTTCATAGAATCCCAAATATTCGTCTTTATCATCTGAGTTTCGTAACTTCATTCCAGCGCGAGGATGCAAATCTAAAATTCCGGTGATCATATATGGAATATTATATCCCCATTCAATTTCTTGTTGAAGCTTTACGAACTCTTTCCCTAACACTTCCAGAATAGGCTTGATATTGAACTTAGGATTCTTCAAAAATCCTAACAACAACTCAAGAGGACAATTGCCGGCGGCACGCCCAATTCCCAAAATAGTTCCATCGAGATAATTTATGTTCTGAATGATGGACTCAATCGTATTTGCAAATGCGAGTTGCTGATTGTTATGAGCGTGAATACCAATTTGTCGAGTTGGCATAGCCGCTATATATTTTTTTGCTAAATAGGCGATTTGCTCCGAGTACAGCGCACCAAAGCTATCTACCAAGTAGACAACATCAACCGCACTTTCTTTTTCTACCTGTGCCAGCGCTTCATCCAACTCCCTTTCTCGAGCATGCGATACTGCCATTATATTAATCGTGGTCTCGTAACCTTTCCCGTTCAATGTATTGACAAACTCAATCGCTTTGTCTATATCTTTTACATAGGAGGCGACTCGCATCATATCTACATAGCTTTCAGCTTTTGGAATGACTGACTTAGGATCAAACCTGCCAATATCGGCCATAACAGAAACTTTGCAGTTCAGTTCAGTATCACCAATAACGTTTTCCAAATCCTTCTCCGAGCAAAATTTCATCGGACCGAATTCGCCACGCTTAAACTGATTTTCGTCCGCTTTGTACCCTAATTCAATATAATCGACACCCGATTCATTCACAGCACGGAACACACCACGAACTAAATCATCACTGAATAAGTGGTTGTTCATCAATCCACCATCCCGGATAGTACAATCTAAAACTTTTATTTCTTTTCGATACATAATATTAAAGCTCCCAACGGGTATTTAAGCCACCCGAATAAACGAAATTGCAGTATAATTTTCAACAGATTGGAGAAATAGATTATATTTCTATTGAAGTTTTACGTCAATCAGATAATTGACTCTTTCATCTTTAAACCCTTTATTGACAGAGACTTTAAGCAAAACAGACTTACTACCAAATATCAACCCAACTAACTTTTTTAATGTAAATTCTAATAAATTATATCTAATTATGAAAAATAAAAACTCTTTTTGGATTATAAAGCAGGAGCCTTCTAAATATAGCTGGCAACAATTTGAAAAAGATGGGAGCACTTATTGGGATGGCGTTCGCAACTACCAGGCGCGAAACAATTTGAAAGCCATGAAAAAGGGAGACTATCTTCTCTTTTATCACAGTGTGATTGGTAAAGAAATTGTGGGAATTGCAGAAGTAACTCGAGAAGCATATCCCGATCCTACAACGGACGATGAACGTTGGGTTGTCATCGACTTAAAACCCGTAAAGCCTTTTAAAGTTCCCGTTACCCTTGAGGATATTAAGGCCCATAAAGGACTCTCTGAAATTGCACTTATCAAACAAGCGAGATTATCGGTAATGCCCATCACAAAGAAGGAGTTTCAGGTTTTACTGAAACTGGGAAAAACCAGCCCTCCAAAATAACTAACCTGCATTTCATTCGGACTGAACCTGGTATATTTGCAATTGACTTAAATTATCTGAAGGTATAAATTCAAAAATTCTTGAAAATGACAGGGGTTTAAATTGAAATTTATTTTAATAACTTTTCTTTCGATCTTTGCTTTTTCCTGTTCTGATGATGTCGAAAACAAGCACGGCCCTGGAAGAATATCTAAACACATAGAAAGCCAACCTGTTAATCCTCTTAAGCCTCAAAACACACAGGCTCAGGAACACATTAGTGGCAATGGAGAATCCCGTGTTTCCGGTGCCCCGTCTTCCTTTCATATAAGCGGTCAATAGGGAGATGAATAAGAGACTGCTGTTTTCAACAACCCTTTTATTGCTAGCAACCCTCAGTGGATCCTCATTCGCCAATAATGAGGAAATTTCCAAGTGCCACAATCACATTAAACCATTACATTTGGAAAGAGAGCGGGTAGCAGAATTAGATGGCATATGGGGTTTATTTGAAAAAAACCGGGCTCTACAAGGAAACTCGGTCGTAGCTATAAATTTAGATAAAAAGGTGAACTCTATAATTTTTCACCTCGAATACCTTTGCGACACTCTCAATGGCATACCCATGAACGAAGTAGCACGATATGTACGAGATGGAATAAATAAAAATGGTGAGAAGGATTTTCGCAAGGAATTAATTATTCTTGGCAAGAGTAAGGCCGATATTGACATATGGTTTGAATTTACCCGATATTCCATTAAAAACGAAGACCGTCCCTTAGAATTAAATAATATATTCGAATCTATTAAAAATTCAGTCCCCTTTATTCATTCATACGTTTCTCTAGCAGAAAAAATTAATCGCCGTGAAATTGATGGTTCCATAGTAAAAAGTGTAGGTGCACTTTCCCGTAAAATTGACTATTTTTTTGAAACTGACAAATACATGAACCAGGCTTTAAATGAAAATAAAAATATTCCTTATGTTGACATTAATGAAAGCTCAGGGGGTTCCTGACATGCCTACTTTCTTACAGGTATTAAAAACAAATTATCGAGGTTAATTATGAACAATTTTTTAGTCATTGGTGGTAGCGGCGTTATGGGCCAAGCAGCGATTAAAGCCGTTCGTGAAAAATTTGGTAAGGACGCCAATATTATCGCCAATTGGTTTGGCAAAGAGGATCCGGGTTTTTCAATTGACGGTGCTACAAAAACAATTTTTGGAGATATTTCTGATCCGAACTGCGTAAATAAAATTTTGGCAGAAAATCAGGATCCGTTTGACTATATGTTTTATGCCACCGCTTTGGGAGAAGTAGGCGTACCCATTGCTGAAACCCAGAAAGAATCTATAACCCAGTCGAATCGATTATCCTTTGATCCAATTCCAATGCTGGAAGAACGATTGAACATAAAGACCATAGTTGCTTATTCAACGTTTTATGTGATCCGCCATCAATTAGCCACATATGGTGCTATGGGCTATTCTAAAGAAGCCATTGAAAAGTGGACCCTGGAGTCAGGAAAGTCTCATCATGCCTGCATTCGCGCCGGACTTTTTGAGTCTCAATCATCGAGAGGAATAAAGCTCTTACTCCGAAAATCTGCTAAAAATCCAGACAACCTTAAAGATCCTTTATTAAAATCCTACTTTGTGGGCAAAAGTTCCAAGGAGGGTATAAAAGAGTTTGAAGAAGGGATTTTTTCTGAAGAAAAAGAGGCCTATGGCGACTGCCGAACAAATGCAGAAGACCTCTATCAATCACACCTTACTCTTTTTGAATCTAATAGCCCTCTTTTCGTAAATGTGTGCGGAAAAAGGATTTGGTTATCCAAAGAACCCCAATTACTGAAAGACTATTTCTAAAATAAATAACGATTTCTCAATGTTTTTTAGATTTTAAGTCGATATGGGAAGATTGTTTTTCGTGCATTTTTTTCAATTGAATTGATTTAATGTTTATTTTAATTCATAATTGATTATCAGTATATTTCATAATTTAGCCTTTAAAAATGGATCTGCGAGTTCTTATAAGTTAAACATATGAACGATATTTCCCCAGAAAACAAACCATCTGAGTCGGTAAGACTTTCACCTGATGAAAACCTGAACACCTTATTGCGCAGTGTTGTCGATGAGGTTACCGTATATGCCGAACGATTGGGCGGACAAATAAGAAAACTTTCGGACATCGGTCGAGCCCTTTCAGGAGTGTATGATCTCAACACATTACTTGAAATGATCGTTGATCAGGCTCGCAGCTTTACCAATGCTGATGCGGGCACCCTATATATTGTTGAAGACAACACCCTTCGTTTTCAAATTGTTCAAAACGATAGCCTTAAAATTCGAATGGGAGGAAAAACCGGAGAAACAATCCCCTTCCCTCCTGTCGAATTAAAAGAATCCAATGTCTCGGCTTTTGTTGCACTCAAAGGAAAATCGGTCAACATTCCCGATGTTTATGATACGGATTTATTCGATTTCACCGGCCCCAAAAAATTTGATCAATCGACGGGATACCGGTCTAAATCAATGCTCGTGGTTCCAATGAAGAATCATGACAACGATGTAATCGGGGTTTTACAACTACTGAATGCCACCAACCCTGCAAACAATCAGGTTATTGGATTTTCTCAAGACTACGAAAACCTTTCCGAATCTTTGGCTTCGCAGGCAGCAGTTTCCATTACCAATGCCAAGTTAATCTCAAATATGACCGAATTGTTTGAAGCCTTCGTTAAGGTCATGGCGACAGCCATTGATGAAAAATCACCCGTGACGGGCGGTCATATTAGACGTGTGGCCGATCTAACTCTCACCATGGCGGAGGTCATCCATGACCATGAGGATGGAGCATTCAAGGAAATAAAATTTTCTCCGGATCAAATGTACGAATTGAGAATTGCCGCTTATATGCATGATATTGGAAAAGTCACCTCACCTGTTGAAATCGTGGAAAAAGCAAAAAAACTGCAAACCATATTTGACCGTATTCATTATGTACGTTTGCGGATGGATTACATGATTCAGAAAGTTAAGCTGGAAGGTCAACAAAGGAAAATTGAATTACTGGAGAAAAAGGCTGATATTGCTGAGATCAAGAAAATTGAATCAGATTCAGAAAAGCAGATTCTGGAGTTGGAAGAGATTCGTGCTTTCATAAATAAATGCAATGAACCTGGGGAATTTCTGGAAGATGAAACCCTTGAAAGACTAAAGGAAATATCCCAAAGAAATTATTTGGACAACGAAGGCCAAGAGCAGCCTTTTATAACAGAAGACGAGCTGGTCAACTTATCGATACGCCGTGGCAGTATTACTGAAGCGGAAAGAAAAAAGATGCAGGATCATGCCGCTGTAACTTTAAGAATGCTGAAACAAATTCCTTTTACGAAAAAGCTAAAAAATATACCCAGCTTTGCGGGGGCGCATCATGAATTCATCAATGGAAATGGTTATCCGCTTGGTTTGAAGGGAGATGAAATTCCGTTTGAAGGAAAACTCATGGCAGTCACAGATATAGCCGAAGCACTGACCGCATCAGACAGACCGTATAAGAAAGCCATGCCTTTGGAAACAGTCTACCGAATCCTTAGATCCATGTCAGAAAAGGGAGAGCTCGATAATGATCTGGTAGAGTTATTTATTGATCAAGAGATTTACAAAATTTATCAGGAAAAACACGAAAACGGTACAGCCAAAAACTGACCTACACCCCGCCCCGTTTAGACCCAGAATTCCGGTTCCACAGACCCTATCAAAATCCTAAAATTAAATTTCTAAATCTGACCATCAAGTAGAACTCTAACTATTTTTTCTTTGGTTTATAGGGTCCCGTACGTAAATAGTTATCATTCATTTTTACATGTGGATCAATTTGCGGAGCATCCTGATCTTTACCCTCCGGGTGACCATCTACAAACTTTTTATCTAGCAGGCTCTTAGTCTTTTTTGATAAAATAGTTGATCTTTTTTTTCTAGTTCGGGTTTTGCGTTCTGAAAATGTTTCTTTATATCTTTTTTTATCCTCATGGGACATATTTAGAATCATAATTCCTCGCAATAGCTGGCAAGCCAAGAAAATTCAATTATCAATTTGAATAGATTACGCTAATTTTGGTCAAAGTTGAAAGTTTTTTATGCCCCTTGATAAAATTATAAACGCACTCAAAGATGAAAATTTTCAGGAAGTGGAACTCGCGACCTATATCAATGAGTTGGACCACTTCGAAATCGCCCGCCGTCTGAATGAGTTTTCGAGAGAAGACAAAGTTCGAGTTTTTCATCTCCTAGATAGTGACAACAAACGCCAGGTATTGCTTTATGAGACGGATATGGATAGCAGGATGGAAATCCAGGATACTCTAGATAAAGATTATTTGGCAAACTTGCTTGATGAAATGGCGGAAGATGAAGCCACCGATATAATTCAGGAGCATTCCAACGCTACTCAGGAAGAAATTCTGAGTAAGATGGAAAAACAGGATGCCGAAGTAATAAAAGACCTAATTCAATACGGAGAAGAAACTGCCGGCGGACTGATGACCCCTGAGTTCAACAAAGTTTTGTGGAGCCATTCCGCTGCTGAAATTTTTACCAAAGTTAGGCAAGAATCTAATTCCGATACCCAGCCCTATTTTTATGTCGTGGATAACCAAAATAAATTATTGGGTTTTTTCAAGCTTCGTGATCTGTTAAATGCTCCTGCCTCCGCTTTGGCTAAAGAATTTATACGCTCCGAAACCCCCAAAATAGAGATCAGCGATCCTTGTGAAAAGGTAGCCAACGTAATGAGTCAAGAGCACCTCAGCATATTGCCCGTCGTTGACGAAAACAACGTCATTCATGGGGTTGTCACTTTTGATGATGTTATCCGTGTTATGGAGGATATAGCAAGTGAAGATATCTACACAATGGTTGGTACAGCAAAAGTAGACCCTTTTGCCAAAAAGACGGGTAGCAAAATTATTGCCCGCGCCCCCTGGCTCTTTACAACCTTTATCGGTGGGATTATTAGCGCGTGGATATTGGGTGTATTTGACGGCACACTTTCGGAATATACCGCAATCATTCTATTTATACCGTTTGTAATTGGGCTAGCAGGCAATGTGGGGATTCAAGGAGCAACTATCATTGTTAGAGGGCTTGCAACAGGAGACATTCAAGAAGACAATATTGCGCATATAGTGAAAAACGAAATACTGGTGGGAACACTCAATGGAACCATTTTTGGAGTTCTTTGCGGCACATTAATCAGTCTTACAGCAGAAGTTTTTTTGAGCACAGACCCTCTACTAGGGTTAGTCGTAGGAACTGGTATTATTCTGGCAGTATCGGTAGCATCCCTGGTGGGTTCTCTAACACCCATTATGTTCATTAACCTGGATATTGATCCAGCTATAAGCACCGGACCTATAATAACTGTCGCCAACGATATTCTCGGGCTTGCTATTTACCTTGTCACAGCAAAATTCATTCTTGCTGCATTCTAGAAATTATTCTTCTGGCTCCTTTAATTTAATCTCTATAATCGCAGTATCCACCTCTACATATTCCTGCTCTTGCACATAGAATTCTGTCACAACACCTTCAACCTCTGAAAGCAGAGTGAAATAACCCTCAGAGATTATCTCGGCAACGGCAGTTCCGGGTACTACTTTGTCCCCTATTCTAACGAGGAATTTATCAACTTTCCCTGAAGTCATGGTGGGGTACATCGCACACATGATTATATAATCCTCCATCAAGCCTTCCTCTCTTGCAAATAACATATAACGTTAGTGAATTTAGTATGCAGCCTAATGGTATTATTTCGCCTTACAGATCAAACCAAATGTCTAAAGTATTTATGAATACTGGAATTTAAAATGCATTTTCAATAAAAAATGTATAAAATTAAAAAACCTAAAATATCTAGCAAATAAAAATGAAAATAAATACAGGCGACATCCTTTACGAGCACTTTTCGCGAAACACAGGCGAGGTAATATCTGTCATAGAGCATCCCGATGGGAAAATCATTAAAGTCCGCTGGCGGTTGGATGGCCAGCTACCCCATGACACAGAACTTTTTTATAAAAAGGTCAAACGCTGTATTCGCGATGGTCTCTATGAACATACTCCTGCAAATTAATGTTTATAAACAGTATGGGAAGGCCGTCCGGCTAAAATATTTTCTTTACCCCAATTGACAACATTTTTAAATTTATCTGATGCCATAAAATCATTAAATGCCTGTTCTTCGCTCCACTCAGAAACAATCAGGTAAGACTGAGCATCACTGACATCTTTATACAAAAATGATTTCGAATGGCCTTCCATTTCTTCCATTACGCCTAAAACAGCTGTGAAGGCGTCTTCAAAAACCTTTTCCTTACCCGGTATCATCTTGTAATTCATCCCTATAGTAACCATTAAATCTTCCTTTCTAATACAAATTAAAAAAACAAATAATCAGGCAACCAACTGCAAATCCTCCTGGTTGTCAATTTGCTGAATAAAAATATTTTCAATGCCATATCTATTTATGATGGCTCGAATATTATCTTTTTTATGCCCCAGGTACAAAGAAACTTTCCGTGAAGGTACTTTGAAGGTAATGATTGGAGGAATGCTTGGTAATCTATCAATCATGGCATACATGTTATCTCTGGCGATCAAACTGTCTACCAGATATCTAAAAGATGGATGATAAGGCCCATCCACAAGATTTTCAAGCATAGAAGAGTCGGCATGCAATCCAACTCTAATAACAGGGATACCTGCCTTCTCAAATTCTTTCATTGTTTCTTTAACTAATCCTAGCATTCTATCCAAACTCCAAGGAGAATACTCTCCTACCCTATACATTTCATATAATTTGGTATTTTTTATAACCAGTGTTGGATAAATACGCACAAAGTCAGGACCTAATCCCATAACATCCTTGACAGATTGCATAAAAATAGATTCATCATCCTCAGGAAGTCCTGGCATCAATTGAAGGCCCAGTCTTAATCCTTTATATCGAATTGAATTTACAGCAGATTTCACAATCTCAAAATCACAAGGACGACCCACTGCATTCAATACCTTATTATTTGTAGATTGAATTCCCAATTCGACAACCTGTACCCCATTTTCTTTCAGAAAAGAAATATTTAGTTCATTTACCAATAAACTGTGAGTCGACACTCTGATTGAATGAACATGGCCTGAATTAATCCAAGGCTGTACAGCTCCCAGAAGCTTCTTTTGCCTTTCAACAGTTAAACCAGTAAAACTTCCGCCATAAAACGCCACCTCACGTTTTTCAGGCAAATTTCCCGAATCAAAAACATCCAAATAAGTTCTAATAGCATCATGAACTATTTCTTGATCGCTTGGCGCTTGAACCCCGGTGATTTTTGATTGATTACAAAAAACACAACGATAAAAACACCCTTCATAAAGAATAAAAACGGGGATAATCAATTGAGATCGTTTTTTCACAAAAATTTCTATTAATTTAGCTTAAAAAAAATTTGATAAATAATCAAGGAATTGGTTTAGGGATTGCCATACCCCAATCACAACCAGAGAAAGAAAAAACAATCCCAAACCAATACTAATTCCAAAAGTTATTCTTGATGCGAGGGTTTCAGGTTCAAACTTTAGCGGCTTATTATCTTCTGGAACGGGATCTCGTTCGTATGGCAGCTTTTTATTAACCATATCTATCTAATAAAACGTTATTACAAACGTCTATACATCTTTTCAAATTCATGTTTAAAAGCAGCCATTGCTGAATTCATTTCATCTAACCTTCCAATCAATATTTTCAAAAGGTGATCTTTAAATTTATTTAAAATTGCAGGATCTAAAGTTTTTAAAAGAAAACTATCCATTTTTAAAACAACAACTTTTTTCTTTGCAATAACATTTGTTGAGCGAGGCTTGCCAGTAATTAAAGGCACCTCGCCAAACATGGAACCCGCCTCTAGAGCATTCAACTCAGCATCAGGGACCTCATTTTTAGTTATAGCCAGACTCCCCTTGAGAAGCACAAAAATCGTTGAATCTTTTTCTCCCTGACGAATTAAATGGTCCCCTTTTTTGTACTCAACAATATGAGTATTAATGGATGCCATTATTTTCTTTTCCTTTACTGTGAAAGGTTTAAAGAAAGGGATATCCGTCATCAAATTAAGAATCTCTTTTTCTTTCATAATACCGCAATCCTGTAATTAATTATCTTCGAAACACTCACAATAACCATCCTGGGACCATTTGATGGTTATATAATCAGGGAAAATTGTATCCTTGTCATAATTTGCCAAATCAAGTTGATCACAAGTGAGGTTTTGGGCGTTCTTTAAATTAGCTCCGTTTAAAAAGGTATCCATAAGCTCTGCCCCATCAAAATCTGCTCCCGAAAGATCGGCTTCACTCAATACCGCTTGGGTTAAATCTGCCCCTGACAAATTTGCCTCGCTGAGATCTGCCTTTATTAGATAAGCTGCTGTTAAATCCGCATCCTCCAAACAGGCACCTTTTAATTTTGCCTGCATGAGCTTGGCATTACAAAGATCCGCGCCTTTTAAACTATCCTTGGAATTTTCTATTTCCTTTTTCCTGAGAATCCAATCTTCAAGCATACAAATCAAATCTTATTTAAGGTGGAGAAACAACACAAATTAATGATGCATTTTATCTTAATTTTTTAAAAGAACTGAACAATAAATCAGGAGTCAGCAGAAAAATTCTTCATAGCGATTTTTGCTGCTGCCTGCTCAGCCTCTTTTTTACTTCGCCCAAGCCCCTTCCCTTGGACCTCATTTTTTATCATTACAACAACTTCAAATTCTTTTGCATGGTCTGGGCCAATTTCTCTAACAACTTTATAAGATGGGATGCAAACCAGTTTGTTTTGGGTGTATTCTTGAAGGTCACTTTTAAAATCTCTAAAAGACCAGGACTCAGCAGTTTTTTCAATTTCTTCTATCAGCAAGGGAAGAAAAATATTTGAAGCAGCGTCCAATCTGCCGTCGCGAAAAACTGCACCCGCCAAGGCTTCAAATGCATCCGCCAAAATGGATGGCTTTTTCCTGCCACCTGAAAGATCTTCACCTCTACCCAATAAAAGGAAATCTCCTAATTGGATTTTCTTTGCTAATTTTGCCAAACAGGTCTCATTTACAACAGCGGCTCGAATTTTGGATAAAGTTCCTTCGGCGAAATCACTGTATTTATGCACCAGATAATCGCTTACCAGAACATCCAAAACTGAATCGCCCAAAAATTCCAGACGCTCGTTATGCTTTAGAGATTTGCTTTTTTCGTTTGCGTAGGATTTATGGGTGAGAGCTTTATTGAGCAGGTTTAAATCAGTAAACTTAAAATTGATTCGGTCCTGCAGGCAAGCCAATTCTTCCATTCGGTTATCGGGGAAATCCATTTTCGAGTCTATCCAGAGTATTTTTTAAAAACCAGTACTCCATTCGTACCCCCAAAACCAAAAGAATTGGAAAGACATATATCTATTTTAGCCTCCCGCGCTTGATTCGGAACATAATCAAGATCGCATTCCGGGTCTGGAGTCGTGTTATTGATCGTTGGAGGTAAAGTTCCTTTATTCATTGCCAAGATTGAATAGATAGCTTCTACTCCACCGGCCGCACCCAATAGATGACCCGTCATGGATTTGGTTGAACTTACCGCGAGCTTTTTGGTGTGATCCCCAAAAACAGTCTTTATCGCCTGGGTTTCCGTTGCATCTGCTGCTGTTGAGGTTCCATGAGCATTGATATAATCAACATCCTCCTTATTGATCCCTGCGTTATTTAATGCCAGGTTAAGACAACGCGCAGCACCTTCACCACCTGGAGAAGTTGCTGTAATATGATGCGCATCCCCGTTCAGTGCATATCCGATAATCTCCCCAAGGATAGGAGCTCCCCTTTTCTTGGCAAATTCCATCTCTTCAAGAATCAGCACGCCGCAGCCTTCACCTATTACAAATCCATCTCGGTCCATATCAAAAGGTCGGCTAGCGCCCTGAGGATCATCGTTACGATGTGACAATGCTTTGGCCGCATTGAATCCTCCTATACAAAGAGGAGTGATGACAGATTCCGTTCCACCTGCAATCATCACATCCGCATCACCGTATTGAATTAGGCGCGCAGCTTCGCCAATGGAATGAGTACCCGTTGCGCAAGCTGTGACCACGCAGGAGTTGGGGCCTTTAGCACCCGTTTGAATGGAAACCTGACCCGAGGCTAGATTTGCAATCAACATGGGTATGAAAAAAGGAGTGATTTTTTTAACCCCTCTTTCTTTAAAGATGTTGTGGTATTTTTCGATTGCGGGAAGACCGCCAAGACCTACGCCTACAATAACTCCTACCCTCTCGGCATTGGAGTCATTAATGTCCAACCCAGACTCATCCATAGCCATTTTACTGCAGGCCATCGCATAATGGATAAACCGATCCATCTTTTTTATATCTTTATGATCGATATAATCTTTCGGATCAAACCCTTTTACTTCACCCGCAATTTTAACGGGGAAATCATCATCAGGAGTGAAGCTTGTTATGATGTCAACACCCGAACGACCATTAAACAAGGCCTCTTCGTTCGCTTTCACTCCTAATCCCAAAGGAGAAACGATCCCCAACCCAGTAACAACCACTCGCTTTTTCATCTATTCACCTCAGGGATGAGGAAGGCAATTTAATTTGTCTGACCTTTAATATAGTCGACTGCATTTTGAACGGTAGCGATCTTTTCAGCATCTTCATCAGGAATCTCAATATCAAATTCCTCTTCAAGAGCCATGACCAACTCTACGGTGTCCAAAGAATCGGCACCCAGATCATCAATAAAGGAAGCTTCAGAGTTCACTTGCTTTTCATCCACTCCTAATTGATCGACAATAATTTCTTTTACTTTTTCTTCAACAGACATAATTT
>CAZECX010000083.1:3220-15906 GCA_964510965.1 uncultured Nitrospina sp. | reverse complement strand
TTCAATTGATTCTAAAAAGGCGGCCGGCGCAAATGATTTCGCGGCAATTTTTTCGAGCTTGCAAATGGAGGAAAAAAATTCCAAAACTCAGGCAACGAGTGCTGATTCATCTTTAAGATTGGATACCAGCCAAGGGGAAAAAGCCATAGATATAGATGACTATTTTACTCCTAAAAGCGGAGTTTCTCTTCTCGATATTCCTCTGCTTTTGCCCTCACGAAGGAACATTGAAGAACTTTCAAAACATGCTTCCACCAAGCTTCAGAATTTACTGAGAGAAAATAACATTCCGGAGGCACCTTCACAGATTACTTTTGATCCGTATGAGAAAATGCAACTTCCTAAGGACTATCCTTATGCTGACGAACTCAAACAAATGTTTGCCGAAAACCCAGTTTTTGAAAGGCAGTTGAGCACCGTAAACGCCCTCGCCAGTCATTATGTCGGTATGCAGGAAAGTATTCAATTTAATGAGGAGTATAGTAATGCAAAAACCCAGGCGGAAGTTGATTTGATTTTAAAGAAATATAGTAATCTTTTTAACGATAATCAACGGTCAGCAAACATTGCTTTGCTCTTTTCTGCGGAAGGTGAAATGAGGATTACTGCGGATGGTAAACCGTACCGGTCGTGATCTCTGGTTATGTTCCCTAGATAAGGGCTTGTCCCACTCTATTCCTTTAGGTTTTAAATCTCCCTGTATGCAAGAAATTTATATAAATCTGGCGTTGATCATCAATCTATAATTTTCTCTGGTCTTTTCCTTATAATTATATTACCGTTAGCTTGTGGCACTTCTTTTTTCCTCCTGTTTACTAGCTGTAACTCAGGAGGCAATCTTTATACGATGTCAAGTTTTGAAGTCGTATTTCCGATACGAATTTATATCTCTATTGTTAAGATTAGTGAAAGAGAGATTTAATTCATCGCGCCGATTTAGAGAGACGAAACTCCCCAGTTATCATGTCTGACTTGTATGGAATTGATAGCCATAAGCTCATGTACCATCCCGCCCGGGTTGCTAAATTATTGGAAGTGGGCGATGACTGGCAAAAAGCAAAAGAAATTTACCCTATCTACATTGAGATGTCAGTGGTCGGCGCTTGTAACCACCGTTGCACTTTCTGTGCAGTAGATTATATCGGTTATAAGTCGAGATCTTTGAGCTTGGAAATGCTTAAAGACCGTCTCCCCGAAATGGCTGCGCGAGGAGTCAAAAGCATTATGTATGCCGGGGAAGGCGAACCTCTTTTACACAAGCATATTAATGAAATTGTTCAATGCACCTATGATTCCGGAATCTCCACATCTTTTACCACTAACGGCACGGCAATGAATGAAGCCTTTATTGAAAGGTCACTTGGCAAGACAGAGTGGATCAAGGTTTCTTTGAATGCTGGTTCGTCTAAAACCTATGCAGGGATTCATCAAACCAAGGAGAAAGATTTTCATTTAGTGATCGACAATTTAAAGAAAGCTGTAAAATTCAAACAGGACAACAATATTTCTTGCACCATTGGGGTTCAAACTTTATTGCTTCCAGAAAACTCTGGTGAAATGTGCGAATTGGCTAAACTCTGCCGAGATGAAATTGGTGTGGATTACCTGGTGGTCAAGCCTTATTCCCAGCATAGCTTCAGTGAAACACGCCAATATGAAGGGATTGATTATAGTGACTACATTGCTCTTGGTGAAAAATTGAATTCTTTTAATACAGATGCCTTCAACGCTGTTTTTCGCGACAATACCATGAAGAAATATATGGATGATAGCCAGCGTTATAGTAAATGCAATTCAACCCCCTTTCTTTGGGGGTATGTAATGGCCGATGGTGCGGTTTACGGATGCAGTGCTTATCTTTTAGATGAGCGTTTTGAGTATGGCAATCTCAATGACTTTTCCTTCAAAGAAATCTGGGAGGGGGAAAAACGCAGAAAAAACTTTCATTACGTTCAAAGCGAACTGGATATAAAAGAATGTAGAAAAAATTGTCGCATGGACGAGGCAAATCGATATCTTTTTGCTCTCAAGGAAGATCAGATCCCCCATGTTAACTTTATTTAACGCTGTTAATAGCTCCATAATTATTAGGAATTAATCATGAAAGCTCTGGTTACTGGAGGAGCGGGTTTTATAGGAAGCCATTTATGCCAGCGGTTGCTTGCACGTGGATTCGAGGTGGTTTGTGTTGATAACCTGATCTGTGGTCGAGTTAAAAACTTCAGTGAATTCCAGGACAACAAAAAATTTACTTTCATTGAGGCAGATATTAGAGATAAGGAAGTTCTTTTGACTGCTATGAAAGGGGTCGATTGGGTATTCCACCTTGCCGGGCTGGCTGACATTGTGCCTTCTATAGAAAACCCATCCCTGTATTTTGATATGAACGTGAATGGAACGCTTCATGTGTTGGAGTGCGCCCGAGAAACGGGTGTGGGTCGTTTTCTTTATGCCGCCTCCTCTTCCAGTTATGGAATTCCGGACAATTACCCCACCGGGGAAACCGCTCCAATAAATCCACAATATCCTTATGCCCTGACCAAGTATCAGGGGGAAGAACTTGTTCTGCATTGGGCAGAAATATATAAACTTCCCGCTCTTTCCTTGAGGCTTTTCAATGTATATGGTCCTCGGTCCAGGACTACTGGAGCGTATGGTGCCGTATTTGGAGTTTTTTTGGCACAGAAGCTGAATGGAAAGCCTTTTACGGTAGTTGGAGACGGTACTCAAACAAGAGATTTTACCTTTGTGACTGATGTGGCGGATGCCTTTATCTCGGCGGCGGAATCTAACCATTCCGGAGAAGCTTTTAACGTTGGAAGCGGCAACCATTATAGTGTGAACCAGCTGATAGCATTGCTGGGGGGAGATGTGGTGAACATCCCTAAACGACCCGGAGAACCGGATTGCACTTTTGCCGATGTGAGCAAAATAAACCGAATGCTTGGATGGAAGGCAAATGTTTCTCTGGAAGAAGGGGTTCGGCAAATGCTGGATAGGTTGGAAGACTGGCGTGATGCCCCTGTTTGGAATCCTGAAAGCATTCAACAGGCAACCTCAAAGTGGTTTCATTATCTGGGAGATAAAGTAGCCAATGTCTAACAACTTTACCCTTGTAGAAGAGGTGGGGCAGTTTCAAACTCTTATAGAAAAAACAAAGTTTACAGATAGTGATGAGACCTCTTTGGAATGTGAATCGGGAATTCAGAAAAACCTGGAAATGCTGGAAAAACTGAGAGATCGGGGTGGAAATTTGTTTCTGATTGGTAATGGGGGGAGTGCAGGGGTAGTTAGCCATATTCTTACGGATTATATTAATGTCAATAAACTAAATGCCAGGACACTGCACGAATCAACTCTCTTGTCCTGTATGAGTAATGACTACGGATATGAAAACTCCTTTTCTGAGCCCCTTTCCACTCTGGCCAGTGAAAAAGATTTATTAATTGCAGTTAGTAGTTCAGGCCAGTCGGCAAATATCCGTAATGCAGTTAAGGCCATTAAAAAAATCGGGGGTGAGGCCATCACTCTTAGCGGATTCGGCCAGGATAACCCATTAAGATCCATGGGAGATCTGAATATCTGGCTCGATTCCAATAGTTATGGCCTGGTGGAAATTGGTCACCTTTTTTACCTTCATTATCTTTCTGGACGCCTTAAATCTAAAGGACTGTAAAAATGATCCTAGCAACCGATACTAAAATCCTAACTCTAGACGAATTATCAGCGAAAGCTAAAGAATACAGGCAGGCCGGGAAAAAAGTGGTTCTTTGTCATGGTGCCTTTGATTTGCTTCATGCCGGGCATATCAGATACCTGAAAACCGCTCGCAATGAAGGAGATGTGCTTTTTGTTACCGTAACCGCCGATGAATTTATCAACAAGGGCCCTGGAAGACCTGTGTTTTCTCAGGAGTTGCGTGCTGAGAATCTGGGATATTTAAGTTTCGTGGATTTCGTTGCTGTAAATTATGCCCCTACTGCGGTTAATTTGCTTTCTGAAGTTCAGCCTCATGTTTATGTCAAGGGGCCTGACTATAAACAAATGGAAGATGACATAACCGGAAATATTTATGCTGAAAAAAATGCCGTTGAAGCTCATGGAGGAAAGTTAGTTTTTACGGATGATATAACTTTAAGTTCCACCAGTCTTTTAAATGAACATTTTGGTGTTTTCCCTCCCGAAACTAAAACTTACTTGCAAAGTTTTAGGCAAAGACATAGTTCCGAAGAAATCATCAGTATGATTCAAAGTTTAGAAAATTTGAATGTGTTAGTGGTTGGCGATGCTATCGTAGATGAATATCATTACGTAGATCAATTAGGCCAATCCAGTAAGGGCGCAAATTTGGCGGTAAAATTTAATTCAAAAGAGCAATTTTCGGGAGGCTCGTTGGCAGTTGCAAATCATCTTGCAGGTTTTGTTAAGAATACCACCCTTGTAACGGGATTGGGAGAGCAAAACAGTCATGAGGAATTCATTCGATCCAAACTGCAAAAAAATATTACCTTCGAGCCATTCTATTTTCGGGATGCTCCCACTATTGTTAAGCGTCGTTATGTGGATTCGGACTTAGTTAAGCTTTTTGAGGTGTATTATTATAATGATCAGCCATCCTCAGAATATATTGATCCCGAGGTCTGTAGCTGGCTTGAAAAAAATATAGAACAGTTCGATGTAGTAATTGTTCCTGATTTTGGAAATGGTTTTATTTCCGCCAACATGATCCAAAAACTTTGCGACAAGGCTCGTTTTCTAGCCATAAATACGCAGGTTAATAGTGGAAACCGTGGCTATCACTCGATCAACAGGTATCCACGTGCAGATTTTGTTTCACTTAATGGCCCGGAACTTAGAATCGCCACTCACAACCGGCACGATCCTTTTGAAAGTCTGGCAAAAAGTCTCATTGAAAAAATTGGAGCTAAACACTTTGCGGTAACCTTGGGAAGTGATGGAGCTCTTCTCTTGGATCAAAGCCCGGAAGCAACTCACAAAACACCCATTCTCTCAACCAAAGTTCTGGATCGTGTCGGTGCCGGGGACACCTTTTTATCCCTCGCAGGGTTATGTCTCGGAGGCGGATTGCCGTCAGATATTGCTCTATTTGTGGGGAGTGCCGCAGCGGCATTGGATGTTCAAATGGTTTGTAATAGAGAGCCTGTCACCCCTATCAATCTGTATAAGTATATTAATACCTTATTGAAATCTTAAAATGCTATTGTTTGATCTCACATTTTTTTATTTTTAAGTAAATTTTTATCGGGATGTCAGTTTCATTAACCAATTTGTTCATTTATCTGTTCATTTAGTTGAGTAAGTCATGCTCTCCTCAAAAAACGATCTAATTAATCATTTTCGCTCGATGTTACGTATACGCCGTGTAGAAGAAGTCTTGGCGGAACGATACCCAGAGGGTGAAATGAGATGCCCTATGCACCTTTGTATTGGGCAAGAGGCCATTGCGGTTGGAGTGTGTTCTGCGCTTAACGATTTTGATGTGGTATTTTCCAATCATAGAGCGCACGGCCACTACCTTGCCAAAGGAGGAAATCTTGATCGGATGATCGCTGAAATTTATTGCCGAGCGACGGGTTGCTGTGGAGGCAGAGGAGGTTCTATGCACCTCATAGATCTGGATGTCGGATTTAAAGGTTCTACTCCTATTGTTGGTGGAACGATTCCATTAGCAGTGGGTGCTGCTTTGGCTGCGAAAATAAAAGGGTTGAGCCAGGTCGTTGTCGCGTTCTTTGGAGATGGTGCTTTTGAAGAAGGGGTGGTCCATGAGTCTCTAAATTTTGCGGCCTTAAAAGACCTACCTCTGATATTCGTCTGTGAAAATAACGGTTACTCGGTATATTCAAATCTTGAAGAGCGTCAACCCAAAAGACTCATTTCACCTATTCCTGAGGCCCACGGGTGGGAGGTTTATTCTGGTGACGGGAATGACGTTCAAGCTGTTGCTGATATTTCTCATGAAGCAGTTTCCAGAACTTACAAAGGCAAGGGACCTCAGTTTTTGGAATTCGAAACTTATCGATGGTTGGAACATTGTGGCCCCAATGATGACGATCATCTGGGCTACCGATCTGCACAGGAGTTAAGCACGTGGAAAGAAAAATGTCCGATCCTGCGAACCCAAAAACATCTATTGGATGAAAGAATAATATCGAAAAGTGAACTTGTTTCTATTCAAGATTCCATTGAAAGAGAAATTCAAAAAGCTTTTGAGTTTGCCCAATCAAGCCCAGCCCCAGCCCCTGAAACTTTATTCCATTTCTCTAATTTGGAAGAAACTAAATGCGTGACGACCTGACATATTCCGAAGCAATAAGAGAAGCAATAGATTACTGCATGTCTCAGGATGAAAGTGTATTCGCTATTGGTGAGGGTGTTCCCGATCCTAAAGCAATATTTGGTACTACGCTTGGTCTGCGAGACAAACATGGAGCTGAAAGGGTTTTGGATATGCCGCTTTCAGAAAATGGCATGACAGGAGTTTGTATTGGAAGTGCTTTATCAGGAATGCGTCCTATTTTGATGCATCAGCGTGCGGACTTTGCTTTGCTTTCCATCGACCAAATAATCAACAATGCCGCAAAATGGCATTATATGTTCAATGGTGAAGCGAACACTCCGATTGTAATTCGGATGATGGTTGGCCGCGGGTGGGGACAGGGGCCTCAGCATTCAAATAGTCCACAAGCCCTTTTCGCTCACATTCCTGGTCTTAAGGTTATTATGCCAACCAATCCTCATGATGCTAAAGGCATGTTGATCTCTGCCATTGAGGATGATGGGCCTGTGATTTGTATTGAACATCGATGGACACATCACCTCAAGGGGAATGTCCCAGAGGAACCCTATCGGGAGCCTCTTGATAAGGCACGTATTGCACGCGAGGGAAAGGATGTAACCATTGCCGCATTTTCGTATATGACTATCGAGGCCATATCTTTGGCCGAAGCTTTTAAAAAGCAAGGCTTGAGTATAGAGGTCATCGACATGCGATCTGCCAGTCCTATTGATCATGAAACCGTAATTCAATCCGTGCGAAAAACAGGCCATCTTTTGATCCTTGATACAAGCTGGAAAACATGCGGAATTTCAGCCGAACTTTCTGCTCGAGTTACTGAAAAGGCATTCAAATACCTTAAAAAGCCCCCACTTAGAATTGCACTTCCTGATATCCCAACGCCAACAAGCTCGTCTCTGGCTGAAGATTTTTACCCGACCGCCGATGTCATAGGCCGCGAAATTTTAAAAATACTTTCGGTTGAAATTTCAGATGACTGGGAAAGGGTTTTCCAAGAATTACGAGGGAGTGGGCCTTTCGATGTGCCTTATCTGGAATTTAAGGGCCCCTTTTGATTCAACTTCCTAAAAGAAGGGAGCCAAAAACCCATGACCGAGAAAGAAAAAATTGTTGTAATTGGCAGTAACTCTTTTTCCGGAGCTTCATTCATTAGCTATGCGTTGGAGGAAAACTCGCAAACTGATGTAACCGGAATCAGTCGATCCGCAGAATACGATGATATATTTCTTCCCTATAAAGAAAATAACTCCTCTCGCTTCACCTTCCATTGTCTTGATCTAAATTTACATCTGGAAGAAATTATAGATGTAATCAAAACTTTTCGCCCAGATTATATTGTTAACTTTTCAGCGCAAGGCATGGTAGGGCAAAGTTGGGAAGCCCCAGAGCAATGGTTCCACACAAATTGCATTGCCTTAATGAATCTTGCAAATGCTTTAAAAGAGGAAAAGTATCTCAAGCGCTTTGTACAAATTTCTAGCCCGGAAGTATATGGTTCCTGTAAAGGTGTTATCAGGGAAGATGCCCAACTTAGCCCTTCAACGCCGTATGCCGCATCAAAAGCCGCGGGTGATTTAAGTCTGCTTCCGTTTTTTAAGAATTTCAACTTCCCTTTGGTCTTCACACGAGCCACTAATGTGTATGGGCCTCATCAGGCGCTTTATAGGATCATTCCACGATCAATTATTTCTGTAAAGAACGGTGATAAAATTCCTCTGCATGGAGGGGGGATGGCCGTTAAATCATATATTCATATTAGGGATGTTTGTACGGCGACTCTTGCAATTGCCCGAAAAGGTCAAAATGGGCAGGTGTATCACATTTCTCCGGATAATGGAGATATCAGCATTAAAGAGGTTGTTCGCTTAATTTGTGAGAAACTTGGAAAAACATTTGAATCCTGCGTAGAAATTATGGACGAAAGATTAGGGCAAGACGCTTTTTATATAATTGATTCTGCAAAAATTCGAAAAGAGCTGGACTGGAAACCAATAATCGGTTTTGAGCAGGGCCTGAATGAAGTGATTATGTGGGTAGAGAAAAATTTTGACGAGCTTTTAAAACATCCAAGAGAGTATGTCCACAAGGCTTGACTTTGTTGCAGCAATTCACTTTTTGTACTCCAACATATCATTATGAAACCAAAAGTAGTAATACTTGGCAACAGCGGCTTTATTGGTGCTTCGATACAAAGAGACCTTCAAAAAACAGATGAATTCCAAGTTGAAGGTTACAATTCTTCAAGCCTAAATTTAAACCTCAAGGAATCTTCTGAAAAACTTGCCGAAGTTTTAAATGAAGAGACTATATTGATTGTTCTCGCCCGCTCGAGGAATTCCCAAAACAGGATTGACTCCTTTCATCATAATATATTGATGGACCAGAATATTGCTCGGTGCTTGGAAAAAAATCCTGTAAAAAAATGTCTGTATTTTAGTTCTATAAGCGTCTATGGGGAAACGGTGACAAATGATGAAATTACGGAAAGCACTCCTGTAGATCCTTCAAGCTTTTATGGGGTGACCAAGTTTGCTGGAGAAAAAGTATTACAGGTAACTGCTCAAAAAACAGGATTCCCGTTACTTATATTGAGGTGTTGCAAGGTTTATGGTCCCGGAAACTCTGACACCATCTCATACGGGCCTGACCAATTTATTAATACCATTTTGAAGAAAAACAGATTGGCTCTTTTTGGGAATGGGGAGGAAAAACGAGATTATTTGTTCATTCAGGACCTCATGGATATAATTAGACAATTGGCTTTGGGAGAGACAACTGGAATTATAAATTTAGCATCTGGGAAAAGCTTATCTTTTAAAGAAATTTCCTTAATATTCCGACATATAACAAAGAGGGGTTTTAATGAAATCACCTTGGATCGGTCAAAGCCTATAATTCATCAGGGTTTCAATATTGAAAAGCTATTAAATGTTTGCCCTGATACCTCATTTATGAATCTGGAAGAAGGTTTGCAAAAAACATGGAATTTTGCGAGCAAATGAACTTCCTTAATTTGGCACCGAGCCTTTCTGTAAATTTACGAAGGAATAAGAGCGGATTATATGACTCCTAATTTTGAGTTAACCAGCGCCACTTTAAGCCGTGAGGAAATTGCCTATAGTGAATTGTTGGGCAAATTTCAACTTCCTCAAGAGTTGATTCTTATTGCCCCCATGCAGGTGCCTGAATCTGTATTTGATCCTGAAACTGCCAATAGACAGGGATATTTCAATTACCCTCCCGTAGGCCTTCTATACATTGCGTCGGTAGCGAAACAGGTTAACCCTGACATCGAGATAAAAATTATTGACCTTAATTTGGAATTACTTCGCAGGGCTCAAAATGATGATTTTCAATATCGTTTCTGGGAAAAGTATCTTTCGGACATTATCGAAAATTGTGATTCTCCATATATAGGTATTTCCTGCATGTTTGATGTGAATAAAGAAGTTTTTATTCAAATCTCTCAGTTTCTTCGGAAAAGTTTTCCTGATGCTCCAATCCTTGGCGGGGGGGTTCAGGCTACATATGACTATGAAGAGCTTCTTCGAGAAGGAGAATTTGACCTTATTTTCCGGAAGGAAAGCGAAGTGCAATTTGAAGTATTTTTGAAAAATATTTGCAAAGGAGACCTGACTAAAAAACCTGAAGGGACATCCTTTATTAATTTTGGTCAAGTATTCAAGTTGGGTGAGCCTGGTGAAGATAATCCTGTTGAGGTTGATATTCGAGACGCCTACTCATTAATTCCTATAGAGGATTATTATCGCTTCGGTGGACTGGCGGTTTTTTCTCGTTTCAACGGAAAAGAAAAGCCCTTTGCCACAGTACTAAGTAATAGAGGCTGCAGGGCATATTGCACCTTTTGCACTGTTAGGGATTTCAACGGTAAAGGAATCAGGGCCAGAACAGTCGAAAGCGTCATCGATGAAATTAAGTTTTTATGGTCAAAAGGGATCCGCCAAATTGATTGGTTGGACGATGATTTTCTGTGGGATAGAGGGCGCACTCTTCATCTCCTCAAAAGGATGGCTGAAGAAGTTCCTGACATGGAATGGATCAGCAATAATGGATTGATTGCTGCCGCAATCGATGAAGAAATTATGGAATGGATGGTTAAATCCGGACTAAAAGCTTTAAAGGTAGGAATTGAGTCTGGAAATAATGCCATGCTTAAAAAAATAAAAAAGCCCACTAGCAAGCGGAAGCTGTTAATGGCTTCAACATTGTTTAAAAAATACCCCAAAGTCTTTTACAGTGGAAATTTTATTATTGGGTTTCCCGATGAAACTTTTGGGGAAATGATGGATTCCTTTAATTTTGCCAAGCAACTGGGTTGGGATTGGGCAAGCTTTTATATTTGCCAGCCACTGGTTGGAACCGAAATGTACTCTATGTTCAGGGATTTGGGTGTGCAACAAATTGAAGGAGAGGATGCAACCAAGGCCCTTAATCCTGGGCGTTTAGCCCAACGAGGAGAGTTTGGACTAAATTTTGACAAGCAGAATGACGTTATTTTAAGAGGAAGAGATATTTACAAACTTCCTCGCGACATTGTTCCCAGTGGAGAACAGTTGAACGAAATCTGGTTTACTTTTAATTTTGATATTAATTTTTCTGAAAATCCACATTTGAATGCTGGAACAGAGTTGAACAAAACGGTACGTTGGTTCGAGTCTATACTGGCCGGCTATCCTCATGATGCATCAATGAATGCGGCTCTGGCTTGGGGAAACAGATTAATGAATAAATCAAAGGAATCAAAAATATATCAGGATAATGTAGTAAATATCCTGTCTAATTCTGCTTATTGGCTTCGGCGAAGTGAAGAATTCCCAGAAATTCTTCAAATGTCCGGTCTTTAAAATAATTTGAAATGGAGAATAACTAATGGGTGAATTGTTTAATTTGACAAATGCTAACGTAAAACTTTATGACGGTCCTACTCGAAATATGGATCCCACCTTCGGAGTTGCATATTTTGACAAAACCCGAGACACCGGTTATGGCGGCTATCATTATGATGGGCGTTGGACTCCCGTTGCAGAGACTCTCATTAAACAATACCAACTGAATGCCGAAAGCAAGGTGTTGGATATCGGTTGTGGTAAAGGTTTCCTGCTAAAAGGATTGTTGGATGTTTGCCCGGAAATGGAGATTCGCGGTACTGAAATTTCCAAATATGCCATGGAGAATGCGCATCCAGATGTAAAAGACCTGATTGATTTTGGCAGCGCGGAAAAACTGGATTATCCGGACAATTATTTTGATTGTGTGACTTCTATCAATACCTTTCATTTTTTGTCACCTGAAAATTGTGAAATGGCCCTGAAAGAAATGTTGCGTGTTTTAAAACATCCTCAAAAAGCATTTATCCAGGTTGATGCATTTGTCAATGATGTGGAGCGAGAACGTTTGTTGGCCTGGGCGCCAATAATCAAATCTGTTTTTTCTGTAGAAGAATGGCTCGCCCTATTCAGAAAACAAAATTACCAGGCAGATTTCTTCTGGACATTTGTCAGGCCACAAACGCCAGAAAAATTTTCAGTAGTGGATGTTTAAGGTTGCCCACGCAATACTTCTGGTTAATCAGAAATATGTATTGCAGTTAAGGGATAATAACCCGGCAATATCAGCTTCCGGCAAATGGTCCTTATTTGGAGGTGGGCTAAATGAGGGGGAACCTCCAAAGATGGGCATAGCCAGGGAAATAAGGGAAGAGCTTTGTATATCTCCTGAAAATTTTCGATTTCTCTGGAATGGCGAGAGAATGAATGAGTCAGGGGCCTTGACCGCCTACTTTTTTTTTGAAGCGGATGTCACTCAGCTTTGGGAACAGCATCAATTGATGGAAGGACAAGCCGCACGATGTTTTAATTTTAAGGAACTTGGTAGTCTTGAGATTCCTTCCTTTATTCAAACAGTTCTTTTTAGGCATCATGCAGAAAACTCACAATAACTCCTAAAATGTCAGATACCAACCAAAATTCAGGATTCATGAAAGCTGCCGTCCTTTACAAAACAGGTGAGCCCTTAGTGGTTGAAGAAAACATCAAAGTTCCAAATTTAAATACAGGACAGATTCTCGTTAAGGTGGCCTACAGTGGAATTTGCAGAAGTCAGCTTATGGAAGCCCGAGGCCATCGGGGTCCTGATAATTATCTGCCACACTTGTTGGGTCATGAGGGAGCTGGTGAAGTCATCGACGTCGCAAAAGATGTTAAAAAAGTAGGTAAAGGAGATCATGTGGTTTTGACTTGGATCAAAGGAGAAGGTGCTAACTGCCAAGGAGCCGTTTACAACAAAAATGACGCGCAAATAAACTCGGGAGGGGTTACAACCTTTAGCAACTTTACCGTGGTATCAGAAA
>CAZECX010000083.1:0-3210 GCA_964510965.1 uncultured Nitrospina sp. | reverse complement strand
ATAGATGCGTACCCATTCCTAAAACAATTCCCCTGGACGTAGCTACACTATTGGGATGCGCGATACCCACGGGTGCAGGCATAGTCATGAACACACTACGTCCCGGCAAGAAGAACTCACTGGCAGTTTATGGAACAGGTGGGATAGGTCTCAGCGCCATTATGGCCGTAAAAATGTATGATTGCTCAATCATCATTGCGGTGGATGTTGAAGAATCAAAACTGAAAAAGGCTAAGGAATTTGGAGCTACTCATTTAGTAAACGCCCGTGAGGAAAACCCTGTAGAAAAAATTAAAGCGATCACAGATGGTAAAGGTGCGGATTATGCGATTGAAGCCGCAGGAAAAGCAAAAGTCATTGAGCAAGCATTTCAATCGGTCTGTGATAATGGCGGGCTGTGTGTCTTTGCAGGGCACCCAGCAGCTCATGAGAGAATCAACCTAGATCCCTTTGACTTGATTAAGGGGAAGATGATCCAAGGCTCTTGGGGTGGTGAATGTAATCCCGACAGGGACATCCCCTTACTCGTAAAATATTATTTAGAAGGAAAATTACCTCTAGAAAAGATGATTTCGCACCGATATAAACTGGAGGAGATTAATGAAGCGTTAGACAACTTGGAAAGTAATAAAATGGATAGAGCTCTCTTGGAGATGAATTAACCTGTTTGCAGGTTGGGAGTGAAAAAATATTTTATAGTTCCGCCAGGCCATATTTAATTAGATAGACAAGTTATAGTTTCGGCATAAAGTGGGTAGAGGAAAGCAAAATTTATTCTCAAATGAGAAGTGTAATTTTTATGCAGATATATAGATATTAATACTATGGAATATACCCAAAATACAGAACCAGAAGGGAGTGCCCTTGGGCAAGATAAATTTGAAACGCCATTGTTTCAGGAATTTTCTGACCGTTTAAATCTAACTCATATTAAAGAGTCTTTATACTTCCCTAAATATTTTGAAATTGAAACGGTAAATGCCTGTAATGCCCGTTGCGTGATGTGCACTATAGATGATTGGGAAAAGGTAAGAAACCCAATTATGAGTGACAAGCTGTTTGAAAAATTTGTAAAGGAAATTTCAGATCACCATAAATGGGTTGACCAGGTAAGCTTGAATAGGGATGGCGAACCTACTTTGGATAAAAACCTACACAAAAAAATCAAGTCGTTAAAAGATACCGGGATCAAACAAGTCACAATGGCTACAAATGTTCAATTGCTGGACGAGAAGCGAATCCATCAATACTTGGACGCAGGGCTTGACGATATAATGGTGTCAATTGATGGAATTAGCAAAAAGACTTTTGAAGAGATCAGGGTAAATCTGAACTATGAAACCGTTGTCCAAAATACACTGAACTTAATCAAAATAAGAGATCAAAAAAATTCTCCGTTGATAATTCGGTTGCGAATGATAATTATGGATAGTAATAAACATGAGGTGCAGGACTGGATTTCATTCTGGAAGGATAAAATTGGTCCTAATGATCAGGTATACGCAAAGGCTGCGCATACATGGGGGAATCAGCTAAACCGAGAAACAGATAAAAATATAAAAGCTTATGCGGATAGACCTTGTATTGCCCCATTTTCTTCCATGATTATTCATACGGATGGAACCGTTCCAATGTGTTCGATCGATTACAGTAGTAAAGTAAAAGTTGGAAATTTTTCTAAAAATTCCATAGTGGAAATATGGAATGATGAACCCCTTATGAACATCCGAAAGTTGCACGCAAGTGCTCGTCGAAATGAGATCGATCTTTGCCAGGGATGTCGGATTTGGGAAGAAGATCGAAAAACATGGTCCTGAAGTAGGGGAAGTCTTGTCCCTTTGTCAGCGCTAAATTAAATCACTCGACCAAAATAATAATGAGCTCGAAGTTGTCATTTTTGATAATTGGTGCTTCTGGTTACATGGGCCATCATTTATATGAGCAATTGATCAAGAAGTATCCTGCCTTTGGAACCTTTTCGAATAACCCATTTCCCGGTGGAATACATTTTGATTTAATAAAGCCAGCGCCGCAGAGTCTTCCATTTTCTCAAGTAGAATATGCGGTTATTTTTTCAGCGGTTTCTAAAATTGACTTTTGCAAGTCTCATCCTGAGTTGTCTCGAGAAATAAATGTTGATGGAGTTCAGAACCTTCTAATGAAGTTGAAGGAAAAGAAGGTTTTCCCAATTTACGTTTCCAGCGATAGTGTTTATCCGGGAATTAACGGTGATTACGCAGAAACCAGTGAAGGGCCCGCTATCAATGTTTATGGTGGGCATAGAAGGGAGATTGAAAAATTTATTCATGACCACTTTCAAAGATTTTGTATTCTACGTTTTTCAAAAGTTGTAGGTTATGATGATAATAAGTCAGATTTATTGTCCGATTTATACGGTCAAATAATTACAGGAAAAGTATTAAAACTTGTTCAGGATCAAAAGTTTCAAATTGTTTCTTTGTCTGATATGGCAGCGGTAATTGAGCAGGTTGCTCGGAAAAATATGACAGGCACATTTAATATTGCCAGCCCTCAGACTGTATCCAGAAAAGAATTAGCTGAGCGATTGGCAAATCGACTGGCAATAAAAATTCCGGAAGTTCAGGAATTGCCCTTTGAATATTTTAATTTTGAGGACAAAAGGGCGATTAATCCTTCTATGAAAATGGATCGTTTCATGAAAGCTTCTGGTTTTAAATTTCAATCCATAGATGAAATTTTGGGCGATTTTTTAAAAGAAGCCAAAACTCATTGAATGTACCAGTGATTTAACCTTGCCAATGCCGAATGCCATTTTAAAAAAGGAGTTTGAAATCGTGCGCGCGCACAATGCCTCGAATTGGCCCCAGTTAATAAGAAAAAATTTTGATTTTAAAAATGGAGAAGGTCTTGCTCAGTTAAACCTAAGCCATTTGTTTACAAAGGAAAATTGTGAAGAAATTTATCAAAACTTTACCTCTAACCTTAATTGGATTATTCGTGACAGCCAAAAACTGAAAATCCCTAAAAGACAAGCGCCAATGGCTGAATATTTGTGCGAAATGATGGGATTTTTTCGGCTTCTTTTACAGCAGAACATACCAGAAAAAGATCATGTTCACTTAACGTTGGAAACGTTACGTATTGGGCGCTCGGATGGTACGCAACATCAGGTGGGTAGCAGAATATGGCACCAGGATAATGAAGCTTATTTTACTTTGTTAATTAATT
>CAZECX010000082.1:0-15938 GCA_964510965.1 uncultured Nitrospina sp. | reverse complement strand
GACCAAACACCTGCCCCTTATTTAGCGACATATCTGCAACCCCGTCCATTATAAAATCATTGAGTTCGTCATTACTCAATGTCTTGAAGCCCCCGCGAGGCTGTCGCGGATCATTTTTATTCCAGCCCACTTCCAACCAGCCCAGGTTCCCTCCCTCTTCTTTAGATGCGGAACAAATGCTGTATTTTGCTGACAATTTCATCAGCATCTGAACCCGTGCGGTTTCGTTGGGTAAACCATCGATCGTCTCTTTTAAAAGATCCGCCACTTCTTTTTTATCAACCAAGATATGACGTATTTGTATCTGATGTGTCGCTCCCGCCATGCTTCCCCCAAATTTAAAAATGAAAGAAGTAAATATATAGGAATTGCCCCCCAATTTCCACTGCTAGCCGCAGCGACGAGGAGTCAAAACATTTTGAGGAAGGCGATTGTCCCCAAGCCCTTTACCCTAGGTGGCAGGTATTGCCTCCCCTGCTAAGGGGTTGCTGAGGGTTTGAGTTTAAGGTATGTTGGCAGACCTTATGAATACAAATGATTCAAAATTAGTCCTGGCTTCACAATCACCGCGCCGCGTGGAACTTTTAAAAGAGTTATTTCCTCAATTTGAAGTGGCGCCCAGTTCCATTGAAGAAGCGCTGGACATTGGGCTACGCCCTGAAGAAAATGCTCGAAATATAGCGCGTGCAAAAGCCGAGTCCATTGCACCGAAATTTCCGGATTGCTGGGTCATAGGTGCTGATACTCTTGTAACATTGGACGATGAAATATTTGAAAAACCTGAAGATGAAGAAGATGCTGAACGTATTCTTAACAGGTTGAGTGGCAGAGAGCATCTTGTCATTACAGGCATGTGCGTAATAGGTCCAGTGAAATCGGTCGACAAATTCGTAATCTCTAAAGTTAAAATCAAATCTTTAACCGATCAGGAAATCAATGATTATATTGCCACAGGCGAACCTATGGACAAAGCCGGGGCCTATGCTATTCAAGGCAAGGGAAGCTTTATGGTTCGTTCTTTTTCCGGGTCTAAAAACAACATCATTGGACTTCCTCTGGACGAACTTAAAGTCCTCCTAAAAAAAACCCGCTACCCCTACTTTGCGTAGGGCCTATAGGTCTATTGCCAGCGGCGGTTCGCCGCAGAAAGACCTTGACAAATCAAAGGTTTTAGGCGTTTTTAAATCACTTAAACATTGAAATTAACTTGCGCAAATCTGTTGATTATAATTTAATTTAAGTAAGGGTATAATTTTAATCAGTCCAAATAGCGGGTTGCTCTTATAAATAGGTCGTAGTGAGAATGAGCAAGAAACAAAACATTCATGAGATTCATGGTAGTTGCCAAAAATGCCAGGGCCCTATCTTTTTAAACAACACGATAGACTGGTATGGCAATTCTGTTGTAACGCTCAATTGCTGGAACGGGCATTACAAGTGGATCAACATAGAAAACCTGGATGCCCATGAAGAACTGGCGCCCGAAACCAAGCGCGATCTGGTAACTCATATTAGTTTTTTTAAATTGTAATGTACCCTCCTGCAGGTATCTCCGGATACCCTAAATATTTATCTCTTCTTTTTTTCGTCGTATTTTCTTTTATTTCCCCTGCACAAGCTCAGGATAAAACCCCGGCAAACATGATCTTTATCCCGGAAGGCTATTTTCAGATGGGAACTTCATCAGGAAATGACGACGAAAAACCCATGCACTTCGTATACACCTCTGGCTACTATATCGATAAATATGAAGTCAGCAATAAGAATTACCACGATTTTATGGAAGCCACAGGTCACCCGGCGCCTATATTCTGGGACGACCCACGATTCAATGATCCAGAACAACCTGTGGTTGGGGTAAGTTGGAACGATGCCATGTCTTACGCGAAATGGAAAGGCCGCCGTCTGCCTACAGAAGCTGAATGGGAAAAAGCCGCCCGCGGCAACGATGGTCGTCTATGGCCATGGGGAAGAAAGTTTGATAAAGGTTTTTTCTTTTTTTTCGTGAATATATTTGGCGAAAACGATAACTACGCACATACCGCTCCGGTCAACTATTACCATTCCGGGATCAGTCCCTTCGGGTTATACAATACTGCTGGCAACGTATGGGAATGGTGCCTCGATTGGTATGATGAAAATTATTACCGAACCAGTCCCGAGATCAACCCCGAAGGTCCCCAAGGGCCTTTGAAAATGAAGGTTCTTAGAGGCGGGTCCTGGGTGAACAGCATCGAAGGGGTAAAAGTGGTAAAACGAGCCCGAAATTATTCGCACATCAAAAATGAAATTTATGGTTTTCGAACGGTTCTTCCCATTCCGTAAACCTGCCTCAAAATTAACTTCTCATTATTATCTAATCCACTATTTCAGCCCCAAAATTTCCACCGCACAGGTTTTAATAATTAAATTGACATCCCGCATATGAGTGATAAATTTAATTTTTAAGATACCCAAAATTTGCATGCCTTCTTTCAAAGAAAGGAACCCTAAATGAAAAGGTTCATTCCTTTAAGTTTTTTATTTCTATTCAGCATCTTCTTTGTCGTTCCAACCCCTTTGGTTTGGGCACACTCCGGTCATAAGCACGACGAACTCAAAATTAAACTGCCAAAAGTGGTTGCAAGAGTAAATGATCACGATATCAAGGGAGATGTCATATTCCGAGAACTTAAGAAGGCCGCAATCCAATACAAAAAGCGAGGGATGCCCCTGACTGCTGACCAGGAAAAATCTGCCGCTAAAACATTCATCGATGATGAAATTGGCCGGACATTATTGGTACTAAAAGCAAAAGAAACGGGTGCAAAAGTTTCTGAAAAAATGTTATCCAAAAGACTGGAGGAGGTTAAAGCAAAATTTAAATCCGATTCCATTTTTGAGCACCGCCTCGCTGATCGAGGGATGACAGTCGATCAATATAAGCAGGAACTGGAAATTGACATGTATATGGATCAGCTTATTAAAAAAGAAATCGAACCGAAAATTAAAATCGCTGAAAAGGATGCTCGCGCTTATTACGATAAAAACAAGAACAAATTTGAAGGCAAGGAAAAAGTTCGCGCCAGCATCATGCTACTTAAGTTCAACCCCAAAGATGGAAAAGCCGGGGAGAAAGCAGTCCTCAAAAAATTTGAATCGATCCTACTTCAGGTAAAAAATGGTTCAGATTTTGGTGCCCTGGCTCAACAACATTCGCAAGACAGTTTGGCATCAAAAGGAGGAGATTTAGGATTTTTCACACAAAAGCAAATGCTACCCGCTTTCAGCACGCGTGCCTTTAAAATGAAAGTAGGAGAAGTTAGCGATATATTCCGAACTGGGCACGGTTTTCACATCCTCAAAGTAACCGATAGAAAACCGGGAGGTCTCAGCCCTTTTTCCGCAGAAAAGGAAAAAATTGAAAAGTTCCTGGCAAACAAAAAAGTCTCCCAGGCAACCCGTGACTATATTGAAATGTTAAAAAAACAAGCCAAAATAAAAACCTATTTTTAAGATTATTTTCAGCTATGAAAGTTGAACCGGGAACAGATAAGCATAAAGAGATTTTTTGCAGGGAATTTCTTGACACCCATAAGCCTTTCAAACCAGAAGAACTGGACTGGCCTGATCTAAACCAGGACACCATTGAGAAACTTAAGGGTTTTCCTATATGGGATTACGCAATTTTTACCGAGACTCGTGTCGGCCTTAAACTTTCAGCCTACGCAAAGGTAGTAGAAGATCCTCTCCTTCGCGAAGCCATTGAACTTCAAGGTTACGAAGAAGCTCGTCACGCAGATATTCTTAGATGTTTTTTAAAACAATACGAAATTCCATTTAAGGAATTACCACAAGAGCCACTTGATGATGATCTGGAAAAAAGCTTTATGTCGACAGGGGCGGGGGAATGCATTGACTCCTTTTTCGCTTTTGGGTTTATCCAGATATCAAAAGCATCCAAAGACTACCCTTTGAGCCTGATAGAAGTAATGGAACCAATTGTAAAAGAGGAGGCGAGACATATTATGTTCATACATAATTGGCTATTGTACATGCGCCACTGCCGCAGCTTCCCCATGCCACAAATTCATTGGATAAATACCTTGCTGGCATTTGCCTCAGCAGGTTGGAGTCGACTAATGGATTTAAAAAAAATGGGAGGCAAATCTTTTACTATACAAGCTACGGATTTGGAAAAATCATCTAAGGCCCCCTCCATGAGCCCAAAGGAATTCATTAATCTGTGTTATCAGGAAAATAAAAGAAGGTTGGAAGAATTTGACCCAAGGCTATATCGACCAAAACTCATCCCCCGACTGATGAATCAGGTTCAATTCTTCCTCTAGCCCTCTAGCGGGGGAGGCAGTCGATAAAAACCGGTAACGCAAAAAAACATCATTGGGCCTCCTCTTGAATCATCCGCCAATAAAAACGGATGGTTCAGAAACCCATGCAATACTACCACCGGACGTAGTCCGGCTATTTTTTCTTCGATTTTCCGCCATCAACCTGGCTGAGTTTGCGTTTGACGGTTTTCTGCTTATCCTTGTCGAAATCCACTTTCAGATAAACGCTGTTATCAAACAACTTGCTAACCGTGCCTTCTTTTTTCTTTCCCGCAAAATCAAATTTGATTTTATCTCCAACTTTCATATCTCCACCTCTTTTAAAAACAAAAATTATCCTGAAATTTCTACGAAGGAAATGAGATTAGAGGAAAACAAAAAAAGAGTCAATACTTATTGGCCCCACGCCGAGCTGCCCCTTTGCAAGGGAGGCAATAAATCGATGCCCATAAAATATCCTGTACCATCAAGCCCCTAACAATAAGTTTACTCCAATTGCTACCCACGCGAGTGGGTGGTACAATCCGCAAAAACTTGGAAGTGCCTTCCGAGTTAATCTTAATTTCTGACAAAAACCTTAAACGTGAAACCTTCTCCCGAAAAACCTTTTGCTGAGGTGGCCTTCAATCTGCCAATCAAAGAGGTATTCACCTATAAAATTCCTCCTGACTTTTTGGGGAAAGTTCAGGTGGGTATGCGGGTATTTGTGCCTTTTGGAAGACGTCGAATTACAGGTTATGTGGTCAATCTGGCCTCCAAATGGGACAAAAATATTCAACTGAAATCCATCAGCGATCTACCCGACACCAAACCCGTAGCAGACCAAGAAATTCTTGCTCTGACAAAATGGTTGAGCGGTTATTACCAATGCTCCTGGGGAGAGGCCATTCGTGCTGCCCTGCCTGCCGGGCTAGATGATGAAAGTCGCGAAGAATTCTCATTAACAGAAGCGGGAATGGACGCTCTGAAAAAAGGGTCTCTCTCAAAATCAGCCATTCTCCTTTTGCACTTTATCGGGGGGAAAAAAAAGGTCACTTTAAAGCAATGCCAGAAAGGTCTGGGCAAAAAATTCAGCGCCTATTCTCTGGCTCATTTGAAACAGGGTGGGCTACTCACTTCAACCGAAGCAATTCAAAAAAGCACCATCGGTTATCAATTTATTAAATCTGTTCGCCTCAATCCCAATTTTCCAGACCCAGAAAAGATTGAACAACTTCTAAAGCGTAGTCCCAAACAAAAAATGGTCTGTGACTATTTATTAAAGGGCGAGATCAGCACCGCAGATTTGGAAAAACAGGTGAAAGGAAGTGCTGCCGCACTCAAAAGTTTAAAAGAGAAAGGACTGGTTGAAGTTTTTACCCGGAAAAGCGAAAGAACCAGCGAGGTTGATCTATCCAATCAGCCCATTGGAACTGAGCTGAAATTTACCGCTGAGCAAAAAAAAGTTTTTACCCAACTCAGCAAAGCCATAGCACAATCAAAATTTCAACCCTTCCTACTACAGGGTGTAACAGGTAGCGGCAAAACCGAAATCTATATACGGTGCATTCAGCAGGTTCTGGAACAAGGGAAAACGGCAATCATGATGGTTCCTGAAATTTCTCTGACACCTCAAACGGTAGAGCGATTTCGCCAACGGTTCGGCGACCGAGTGGCTATCCTTCACAGTGGACTGTCGCAAAAGGAACGTTTTATCGAATGGAAAAAAATTCACGATAAACAGGTATCCATTGCTGTGGGTGCTCGTTCAGCTGTTTTTGCTCCGTTCTCCAATCTAGGAATCATTGTCATTGACGAAGAGCATGACGGCTCTTACAAGCAAGACTCGACACCACGTTATCACGCACGCGACACCGCTGTGATGCGCGCCCATTCACAAAATGCTGTTGTACTTCTAGGGTCAGCCACGCCCTCATTGGAATCGATCCACAACACCCAGCTCGATAAATATAAATACCTTTCTCTGGAAAAACGAGTGGGTGACCGTATGCTTCCCATCGTCAGTTTGGTTGACATGCGTAAAGAGCGAAAAGAGTTTAAAAACTTTTCAATTTTATCCGGCCAACTCATCGCTGCTATTCGTGACCGACTGTCCAGAAAGGAACAAATATTTCTATTCCTCAATCGACGCGGTACTGCACGATTCGTTTATTGTCCCGACTGCGGTTACGCCATGGAATGCAACCACTGCAGCGTCACCCTGACGTTTCATGGCAATGACGATCGACTGCTCTGCCATTACTGTAATTTCTCGGCCCGCATGCCAGGACATTGCCCTGAGTGCCAGGGAGAAGTGATCCGCTTTAGTGGATTCGGCACGCAAAAACTGGAAGAAGAAACACTCAAGCTGTTTCCAAAAGCAAATGTGAGACGACTTGATAGAGATACCACACAAGGCAAAAAGGCATTCGCTAATATGCATCGGGATATGACAGCAGGGGAAATCGATATTCTCATTGGAACGCAAATGATTACAAAAGGCCACGACTTTCCCAATGTCACTCTTGTGGGTGTGGTTGCAGCAGATGTCGCTCTTAATATTCCTGATTTTCGATCCTGCGAGCGAGCATTCCAATTGATGACACAAGTGGCAGGAAGGGCGGGACGTGGTAAGGTACCGGGCAAAGTCCTCATCCAAACCAATAACCCCGATCACTATATGTTTGAGTTTGTGATGGAGCACGATGTAAATGCCTTTTACGATAAAGAGCTGAAACTCCGGAAACGGTTGAACTACCCTCCCTACACAAGAATCATAGCTTTGGAAGTTGTTTGCGAAAATGAATCCCAAGGGCAAAATGCCATAGGAAAACTCAGGCAATCCCTTTCTCGACTTGTTTCCAGAGAAAAATCGGTAGAGTTAATCGGCCCTTCCAAGGCGGCTCTTTACCGGATTCAAAATAAATTTCGTTGGCATTTGATATTGCGTGGCGGAAACATGAAACAATTGCAAAACATTTTGCTAAAATGTTCTCAGCTAAATGAGTCCAAGGCCCGCGATAAAGTCAAAATAACCATCGATGTCGATCCTTTAAACCTTCTTTAACCTTTTATAAAACTTCTTTACATGAAATTTTTCAGATCTGCCTACGACTGGGTCTTGCACTGGGCAGCAACACCTTATGCACTGCCTGCCCTTTGTGCCATTTCTTTTGTCGAATCATCTTTTTTTCCTATTCCTCCAGATATTTTACTGATTGCCATGACCGTTGCGGTTCCTGCTTTGTGGATAAGGTTCTCTCTTTTTTGTTCTATTGCATCGGTGCTAGGCGGCATGTTCGGTTATTTTATTGGCTACCAGTTCATGGACCTCATTGGTCAACGAATTGTAGACTTCTATCACTTACAGGAAACATTCGATAAAATAGGAGGACTTTATAACGAACACCATGGCTGGGCCGTAGCAGCCGCAGGCTTTACTCCTCTGCCCTACAAAATATTCACTCTGGCTGCCGGCACATTTAAAATAGATTTCCCGACTTTTGTTGCTGCTTCCGCGATCAGTCGCTCGGCACGATTTTTTCTGGTCGGATTTCTAATTTATAAATTCGGCCCGCCTGTCAAGGCGTTGATAGAGAAATATTTCAATTTATTCAGTATCGTATTTTTCGTTTTGCTCGTGTTAGGATTTTATTTGTTAAAATTTGTGCTTTGACGAAGGAGGCTCGCATGAATGAATATTGCGTAGTTTTTATTACCGCAGGGTCCAAAGAAGAAGCAGAAAAACTAAGCCGCGGATTGGTAGAAAAAAAACTCGCCTTTTGCGTCAACACCGTTCCGGGCATCCAGTCCACTTACCACTGGGAAGGGAAAGTTCATGTCGACGATGAGATTCTGCTAATCGCCAAAACTCGACAACAAAAATATGGCGTACTCGAAAACTGGGTGAAGCAAAACCACAGTTACGATGTGCCGGAAATCATTTCTCTTCCCATTGATAAAGGTCTGCCTGAATATTTGAAGGCGATTGATGACTGGGTTACCAGCTGACATCGACTTGATAGATTAGCTCCAAATCACCCCAGCCCCTCTTTGAAAAGAGGGGGTCCATTAAAACTCCCCCTTCGTTGAAGGGGGTCGGGGGGATTTGCTTTTCTACCAGAAAACAGGTTAATTCAATGGCAAACTTCATCCAGAAAAAAGACTGGCAAATTTCAGAAAATCTCGCAACTCCTGAGTCCGTTTACCTGAGACGACGGGAGTTTATTCAAGGCACGGCCCTAACCTCGCTGGCGACAGTAGGAGCGTTATACGGATGCGGACCTTCCACCCCGCCAAACACTCTTTCTGAAATTGAGTGGAACGAAATGGAAAAATCTCTTTATCCTGCCAAACGCAATCCCGCTTTCGAACTCGACCGACCGATGACCGATGAGACAATCGCCGGCACATATAATAATTTTTATGAGTTCGGCGCCGATAAAACCGATCCGGTTCATTACGCGCAAAAACTCAACACACGACCCTGGAATATTGAAATAAGTGGATTGGTCAATAAACCCAAAACCTTCGATATCGATGACTTATTAAAATCCATGCCGATAGAAGAAAGGCTTTACCGTCTTCGCTGCGTCGAAGCCTGGGCCATGGCCGTGCCGTGGACGGGGTTTCCATTTAAAGAACTGTTAAAACTGGTGGAACCAAAATCAACTGCCACTCACGTAAAACTGGAAACCTTCTATCAACCGTTCACCGCTCAAGGGCAACTGGCTTTTTGGGAACCCTGGGCCTACACCGAAGCCCTAACGATAGAAGAAGCTATGAATGAACTGGCGTTTTTAGTAACAGGGATTTACGGACACCCTTTAGCAAAGCAACACGGCGCACCGATTCGCCTGGCGGTTCCATGGAAATATGGATTTAAAAGTATCAAATCCATCGTAAAAATTGAGCTCGTCGACTACAAACCCATGACGTTCTGGACAACCTTGCAGGGACTGGAATACGGTTTCACCGCCAACGTCGATCCGCGCATCCCGCATCCTCGCTGGCCTCAAAACCGGGAAAAGATGATCGGAACAGGCGCCATCCGCGCCACCCTCCCCTACAACGGTTATGGAAAATACGTTGCCAGAATGTATAGCTAATGAAATATCTTATGAGGAAAGATTAAATTCGAATGAAAAAACAGTCACTTCTTAAAAAATAATTCTAACTGAGCGCCCATGAAACCGGCGATGGCACCGCCGGTGCCTGCTGCGATGATTAGAATATCGCGGTCTCCCGTTCGATAACCCAGATAAGCACCGATCAAAACTCCCAGACAGATGATTATCATATAACGTCTTCCGCCGAGCCAGCCGACAAAGCCGCCGATCACCGTTCCCAAAAATCCCGCGATGGCCATCAGCAAAGGACTGTCCATCACCAACCCGATCAGGATTCCTGTCGTGCCGATCAACGCCATTCCCAGATAAATCTCTTTTTTATTGGCAGGGCTCATTTGAATGTGGAATTAAAAGAGGCCAAAAAAGAAAACCCCCTCAGTCCCCTTATCAGGAAGACGGAGGGGGTTTCTAAGTACTTATTAAATGTTTTTGAAAACCTCATCGAGGCTCTTCTTGGCATCGCCGAACAGCATCCGAGTATTCTCTTTAAAGAAGAGCGGGTTTTGAACGCCGGCATAACCGGTTGCCATTCCACGTTTCAGAACAATGGTTGTTCCGCCTAACCAGGGCTCCATGACCGGCATACCGGCAATTGGACTGTCTGGATCGGTTTGCGCAGATGGATTGACAATGTCGTTCGCACCGATGACGATGGAAACATCAATTTTCGGAAAGTCGTCATTGATTTCATCCATTTCGAAAACGATATCGTAAGGCACCTTGGCTTCTGCCAGCAAAACGTTCATATGTCCCGGCATTCGCCCTGCAACGGGATGAATTCCGAAACGCACGTTTACTTTTTTAGATCGAAGCGTTTTCGTGATTTCATTGACGATATGCTGCGCCTGCGCCACCGCCATCCCATAACCTGGAATGATCATGACCTCTTTGGCTTCGGTCAATAAAGCTGCGACCTCTGGAGCGTGCATTTCGATAACTTCACCCTGATCTTCTACAGAAGCACCACCACCGCCGCCACTTGTCGTTCCGAATCCACCTGCAATAACTGAGAGGAACTTTCGGTTCATGGCCCGACACATGATGTAACTCAAAATCGCACCACTACTGCCCACCAGCGCACCAGTAACGATGAGTAGATCGTTGTTGAGCATGAATCCCGTTGCCGAAGCGGCCCAGCCGGAATAACTGTTGAGCATGGAAACAACCACAGGCATATCCGCACCCCCGATAGCCATGACCATATGAATTCCGAACAACAATGCAATGCCCGTCATGATCAACAAAGGCATTGTTCCGCCACCTGCCGCTGATTGTTCAACAAATTCTTTACACAACCAGATGGATGCAAGCAAAAGGCCCAGGTTTAAAAAATGCCGGGCCGGTAATAACATGGGGTTACCGCCGATCTTGCCACTCAATTTTCCAAACGCAATGACAGAACCTGATAAGGTAATCGCGCCGATGAGGATTCCCAGATAAGTTTCCACATCGTGAATGGTTAATTCAATCCCGCTGTAATGACTCAAACGCTCGGGATCCATAAAGTTGGCGAATCCAACCAATACGGCTGCAAGTCCTACCAGACTGTGGAGCATAGCGACCAGTTCGGGCATTTGTGTCATTTGCACACGTTTTGCCAGAACCAGACCAATGGATCCACCTATAACAAGACCGCCTATCAGGATTCCCAGATTGCCTGTGACCCCCGATATCGTGGCGATCAACGCCACGGCCATGCCGATCATTCCATAAACGTTACCGCGTCTTGCGGTTTCCTGATTGCTCAGTCCACCCAACGCTAAAATAAATAAAATTGTTGCCCCGACATAAGAGGCGGTTATGATTCCTTCACTCATCTTCTCGCCTCCTATTTGCGAAACATTTCAAGCATGCGGCGCGTTACCGCGAATCCGCCTGCAATATTAATGGATGTGATCAGTATTGCAAAAGCGGCGACCCACATAATCACCTTTTCACCTGAACTGATTTGTAATATGGCACCAATAACGATGATGCTACTGATAGCGTTGGTCACACTCATTAATGGAGTATGTAGCGCTGCTGAAACATTCCAGATAACCATATAGCCAACGAAGCAGGCCAGGACAAAAACCGTAAAATGCGCCATGAATGAAGCGGGTGCAATTGCCCCAAGACCAAATAATCCCAACGCACCCACGCCGAATGTGATGAGAGGTCCCATCGCCGAGGATGTTTCTTCTTCTACGGGTTTTACCTCTGCAGGTTTCTCTGCCGGTTTGGCAGGTGCTGCCGAGAGTTTAGGGGCTGGCGGCGGGAAAGTAATTTCCCCTAACTTCACTGCCGTAGCACCACGAACCACTTCATCTTCAAAATCGACTTTGGCGTTGCCGTCTTTTTCCTTACACATATCTGTCAACAAATGACGCAAATTGGTTCCATACAATTGGCTGGCCTGTGCTGCCATGCGGCTCGGTAAATCGGTGTAACCAATTATGGAAACTCCATGTGCCTTGACAATTTTTCCCGCTTCAGAAAGTTTGCAGTTGCCGCCCTGTTCTGCGGCGAGGTCAACAACAACGCTGCCATCTTTCATGGACTCAACCATTTCTTGTTTGATTAATTCCGGAGCAGGTTTTCCTGGAATCAAAGCCGTGGTAATAATAATGTCTACCTCTTTGGCTTGTTCAGCGAAAAGTGCCATTTCTGCTTCGATAAATTCTTTACTCATTACTTTTGCATAGCCGCCTGTACCTGACCCTTCTTCTTCAAAGTCGAGTTCCAGGAACTCCGCGTCCATACTTTCTACCTGTTCTTTTACTTCAGGCCGGGTATCGAATGCTCTAACGATAGCACCCATACTTTTTGCGGCTCCTATCGCGGCAAGGCCTGCAACCCCAGCACCGACCTTGGCGGGGGGTACTTTTCCTGCTGCCGTAATCTGGCCTGTGAAAAATCGACCGAAATTTTGTGCGGCTTCAACCACTGCACGGTAACCCGCAATGTTTGCCATGGAACTGAGCGCATCCATTTTCTGCGCCCGAGAAATACGTGGCACCATGTCCATCGCCATAGCGGTTACTTTTTTGTCTGCTAATTTTTTCAGTAGATCAGGATTTTGTGCCGGCCAGAGAAACGATATCAATATCTGGCCTTCTTTAAGAAGGTCTATCTCGGGACCGTTCAACTCGGGTCCGCGAACTTTTAAAATGATATCGCTATCATTCCAGACAGATTTGGCATCATTCGCTATTGTCGCGCCAGCTTCTGTGTATTTCTCGTCAGAAAAATGAGCTAAGTCTCCAGCTCCCTTTTCTACAATAATTTCAAAACCCAGCTTTTTTAAATGACCAATGACTTCGGGTGTTGTTGCCACCCTCTTCTCACCATCATGGATTTCTTTTGGAACTCCAATTTTCATATCACTATCTCTCAATAAAAATTTTGGTTTGGGGGGAATATTAAAGCGCACAAGACTACCACAAAAACCCATATAATTCTACAGAGCTACGCCCTGAGGAAAGGGGTCCGAGCTTAATTCAGCAAACCCTTCCCGCTTTACCTCCAAAAATACGCAAACCCTCTCAATCTAGAAGCTTGAGGGCAATTTGTATCCAAGCTAAGAAGGAATAGACCTATTGGAGACGGGCCTACCCGTCGTGGTCGTCGAAGACGCCTTTGGCGAGGCTTTTGCGGGCAGTCCGGGCTTCCTGATCGGCGCGGGTGATGCCGCCATCGTAATCGTTATAATCCACAAATTTCAGGACAGGTTCCATTTCCGGATGGCGCTCCAGATAAAGCTTTGCCATCATTTGTGTGGTTCGCCGGTACTTGGGATGTCCGGCTTTTTGGGTTCGTAACTCAGCAAAATGACCCAACTCGCGAAGATTCATCCCCATATTCCAGCGGATGAAATGATTGAATAAAGTAGCGTATTGCGCTTCCTGATGAAAATCGGCACGCTTCAGGTCACGGTGCAAGGATTCGGTGCGTTCAAAACACTCCCGAATTTTTTCTGCCATGCCAATTTCTGCGATTTCTTCCGGAACCGAATAACCCAACTCCACTCCCAGGTCCTGCCTTTGTTGTGTGAGCATGCGATGCCTTTGCAAATCGCGGTACTCGGCAAATCCTGCAAGGATATCGAACTGGATAGGGTAGCCGTATTCTAACGCCCGACCGGGTCTGTCGCGCTTACTTTTTCGTGAACCAATATAGGCCTCAAAAATCTGTTTTTTCTTTTCATCGGGCAATTGGCGAACAACGTTTCTTATTTGCTGGGAAGAATGCTGCACAAAAGGGAAAATCATGTTTGCCAACAAATTGATATACTGGTCGTCTGCTGCATCATCCAACAAAACCACTTCCGCTGCAGTTTCAATGGGCAACGAATCAAAAAGCTCCTTACACAATGCACGCATGGTCTTGTCGTTTTCTGCTGCATAGGGATTGCGATCCGCGCGTTTGATAAAGGTAGGAATTTGCGTGTTCAGGGCTTTTTTAATCGAACCCGCGAGTTGATTGGCTTCCGACAAATTACTCGTCATCAATTTACTAATCAGTCCAGAATAAAACCTGCCGTTGCCCACCAAGCCAACATTCGCCTGGGTACATGCAGGAAGGATACAGCGAATCACATCACACGCTGCACTTCGGATGGTAAAACTGTAGGCAATTCGATGCGCTTTGATTTCATTTTCGTCTTGTAGTTTCGACAACCCGGCCTTTTGAATCTGACCGTTTCGTTCTACTTCAATTTCAAACGCTTCCTTTGTCAAACGCTTGCGAAACAGGTCCTGCATCGGTTCGACCATTTCCGCATACGTTTCAAAAAGAAAATCCATATTTCCTGTGAACTTCTCACCCAACCCAGATTCACGAATATTATCCGGACAGATGTATCTCCATCTTCCATTCTTTTTGGCATCATAAAGTACATATCGGGTGGACTCTTCAATAGGAGAACCTCCAATACGACAATCTTCGATAACCTTTGTCATCAAGTTGGAGATTTCTTCAATGCATAAAGGTGCCACTGCAAGTTCTGCCACTGAATCGTCACCAAACTTATTGACGACCCGATCAACCATCTGCGAACCTTTTAAATCATTGGGGGTTCCATCCGGATTCAAAAACTCGCGAGCAACCGTTTCTTTGAATCCAGTAGGAGCTCGACTGTAGCGGGCCAGGGCTCCGCCGATCACTTCTGGATTCAAATTTTCAAGTGTGAACACATTGACATCGACATCAGAAAGATAAGGTTTTAACAACCCACGCTCGTGGTCGGTGAGTTCATCAGAACGTTTAGGTTTATCGGTCATATGTTTTTTTATTGGATGACTTCCTTTGAGTCTTTGGCACAACGGAAACCGGTGTCATTAAAACGTACATCTGGCTGGCTCCATCTTCGGAACGTACTGCGAAGCGAATCTGGAAAATTTACCCAGGAACCTCCGCGAAGAACTTTGAATTTTCCATTTTTAGGTCCCTTAGGGTTTTTGTTCTTGCTCTTACGGTAGTAGGTGCGGCTGTACCAATCATCCACCCACTCCCAAACATTTCCCGCCATGTCGTGTAGACCATATATGGAAACACCTCTTGGGTAACTTCCAACGGAGGTCATCGTGCCAATACCTTGCCATTTTTTATTATAGGTAGCACGTCTTTTGGGTGAACCTTTTCCCCATGGATAAATATTTCCGCTTGGACCTCTCGCAGCTTTTTCCCATTCTGCCTCTGAGGGCAACCTTTTTCCTTTCCACTCACAATAGGCCACAGCATCATACCAGTTGACCTGAGTGACAGGCTGATTTCGGATGAGAGAAGAAAACGAATTGCCTTTCCATAGGTTCCCCTCCCAACAGGAGTCTGTGGTGCAGGTGTCATCCAAAGCCGGTCGATGGCCCGTGGCCTTTACAAACTCAAGATACTGCGCGTTCGTAGTTTCAAAAATATCTATCCAATAACTTTTTAAAGTAACCAGTTTTAAAGGGAACTCATCGGAAAACCACCAAAGTTGACAGGATCGATCGTATTTACGGCACATTTTCAGCGCAGCCTGATTTTCTTTAAAATTGGAGCCGCGAACAAACTTCCCTCCTTTTACCCATGCCATGTCTGCAAACTGTTCTACTTCAGATTTTTTGTTTTCCGGTTTCACAACCTGGGAAAATACTTCCGGCACAAATAAAATAATACTAAAGAACAAAAAACAAAAAGTGGAAAGGTTTCGATTGAGTGAAGGGAAAATAAACAAGGGCTTAGATTGAGTCCTGCAATTTACTGACTCGCTTTAGTTTGCACTGAGAAGCGGGTCATTTCTTTTCCATGAATATAAAATAACGACAGGCCCAAAACCATATTAATGGTATACAGCCATGTCAATTGGCTGTGATAACGGTCGAACTGAATTTGTAATTTCTGGTCTGCGGGATTGGCCTTCTTGAGCTGATCCATAGCATGCATCTCCGGACGCAACACGCTGCCAACATAAATAGCAAGAACCACCATGATAGCGAGGAAGACTTCGCGCGTGTACCGACGTTTTGTAACCACCGGGGCC